>JBDRDH010000175.1:0-17495 GCA_043820985.1 Planctomycetota bacterium
CCGCCTATACCACTGATCACTCTTGAAAAAGGCGATTTCAGTGCCTGGCGAGCTGGGGACCCAAATTTCGCCGGTGCTGATATGCTCATTCGCAATCCGGATGCCTGGTGTGCATTCTGGGCCGGACATCATCCCGAGCCCATTCCCCCGCCGCCGATTGATTTTGAGCAGCATGTGGTGATTGTGGCGCTCCAGGGCTTCCAGCCGAGTGGTTGTGGCCCGACGATCTCAATCGTGGGCCTGCGCCATGACGGCCCATTCACCCTAGTGAAGATCCTGGACGATCGGCGTCCGGGACCCTGTGATATTATCACACACCCATTCCATATCGTGGCGGTCCCCCGCGCAGCCTTCCCGCCGCATGCCACGGTCATCTTCCATCACCAACGGCCGTTCCCTGAGTCTGGCACGATTGCCGGGCGCGTCTTCGTGGTCCCGCCGGACGGCGAAGAACCCAGGCCACTGCCCGGCACTCATATCATGCTCTTCCGTGAAGGCATCGAGCCGTTCCACGCCATGTCTGGCTGGGATGGCAGCTATTTCTTCGTGAATGTCGAGCCGGGCGAGTATGTCCTGGTCGCCGAGCATCCCGGTTTTGAACCGATTGAGCACGCCCTGTTCGTGCCGCCGGCAACCCGGGTCACACATGATTTCTTCATGGAGCCTCAGCAACCAGAGCCTGGCGCGATCGTCGGCCTGGTACTGGGCGCGCTTCCCGGCGGTGAGCCTGTACCGCTCGGTGATTCGCTCGTACGCTTGCTACGCGGGGATGAGGAGGTCGCTCACTTCATTACCAACGAAGATGGCTTCTTCGAGTTCGGACCCATCCCACCGGGTGAATATGTCCTGGTTGCTACTCACGAAGGTTTCCACCCCCAGGACTTTCTGGTAATGCTGGAGCCCGGTGCCGTCGTTGAGCACGTCTTCGTACTCGAACCAGGTGGACCGCCGCCGCCGGGAGTTTTCGTCGGCCAGGTCCTGGGGGATATCGATGGCCAGTGCATCCCCCTCGGCGGGGCCCTGGTCCGCCTCTTCAACCCTGACGGCGAAGTCTGCCGAACGATAACCAACCCATACGGTTTATTCGTTATGTGGGATGTCCCTCCCGGTACGTATATGGCCCTGGCGGAGGCCGAGGGCTGGTTACCAACCGACGCCGAGGTGGAGATATTCCCCAATCAGCCAACGTTCTTTATCTTCCACTTGCAGCAGCCTTAACATCTGGACTGCCAAGCGGTATACGGACGTAGCGGCATGATTGCCCGGCAAAGATGCTGGGCAATCATGCCGCGCGTCATATATCAGACTTCTTCGATTTCGCGGATCTTGTCAGCTATTAGGGCATCAAGCTGTTTGATATGATCGTTGGTTAGCTTCTGGACACGCTCTTCCGCCCGCGTTACATCGTCCTCACTTAGAATTTTATCCTTCTTGCCCGTTTCCAGAGCCTTGTTAGCGTCGCGACGGGCATTACGTACAACAACTTTCTGCTGTTCGGCCAACTGCTTGACATGCGTGCCAAGTTGGCTACGCCGCTCACCCGATAAGGCTGGCACCGGCAAGCGGATCATCTTGCCATCATTCTGAGGATTGATACCCAACTCGCTCCGCTCGATCCCCCGCTGAATATCCTTGAGTGTACCAGGATCGAAAGGCTTGATAATGACAATGTTACCCTCAACTACGGCGATGTTGGCCAATTCCTTCAGCGTCATGGTTGAGCCATAGGACTCGACCTCGATACGCAGTGAGTCGACCAGTGATGGCGTGGCCCGCCCCGTGCGTACCGAGCGGAATTCCTGCTTGAGGTACTCCGCCGCTTTTTTCATTTCTTCTTCCGCCTGCCGTAAAATCGCATTCATTGGCATGGGTCCGACTCCTCGGCCAATGGCATCATTGTTGCTCTCGAACTGCTGGGAGGATAACGGCGTATCCGTGGACACTCAACAGTCCGCCGCAAAAGTCCGTGCCGGTCGGCAAATGTAGCGGCCGGGCTCTGTCCCGGCCGGGGATCGCGGGAGAAACGTCCTCTTACAACAACGTCCGGGGCGGAGCCCGGACGCTACACGTCTTTTACGGCGGACTGTCAAGACATGCTGGTATCGGACCGTGATCCCGGCGCAAGAAACAGGCCCGGCCGTAGCCGGACCCGGGGGTAGGCGGTGAACCAGATTTATTGATCTGCCCGTCAGATCAACGAACGCGCGTTGTTTGCCGCTGGTAGCTGCGCATCAAGTCCTGTACGGCACCATCAACGGTGTGCGTTGGGTGCCAGCCCAACTCATCCCGCAGCTTACTGTTGTCACCCCACAAGACCGAGATGACATCATCCTCCACATCCGGTGTTGCTTCATCCGTGAAATTCAGCGGCAGGCGTACTGCCTGGGCCATGGCTTGGACAATCTGCCGGCACGTGCGTGAATCATTTGAACAGACATTGTAAGTCTCATTGGGCTTGCCGTCGTTCAATAGCCGCTCATATGCATCGACCACATCAAAAACATGCAGTAGATCCCGGCGGCAGTCCAGATCCGGCAAGGACATTTCGAAACCACTAGCGCTGGCATCCCAGTCCGCCAAACGCCGCGCCACCGCTCCAAAGAAGAAGCTCTCCGGCTGCCCAGGACCGGTATAATGAAATGGCCGGGCAATCGTCAGGTTCAAGTGATAGTTCTGGTAGTAGGTGTGAGCGATCGATTCAGCCGCCAGCTTCAAGGCCCCAAACGTGCTGACCGGCCGCGGCTGAGTATCCTCAGGGAGTGGGCGACCGTTCTGACCAGCATTACCATAGACATCACAGGCACTAATCATCAACACCCGGGCCCGGGGGCAGACTCGCCGCACCGCATCCAGCACATTGGCCCAGGCAGTGACTATGGATTGATAAGCTGTGAGTGGTTGGTCGGTGGCGGCCTGGGGGTGTGATGTGCCAGCCAGATGGATCACACCATCCGGTCGGGCACTGGCTATGGCCCGGGCCACATTGATGGCATCACTGACGTCACAGACGATCGCTTTTCCATGCTCACGTTCGTACGCCAGCTTCCGGGCGCGGTTCCGCACACCCGCCACGACAGTGTAACCACGACGACGTAGTTGATGAGTCAGCAGACTCCCCGCAAAGCCTTCGGCACCGGTTACAAATACGGTTTGCACGATTACGCCTCCTTGGGTAGTTCCGGTTTTCCGTCGGCGAAGAGAACGAAGCATGTGGACAAAACCACTCTTGCATTCGATTCGTTTGATATATCGGCAATCCCCGCTAGAGGGTTGCATAAGCAGTCCTGATTCGGCAGCCACGCCGATCGGCCCCCTGACCCAAGCCGCGGGCTTCAGCCGAAACACTCACATGACTCAACTACCGGACGTTACGGCTGGTTTCGCCTGATAAGCCGCTGGAACTGTCCGGATTGCTATTTTGCCCCTTGGCAGTGTAGACGCCAGAGTTTATACTTATGGGCTACTTATCACTCGATGGTGTGCCGGGCTCACCCCCGGTTACACACTGGGGTGATCAACCGGAACAGTGGACCGGAGAGCTACATGGCTGTCAGAATCAGATTAAAACGATACGGGCGCCGACATCGCCCGTTCTTCCGCTTAGCTGCGATGGAGGCACGTAATCCACGCAACGGGCGGGTACTTGAAGAGTTGGGCCATTACGATCCAACACTCAGTGATCCCCTGGCCCAGGTCCAGTTAAAAGAGGACCGGATCAAGCACTGGCTTAGTGTGGGAGCGCTACCGACGGATACGGTCCGCGACCTCCTCAAGAAGCACGGTATTACCTCCAAGTGATCCGAACGCGGCAGATGGTTGCTAACAGTGATGCGCATCGATGTCTTGACATTGTTTCCAGAGGTCATGCAGCCTTATTTATCGGCCAGCATCCTGGGCCGGGCGCGCGACGCCGGACTGGCTGACATCCATCTGCACCAGATCCGCGATTATTCCACTGATCCCCATCACAAAGTTGACGATCGACCCTTCGGCGGCGGCCCTGGCATGATCTTTATGTGTCAGGCGCTATACGACGCCGTCAAAGCGATCGAAGCCCTGGACGATCGTACGGCCCTGCGGATTTTATTAACGCCGCAGGGCCGTTCGTTTAGCCAGAGCCTGGCATCCCACTACGCCGCCAGCCAGCGGTTATTGCTGATCTGCGGCCATTATGAAGGCTTTGACGAGCGTATTATCGAGCTGCTGCAACCTGAAGAAATCAGCCTTGGCGACTTCGTCATGACCGGCGGCGAGTTGGCCGCCCTGGCGATTATTGACAGCGTCGTGCGTTTATTGCCCGGCGCGCTGGGTCATGACGACGCCACCACGCATGAGTCTTTTCAGAACAACCAACTCGACTATCCACAGTACACCCGCCCACGCGAGTTTCGCGGCCTGACGGTGCCCGAGGTGCTGCTGTCCGGTAACCATGCCGAGATCGAGGCTTGGCGTCAGGCCCAAGCCCAAGAACGTACGCGCCAGCGCCGCCCAGACTTATTGGCTCAACCTGGAATAATCGACGCCAGGCGCAATCCCGACCGCGGTTCTCTTCGGCCAGGCGCGGGCTCTGCTCCCGCAGCCGACCATGAGACGCTATGCCTGGGTTAGAAAGAGAGGCGCTCCGATGCAAAACCCATTATTTGACGTAGCCGAGAGCAAGTACAAACGCGAGCAAGACCTGGATTTCAACATCGGCGAGACCATCCGCGTCACGATCAAGATCGTTGAGGGCAGTAAAGAGCGTCTCCAGAACTTTGAAGGCACGGTCATCTCCCGTAAAGGCCAGGGCCTGGACGAAATGTTCACCGTCCGTAAGCTGGTCGGCAACGAAGGCGTTGAACGTATCTTTCCGGTGCATTCACCTAAAGTCGTGGCCATCAAGACGCTCCGCCGGGGCAAGATCCGACGCTGCAAGCTTTATTACTTGCGTGCGCGCGTCGGCAAGGCCCGCAAGCTGCGTGAACGCCGTATCTCCGCTGAAGCTCGTCGAGCCGCCGACCAGGCCCGCGCCGAAAAAGCCCGCGCCATGCGTGAGGCGGAGGCCGCGGCCCGTGCCGCCAAGAAACGCGAGCAGGAAAACCAGGCGGCCGGCAGTGAAGAGATGGCCACCAGCGAAGCCTAGGCCCCGGTGTCTGATCCGCGTCACCAACTCGGATTGCGGGGTGAGCGCCTCGCCGAGTCTTTCCTAAAGCAACGCGGTCTGAAAACCGTCACCCGCGGATACTCCACCCCCGTCGGAGAACTGGATCTAGTCATGCGCGCTGGCGAGACAGTGGTCTTCGTCGAGGTAAAGACCCGCCGCGATCGCGCCTTCTCCGAACCACAGGAGGCAGTTACACGACCCAAACGGCGGAAGTTGGCCCGTTGCGCGGAATGGTTTTTGCAACACAAGCGTTGGACGAACCTGCCCTGCCGCTTCGATGTGGTTGCCATTGTGCTTCCTGAACAAGGTGATCCCGAGATAGAGCATTTTCAGGATGCCTTCCAGCCGGAACACTAAATACGTCCGATAACCTGACAACGTGTGCCCTGCTCACCAACCCCCCGGAAGCAAGCACGGGACTGTCATGCACCACATGTGCTATGTGCTTAAGTCCCGTGGAACTGATGGCTTTGGTCAAGCAGACACAGTGAGTTACACTCAAGGTGTATCGATTGCAAGTTTACGCGAAGCGCGAAACGGCAGAAAACGCTTAGGCCACTAGAGGCCTGATGATGGAAAGTGTCGAACCAGCAAAGGTCGCCGCCCTGATCGAACGGGCCAAACAGCGTGATGAGCAGGCCCTGAATGAATTGCTCCAAGCACACACGCAGCGGCTTTTAACCTCGATTCGATCCGAGCTCGGAGACCGTTTGCGTCAGCGCCTGGAGTCACAGGACGTTATGCAACAGGTCTATGTCGATGCTTTACGCAATATCGATCAGTTCGTCGATCGTGGCCAGGACAGCTTCTTCGCCTGGCTTCGCCGCATCGCTATTAATCGCATAATTGATGTCGATCGCCGGGCTTTCCAGACCGCCAAGCGGGCCGGCGAGGTCCGCGAGGGCGATATCGCGGCTGATGCTTCAATGATACATCTACTGGACGAGTTAGCCGGCTCGATGACCAGTCCCAGCGCTGGAGCACATGGCGCCGATCGAGGACGCTTGCTACGGCGGGCACTGGAGCAACTCAGCGAGGATCAGCACGAAGTAATCCGTCTTAGATATCTAAATCAGTTGAATGTCGCCGAGACAGCCGCGAAGATGGATCGATCGGAACGTGCGATACGCAGCCTGTGCGTACGCGCCCTGATCCGTCTACGGGAGCTGTTGGGCGATGCCATCTGACGAATCGTCAAGAATCCCAGACCAATCATGCGAGACATCCACGGGGGGAGATGTTTCGCTTGAAAGTGTTCTGGACAGGTACTTGCAGGAATTAGCGGACGGGGGCGAACCCGATCAAGAGAGCTACATCCAGGCATATCCTGAATTGGCCAACGCCTTACGCGGCGTGTTCAAGACCCTGGACTTCGTCGAAGCCACCAGCAAAGCCCTGAACACATCTCAACTGGAACGCGGCCGCCTACTGGGTGATTATCGCATAATCCGCGAGGTTGCCCGGGGAGGCATGGGCATCGTATATGAAGCCGTGCAAATACCGCTGAATCGGCGCGTGGCCCTGAAAGTTCTGCCAACCGGGGCACTGCTCTCGGGTAACGCGCGGGAACGCTTCACCCGCGAGGCGGCCACCGCTGGGTGCCTGCATCACACCAACATCGTGCCGGTTTACGGCGTCGGTGAGGAACAAGGCATACATTTTTACGCCATGCAGTACATTGAGGGTCATTCCCTCTCGCAACATTTGAAGGCCATGACTCAGGCCGGGACCACTCCGAGACAGGACTATTTCAAGCGTGTCATACGCTGGGGGCAGCAGATCGCGGGTGCTCTGGAGTACGCGCACGGCGAAGGCACCATTCACCGTGACATCAAGCCCTCCAACCTCTTGCTTGACGCGCGGGATAATGTCTGGGTGACTGACTTCGGCCTGGCCCGTGGTGATGCCCTGGCAACTATTACACTCTCCGGTGACATAATCGGCACGGCACGTTACATGTCGCCGGAACAGGCCCGTGGGGGGCGGGCGCGACTGGACGGGCGGACCGACGTTTACTCGCTGGGCGCCACGTTATACGAGCTGCTGGCGTTAACACCGGCGTTCGACGGCGAATCGCGTGAAGCCGTGCTCAACCAGATTGCGTTTGCCGATCCGAAGCCGCTACGGCAGGTGAACGGCGCGATCCCACGTGACCTGGAGACCATTGTCGCCAAGTGCATGGAGAAAGAGCCGACACAGCGTTACGCGCGGGCCGCGGACGTGGCCGAGGACTGCCGGCGCTTCGCGGTCGCCGAGCCGATCCAGGCGCGGCGTACGCCGACGATCGTGAAAACCGGTCGTTTCCTGCGCCGACACCGGCGATACGTTCTCGCGGCGACCCTAGTGCTGGTGATGGCCGTCACCTCGGCATGGATGGCGATCAAAGTCCGGCGGGTTCAGGGCCGACAAAGTCTCCAGGAAGGTTTCAACGCCATCATCTTTGAAAGCAACTACGAGCGTGGCGCGCGACTGCTGGACGAAGCAGAGTCTCTGGGGATCGACACGCCGGAATTGCACCTCTACCGCGGCCTGGGGCCGCTCCTGGAGACTCACCCGCAAGGAGCTTTCCCGCATCTGTTTCAGGCGCTTCAACGAGCACCCCAGCACGTCGAGGCGACTCTCGCTCTGGCTTACGCGCATACGCTATCCGGCGATTTCTTCAACGGACGGCGGGTGTTTGAGCGCGTTTCCGGGCGGGAGATCACAACCGCGCTGGGCTGGCTGCTGCACGGTCACGTCCAAAGCCGGATCCAGCGGAGCGCGGCCATTCACTCCTACGATCGAGCCATCGCGCTGCAACCGGATTTTACGCCCGCGATCAGCGCCCGGGCCACGTATCGCGGCTACCGGCTGTTGATCGAAGGTGATCGCAGCGAGCTGGAGCCCATGCTCAATGACTTCGACGCGCTGGTGGTCTTTCGCCCGGCGTCGTCGCAGTCCTACGGGGATCGCGCGGGCGGGTGGCTGTTCGCCGCCGCGTATGCCGTCACCCAGCCTGACTTGCGCGCGCACCGCGCGGAGTGGTTGTGCAGTTGCCAAAAGGACATTGCCCACGCGCTAGCCATCAGAGATGGAAACGACTCGCGCGCGTTCGCTCGCCAGGGGGTGTACTTGCGCTACATCGAGGACTACCGCGGTTCGGTCGACGCGCTGGGCAAGGCGCTGGCCGCCGGTCGCGCATCGACGGGGGGCATGGATCCGTTCCTGGTTCACGAACGCGTGATCGGCCTCCACGCCCTGGGTGATCTGGAAACGGCGTTGGAGGAAATCGAACCCATATGTGAGTCGGCGCCGACCATGTACGCGCTCGCTCTGCAGCGGGCCATCTTGCTGGCGGAGCTGGGCCGGTTGGCAGAGGCGCGCGCCGTCTGTCGCGAGACCCTGGATCGACAGCGCGGCAATGCCACCGCCCTGTTCTACACCGCAGCGGTCACCGAGTTGCTGGGTGATCCGGAGGCGGCGGCCGACGCCATATCCGAGTTTGCCGCCCGAGGGATGCGGGACTCCACGTCGGAAGACGCGACCGGTGCGACTTCAGAACTCGCGCTCGACTACCTATCCGGCCACCGCAGTGCGGAGTCCCTGCTGGCATCGGCGGCCGACGATCCCGGGCGTCGTTGCGAATTCGCCTTCATGATTGCCCTGCGAGAACTCGGCCAGGGCCATCGTGCCAAAGGGCTGGCGACGCTGCGCGAGTGCATCAAGACCGGGGTCTTCATCTTTGGCGAATATCGCTATGCCCAGGTCATGCTGGCCCGCGCGGCGGCGGATCCAACCTGGCCATATTGGATACCGCGTGACTCCAGCCCAGCCACTTTGCCGGTTGAGCCATAGCAGTATCCCGAGTGAGCATCCTCGAAAACACACCCTGTATATACGAGTTTCCGAAACTTCTTAGCGGACATAATCCCCGTCACTTGGTCCGCCAATACCCGGGCTAAGAGCATAGAAACCACTGACATCTTCTAACAGCCAGCATCCGCGATCCCGCCCGCAATTATCTTAATCGACCTGCCGTACACCGATACTCCAGGGTGCAAGTGGTTGGATATTCAATCCAGGGATGTGTCGGAATCGGTTCCCTTGATTCCGCGATCAGTCTCGACTGATAGCGGCAGCACGATGGTGAAGGTCGTACCCTCGTCGACCGTGCTGTCCACTTCCAGCCGTCCGCCATGCCCCTCGACGATCCGACAGACTACCGCTAATCCCAGGCCGGTACCTTTGCCGGGCTCTTTGGTGGTGAAGAACGGATCGAAGATCGTCTCACGAATCCGCGGTGGAATGCCGCAACCTGTATCGGTAATCCGCACGCTAACTTCACCGACGGTCGGATCGTGGCTGGTCACAATGGTCAACGTGCCACGCTCATCCATGGCGTCCGCCGCATTGACGAACAGGTTCATGAACACCTGCTGCATCTTGGAGTCGTCCACCACGACCGGAGGCATGTGAGCGTCAAACTCGCGCACAATTTCGATATTCTGAAAACTAGCCTGCTTCTCGAGCAGCCACAACGTGCGGACAATGATATCGTTGATGTTGCACCGCACGGTGTGCACCTCGCGCTGCTGGGAGAACTCCAGCAGTTCCTTAACAATTTTGCGGCAGCGCTCCGCCTGCGCGACAATTTCATCCACATCCGCGCGGGAGGGACTATCGGCCGGTAAAGCCTCGCGCACCAGCGAGGCAAACGTCAGAATCCCGCCGAGGGGATTGTTAATCTCATGCGCTACGCCCGCGGCAAGCTGCCCCAGTGACGCCAGCCGTTGCTGACGATCCAGCGCCGCCTGCGTCTTGACCAATTGCTCGCTGCGTTCCTGGACACGCTGCTCCAGCGTCTCCGTCCATTGCTGTGTATGCTGCTCCAACAGACTGTAACGTTGTATATTCATTTCCTTGATGCGGTCGAGCATCGCGTTGAACGAGCGGGACACCAGGCCCAATTCACTCTGGCCCTGTACGTGCACGCGGTGGCCCACTTCACCCTTGGTGATCTCCCGGGCGACAGCCACAATCTCCTCCAGCGGTCGCATCAGGCTCCGCGTCAGAAAGATCGTGACGACTACAATTAGAACGAAGCAAAACAGCGCGATGACGGCAAATATCAAGGTCACGTGATCGCGAACCGCGGTGTAGGACTGCTCCAGCATGCCAACGCCGAGCATGCCGATGCGTTCACCCGACAGGTTCGTGACCGGCTCATAGGTGGCGATGTACCAGTCCTCGGCCACGAGGACCCGGCCATTCCAGAAATTTCCCTGGCCGACCACCGCCTCGTAAACCTTCGGCGAAACGTGTGTACCCACGGCACGTGTCCCCGCCGCGCTGATCCGGTTCGTACATACTCGTACATTACCCTGAAAGATGGACACGGTTCCGCCATGTCCTTGTCTCGACCCGCGACCGGGAGACACGGCGGCCGCCATCATGTCTACCAGCCGGTGAGCGTCGGCATTCACCGTTCGGTGACGATATTCGTTCAGGAGTTGACCGGTATAGATGACCGCCTGGACCTCCCCAGCTTCATCCTCAATCGGAGCGGCGGCCAGTAATACCATGCCTTCCGCAAGCGATTGAGCCGCCACACACTCCGCCAGCTCGGGGGCCTCCGCCCGCAGGAACGCCAGCGGAACCAGTTCCGTGCTCACGGCCAGCTCGCCCGCCAGGGCACGTGATATTGTCGATATATTGGAAACCCGATCACCAGTTATACTGGGCCGCGACGTACGCATTAGCACTGTACCGGACGCGTCAACGACCGTCAGAAAATCATGCCGGCGGCGTTGACGTACCTCCACCAGGTACTGTCCGGCGGCATGCCGCGTGGCGGGATCAAGAATACCGGGCAGTCGAGTACACGCCGCCAGAAGCTCCACGGATTGGCGCAGCTCATTAAGGCGGTTCTGGTAGATGCCACGGACCGCGGACAGGTCGTGATCGACCTGCTCCTGGGCTTGCTCCAACAGGGCCCGGCCCGTGACCCGGATCCCCAGCACCGAAGTGGATACCCCTCCCACAATCAGGATCAGCGAATAGCTGGCCACGATCCGCCACTTCAGCGAGTACGTCCAGCGCGGCAGTTTCATGAGTACTCCGTTTTACAGCGTTAGCCGCCGATCGCCATTTGCCGGCATTTCAATGATATCCACACAGCGGCTCTCACGCCGGAGGCTGAAACCTGACGTCGTGTACCGTGCGAAGTATAAGCTCTGGATCACTAATCGTCCCTGGCGGTCCCCCGCGGTAATACCACGACAAATGTTGAGCCCTGTCCGGCGACACTGGTCACCCGCATATGGCCCCCCAGTTCCCGGGCGATTTTCTCGCAGATTGCCAAGCCCATGCCCGTGCCGCTGATGCCAGCCGTGCTCCCATCCTTGACGCGGTAAAACTCCGCGAAGACTTGCGGCAACTGGTCGGGCGCGATGCCCACGCCGGTATCGGTCACTGAAAGTGTTACTGTCTCATCATCCGCTTCAGCCGCCACGGTGACGCTGCCATCTTTACGGTTGTACTTAATGGCATTGGACACCAGGTTCGCCAACAGCATACGTAATGCGGCTGCATCTCCCACCACCGCCGGCAAGTCGGCCGGTACAGCATTTTGCAGCGCGACTCCGGCAGTTTCGGCGGTCGTTGCGTAACTCTCCAAGGTCTGCGCTACCACTTCCTGCCAGCGCAGCAACCGTCGCTCGGTCGCCAACTGGCCGCCTTCCACCTTGGCGAACGTCAGCCAGTCGGCGATGATCGCCAGCATTTCGGTTATCTTCTGTCTGGATCGATTGATCCACAGGCGCTGCCGTTCCGGAACATCGTCCCCCATTTGGTACATCAGTACATCGAGGTACTGCTGGACCGCCACCAACGGCGATTGCAGTTGATGCGATACGAAAGTGACGAATTTGCGCGCCTGGGCTTCCTTTTCAGCCCGCAACCGCCGAGTCTCACAACTGAGTTGCCAGCGTTCCACGGCGCGTCCGATGATGGCACGCAGGGCCTCGGCCGTGAAGGGCTTGGGAATGAAGTCGTATGCCCCGCTTTTCATGGCCTCCACGGCGGTATCCACCGTGGCAAAACCAGTGATCACCACCAGGACGATATCCGGATCGATCTCCTTGACATGATTGATAACCTCAATGCCGCCCATGCCTGGCATCTTGAGGTCCGTGACGACCACGCCCGGGTGTACTTCACGAACACGCTCCAGCCCGGAGGCTCCATCGGCGTATGTTTCCACCTCATAGCCAACACGGTCCAGGGCCGCCTGGCACGCTCGTCGCATGGCTTCATCATCATCGATCACGATGATCGGTCCGACGGATGTCTCCGCGGTATTCATAAGCCATCAATCCAATCAGAGACAAATCGCCATCTAAGCCAAATATATTCGCCCCGCTAATCCTCCAGTACTATCCACCAGCGCGCCGGGCGGCCTTCAAACCTAGTCTTCCAGCATCGTGCGCACGGCTTCGAGGAACTTCGGGATATCCAGAGGTTTTGTCAGGTACGCGTCCGGCGTAATCATCGCGGTATCGCTGCTCATTGGGAACAGCGTGCTCGGATCATCCTGGACCGATGAAACCATGAGGATCGGGACATCAGCCAGCTCGCTCTCCTCGTCGAGAAATTTGAGAGCGTGGACCGTCGTATATCCCTCGACCGGGCTCTCCATCATGATGTCGAGGACTATCAGGTCGGGCGGATTGGCGCGGGCCGCCGCGCACCCGGCGCGCCCGGTACTGGCCTCCTCGACTTCATAGCCCTCGCCCTCCAGCAAGGCACGCGTTGAAGCCCGGTAATCATCATCGTCGTCAATGATCAGGATTCTCGCCTTCTCCGCCATGAAGTGTACTCCGTGCTGAGCAGGGCTCGACAATTCCTTGACAGCGTAGCCAGACCATTCGGGACGGTCAAGCTGTCCCTCCGGTTACAATACCCGCCGCAGGCGTTCCAGGGCCCAGTCCAGCTCATCCTTGGTTATACACAACGGTGGTGCCAGACGCATGGTCTGTTCATGCGTGTCCTTGCACAACATCCCGAGATGCATCAGTCTCTCGCAGTAGTCACGGGCTAACCCTGCCTGGGGGTGAAACTCGATTCCCACCCACAAACCACGACCACGAATGTCCTTGATCTTCTCGGATTGGATAGCGCGCAACTGCTCAAACAAGTAAGCCCCCATCTCATTGGCATTATTCTGGTATTTACGCGTTTTGAGAATCTCAACCACTTTGCGTGCCACGGCGCAGGCCAGCGGATTGCCGCCAAAAGTACTGCCATGGTTGCCCGGAACAAAGACGCTCAGAATCTCGCGCGAAGAGACCACCGCCGAGACTGGCATGATGCCACCGCCCAAGGCTTTGCCAAGGATATAGATGTCCGGCTGTACACCCTCATGCTCGCAGGCAAAGGTATCTCCGGTTCGACCTAATCCCGACTGTATCTCGTCCGCAATGAACAGCACTTGCTGCTCGGTGCATAAATCACGTACTTGTCGGAGGTAGTCTTCGGGTGGCACAATGATCCCGGCTTCGCCCTGGATCGGTTCCACCAGGAATCCCACGGTGTTCTCGTCAATGGCCGCCCGCAGGGCATCGATGTTGCCGTACTCGATAACCTCGAAGCCGGGCATAAAGGGGCCAAAGCCCGCGCGACACAAGGGGTCGGTGCTGAAACTGATAATGGTTGAAGTGCGACCATGAAAATTATTCCGGCAGCAGATAATCCTGGCCTGGTCCTTCGCCACACCCTTCCTGGTGTATCCCCAGCGGCGGGCGGTTTTGATGGCGGTCTCGACGCCTTCCGCGCCCGTATTCATCGGCAGTACCGCTTCCATTCCGCAGAGCTCGGCCAATTCCTGGCACCATGGCCCGAGCTGATCGTTGTGGAAGGCTCGCGACGTTAGTGTGACCCTGTCGAGCTGTTCGCGCGCGGCTGAAATCAGCTCGGGATGGCGGTGGCCAAAATTGACCGCCGAATACGCCGCCAACATATCCATGTAGCGCTTCCCGTCGGCGTCTTCGACCCAGACGCCCTCCGCCCGCGCCACGACGACAGGTAGTGGATGATAGTTATGCGCGGCCACGCGCTCGACCAACTCAATGTGCTCGGCTCCGGTCAGGTCTTTTTCCTTCAATGTCACCATGTCCATACATCCATACCTGGCTATCTGGCTAATTAGGCTGCCACAACAATCCCCCGCTCGACACGGCTGCCGTGCCGGCTCAACCACACCACTATACCCGGCCACCAGTCCGGTTCAAACAGTCTGGTCCAGTACTATATTGCCCTAGGGTTTCAGTGGTTCACCGTTTTCCGGCGACGACTCCTGGACCGGCTGGCTGGCCAGTCCCGCCAGCCACTTGGCCGCCTGTTCCCGCTGGCCTTCAAGCTCGTAGAGGGTTACCAGTTGCCGCGCCACAACCTGGGCCTGAAAGTCCAGTTCCTTGTCATGAAGAAACCAATAGGTGTCCTTTAGCAGCGGTTCGGCCTCCGCATAACGCCGCAACGCGATTAGACAGACTCCCAGATGACCCTTGGTGCGGGCGATATCTTTTTGTAACCGGCTCTGATCCCGCAACGCTGCCCGCAATTTTTCCTCGGCGGCGACGTATTCCTCATTCAGCATACAGCGCACACCCTGCCACTCGGTCAGGGCAGACGGTTGGTTGCAGGCCTCATATAGCCCGATCAACCGCTCCACGGCGGACTGCCTGGTAACCGTCTGAAGATTTCGCTCTGCGTCTATTACCTCGTAACTGTGCGTCAGAATGGGCTCAGCCTCGGCGTAACGCCCCAGGCCAACCAGGCTTTCACCTAGCAAGCCGGCCACCTCAGCCGTTCGCCACGAACTCGGATCGAAGTTCCGGCGTATCTCAAAACACTCCCTCAGCGCCGGCTCTGCCGCGGCGTAGAGACCCGCGCGTAAATATTGGATCGCCAATCGCTCGAGAGTGTCAGCAAAACGCCGTTCCGCGTTTTCAGCCTGGACCGCACTGACGCGCGACACGCGGTCATGCTCCGCGGCCCGTAAATCGGCCGCGTTCATCTCAATCTGCAGGTTGTTCAACTCTATGCCAAAAGCCGTCAGCAGGACAACCAGGGACACCGTGATCGCAATCGCCAGCCGGTATCGGGATAGTGTCTTCTTCAGGAGATAGATCGTGCCGGGCGGGTCAGCGATGGGCCGGTCCGCCAGGTAACATGCGATGTCATCCCCCAGGGCCGCGGCACTCTGATAGCGCTCGTCCGCATTGTGAGCCAGGGCACGCAAGGTAATGATGTCCAGGTCACCACGTGATACGCCGCGGTATGTGCTTGGGCGGGGTGGACGGCGCTCAGCATCCGGCCGCGAACTAGTGGCATTCTCATATGGCAGACGCTCCGTGAGCAATTCGTATAGCACGACCCCCAGGGAGTACACGTCCGTCCGGGTATCTACTTCATCGTGCCGCCCATCGGCTTGCTCGGGGCTCATATATGGGAGCGTGCCCACAATTCGGCCTGGCTCGACCAATTTGCTGCGCAGTGTTTCCTCGGCGTCGATGACACGCGCCAGGCCGAAGTCGAGCACCTTCGGAACACCATCACTATTCACCAGAATGTTCGACGGCTTGAGATCACGATGAATCACACCACGCTGGTGAGCATGGTGTATGGTCTCGCATATACGGCAAAAGAGGCGTAGTTGCTCGCGTAATGACGGCCGGTATAGCCTCACATATTCCGTGACGGGTAAGCCTCGGACCAGCTCCATCGCGAAAAAGTGCCGCCCATCCTCTGTGCGGCCCGCCTCGTAGATCGCCGCGATGTTCGGATAGTTCAGCCGTGCCAAAGTCTCCATCTCCAGCCGGAACAGCCGCAGACGATGCTTGTTTACCGCCCCACGCCCGCGCATGACCTTGATCGCCACCATCCGCCTGGGCTCGATTTGCTCCGCCTCGTAAATCACCCCCATCCCCCCGCGGTCAATCTCGCGAATGATACGATAGCCGGGCACCGAAACAACCGGCGCGGTGTCAACACTATCCGCCTGTATTAATTCCGTGGCCACGCGCCGGGCGGCGGAAACCAACTCCCGTTCCTGTTCGCCTTCAACTCTTGATTGCCGCGAATCTGCGGCCATCGCCATTTCTCCAGGCGGCGTAGGCCCACATCAAGCCGGCCACACCACTCCTGCCCGCTACCGACTGTCACTTAAATATTGAGACGCTCGTCCCATGTATTTACGCAAGAAGCGATGAGCTCGATTTCTGAGCATGAAGACTGCTCCGGGTTTCCGTTCCAAAGCCTCCGCCAATACATCAATCCCACATCCTTGTATGTCGTACATTTCAACAACTTTGCGATATGTTGGCGGTAACTGTTCTATCGCGTTGCGCAGACTCGCACCAGCCTCTTTTTTCCGTATATCGTGGCTTGGCGTGCCGCGGCTATACGCCAATTGCTCGTAGAGAATTCCAAAATGTTCATCATTGTCACGCGGCTCTATCCGCCGCTTGTTGCGGCCACGTTTATCCGCTTCAAGCATGCGGATCGCATCCAGCAGATTCCGTTTTGCCAGTGTTATCAGCCAGGCGAAGAAGGAGCCTTCACCACGATAATCAAAACCACAAACATCCAGAAAAGCATCGATGTAGGTTTCCTGCAGAATATCATCAATGGATAAGACCGAGCGCCAGCGTGGTGGAACCTCACCAGACATTTGTCCACGCAGACGCACGGCATACTGCTCGAGCAATGTTCCCAGTGCGTCGGGATCCCCACTCGCGGCCTTCTCTAACAAGTTGTCATCGGATGACGACACTCAAATCCTCGCTACGGAGATCAACCAGCCTGGCAAGCCCCAATGGACTAGCATACATGATATGCCGGCTGAAATCCGTATTGCCCAGACTGACACTGCCAGGTCGATCTACTCTGTGGAGTCCATATGCATTATATGACGCACGTCTGCCTCTAAGAGTACTCTCCATTTATGACATGAGTTATGGGACTATGCAAAATATCACGCAACTGACGCACCAAAGAAATGTTCTGTTTCGATAATAAATCTGCCAATAACCGTGAGTGATACCTGTGGTTTACGCTTATAGTGTGGAAATGTGTAAAAAATACTGGCCCATGCTGTTGGGATACAAAAGTAGGCTGGTGCGCTGATAATTCTTGAAAATACTTGTTAACAAAGGAGTTAAATAATGATCAAGAACCCTGGCAAGAGGGCTTTTACCCTCATTGAGCTGCTGGTGGTCGTGGCGATCATCGCGCTGCTCATCTCGATTCTCCTACCCAGTCTGCAAGGTGCCCGCGAACAGGGCAAAAAAGCCGTCTGCCTCTCAAATCTGCGGCA
>JBDRDH010000176.1:0-10591 GCA_043820985.1 Planctomycetota bacterium
CGTGCTTAATAAGTATACGCGAATATATTACCATCGATCCCAACGTGCAGCGCCAGCCAGCGCCCGACATTGTGCGTGGACTGTCGAATTGGGCGCTGGCTGGCGCGGCGCGTTCGGATGTTGAGGAGTGTGGCGTTAACCCTCGCTGGCGCTTCGGGCTCGGTTGGGGGGCGCTGGCTGGCGCTGCGCGTTCGGATTGGATGTGGTGTGACAATGTGCTTTATCTCTCCCAGCTTTGTGTCTTGGAGTTGTTTGAAAATTGTCGATTATCTTGGGAAGACATACCTCCTGATAAAGCGCGGCTCGGCGGGAGCCTCGCCCTCCCTCTGCTGACTGGTTACAAACCAGTCCCACAGGAGACTTGGCGGGTGATGGGACATCCCCTCTGCTGACTGGTTACAAACCAGTCCCACAGGAGACTTGGCGGGTGATGGGATATCCCCCTCGCAGACTGGTTGGAAATCAGTCCCACAGTTGGCTTGGCGGGAGCCTCGCCCTCCCGGACATTGTATTTCTCTTGGTGTCTTGGTGCCTTCGTGGTGAAATATCAGCCGGGGCTAAGCCGGTGGGTTAGATTTTGCGGAACTTGCCGCCGCCCTCGTTGACCAGCTTGGTGAAGCCTTTTTCCTTGAGGTTCTTGTCGCTGAGCATCGACTTGGTGGACTGGGTGGTGGAGACGGCGCAGCGCGAGATCACGCGCGTGATGGGCGCGCCGCACTGCGGGCACTGTGTCAGCGGATCATCGCGCATGGACTGCTTGACCTCGAAACGCGCCCGGCAGTGGTCGCACGCGTGCTCTTCATCGACGGCCTGGTACTCGTAAATCGGCATCGCCTGTCAGGGCCTCCGGGATCACGTACTCGGATTCAAGCTTCACAGCATACCTGCTCAACCACATTGATTATACGCGAATGGATAGACTATTGCGGCGTGTGACTGGAGAGTCGCTAGCTGCCAGCAGGTGGCGGAAGTCAGTTTACATCTTAAGTCTTTGTGGAAAAATCACTTGCGGCGATTCGGCCCAACGTCCCGCGGGATTGTCACGAGAGGTCTCGGTTCGCGGCTATACGACATCATGGTTTCCCACTGCTCTTAGTGCCGATAATCATGGCACGCCGGCGATGTAAGCAGTTCGATCAACTCGGCTTGCCCCGCCAGTGTTATGCGGAGTACAATGGTCGATCTGGTGTGCTCTGCTGGGTATAGCCGCGCATAGAGGCGCGCCGGTAGAGATGATTGTTTAAGCTGGTGGCGTGCCCGAGTGGTCTAAGGGAGCGGATTGCAAATCCGTTATTCATGGGTTCGAATCCCATCGCCACCTTTTGTCATTGCTCACTTCAGTGCAGCCCTGATTCGGTGATATCCCCTGTGCTTGTGATGGATTGTGTGGTGCGAACGTGTGCCCCGCATTGTGGTTTTCACGGGATCGCCGCCGGTTTAGTCGCCGCCGGGACTATTCGGAAACGGCTTGCTGAAACGTGGCGAAGTCGCGTACGTCCACATCCGTGTCGGCGTCGGCGTCAAACGCATCCAGGTATAGGCCGACACATGTCGGCACTGGCGGTGTGGGGGCTACGTCCGGGCCGCCCAGGCAAGCCGTTAGCGCCACGAAGTCGTCGAAGTCCACATCGCCGTCCGCGTCAAAGTCGCCGCCGGCAATAGTCTCGCGCAGGTCGGCGATGTCATTGCCGTTGCAATCCAGGGACGCGCCAAGTGCGTCGACAATACCGTAGCCGCGCGCGAATTCCGGATCGGGCATGCCGTTGGCGACGTAATCGCTGGCCGTTTCGAAAAGGTTCGCCCGGATCTGTGTGATCGTCCAGGTCGGATGAGCCTGGAGGACGCAGGCCACCGCGCTGGCCACCAGCGGCGTCGACATCGATGTGCCGTCCCAGGTGCCGTACGCCAGGTCGTCCAGCGGATCAACTGAGGGTGTGATTTCACCGTGAGCCAGGACTTCCGGCTTGACGCGCCCGTCATAGGTCGGGCCGCCGGAACTGAAGTCGGCCAGCACGCCGGCGGAGTTCACCGCGCCGCAGGTGACCACGTCGAAGGCGTCGCCCGGCGCGATCAGCGTCGGCAGGTCGGAGTCGCGCCCGCCGTTGCCAGCCGCCGTGCAGCACACGACTCCGTTCGACGTGGCGATGTTGACCGCGATGGTGGTTACGGCGGTTAGTCCGTCCATGTCGAACCAGTCGTACCAGGCATGATAGCCCAGCGAGGACGAGGCCATATCGGCTCCATTCATCTCGATGAACTCCAGTCCGGCAACATAGAGGTCTTCCTCGGCCGGGTATTCATCAGTGATATCCTCCGTCTTCGCCAGGACGAAGGACGCGTCGTAGGCTCCCCCGACATATTCACCAGGCGCGTAGCCGGCTATCGTGCCCAGAACAATCGTGCCATGCGCATGCTGGTACACGTCGCCATGCGGGCTGGGGATCACTGGATCGTCAGGATCGTAGCCGGCGTTGGCGTCGTTAGCCACGAAGTCCCATTCCGCGATCACGTCGATAGGATGACCGGGATAGGTGAAGGCGGTGTGTGAGCGGGCGAAGCCCGTATCCAGCATGCCGATCACGACGCCTTGGCCGGTGAAACCCTGTTCATGCAGTGCGACCAGGTTGATCTGCGCCAAATGGTCGAAGGAGAGTCCGTAAAACGGATCGCGGTCACCCCTTCCATCCCCGCCCAGTGAACTGTGAGGACTGAAGGGACACTCGACCGGATCGAAGCGGGGACGCTGGGCAACGGGTTGAATTCGTTTGACGAAGTCCAACTCCGCGAGTCGGAGCACTTGTTCGGCGTTAGCGTACACGCTGATCGCGTTAAGCCAGCGGCTCTGGATGCACACTGCCGCGCCCGTTTGTGCAATCGCGTCCACGTAGCTGCTCGCCACCAGTAGATCGCGCGCGGAAAACAACTCGCCGCCATGTTGTCCCCGGGTCCCCCGCAGCCGTCGCCGGTGGACGGCCCGTGCATTGTAGTCAGTCTGTACCTGTGCAATCGCCTGACGGAGCTCGGTCTCGGAGCGGCAGCCTTTGTCGGCCAGGAACACCCAGACCTTGACCGGTTGGCCATCCTGACTCAGCAGTCGCCAGACGCTCGGATGAATCACCGGCTGCTTGTCGGCGTTAATACCTGCTGGCATCCCCGCCAAAACACACACATTGACCAGAAGCTGAAAGAAATGCATCGCTTCACACCCTCACTCGCCGTCAAGCGCCCGAGCGGTAGTACCGCCCGGCATGACTGTCCCTTCAAGCCAACGTAAGTATACCGACTGGCCGCCCTGCGACCCAACCGAATATCCGACGTCAGAGCGATCATGTGTTCAAGTACAGTCGTACCGGCTGGACATAAAAATGAGTTGCCGCGGCCAGCGCCGGCATGCGACTTGTTCACCAGGTTACGAGTCGAGCCGCGGGCCACACTCCGCGCGAGCTTCCGCGAAGGTGATCTCACCGGAATTGGAGCAGGAGCCCCACAGCCAGCAACAGTTGTGTGAGCAGCAGGAGCACCGCCAGCCGTTGACCGAAACCGGCGGTGTCCTGCCGCTGGCGGTTGGTGAACGTGAGAAGACACCACGCAAACAGGTTCAGCGGGAACAGGTAACAGGCGGCGATGTTCCAATCACCCCACATCCCGAAATCGTGGTTCCACATCAACGGTATCAGGAAACAGCTCCCGGCGGCGGTTGCCAACAGCGCTAGCCACCAACTCTCCGCCGTCTCCAGCCGCGCTCGGGCACGCCAGACGAGAACGCCAGCGCATAGGCAAAGGGGCAGTGCTACCGGAGCGGCTACCAGCAGTGCCGAGAGCAGGTCGGCCAGGTGACGGCCGGAGAGGAACGAGTAGTACGTGTAGCGCGACACCGGAGCCGCGTCGTCATAGTGCCAGACTACGAATCTGATGTCGTCGCCGCCGCCGGTGGTGTTCCCAAAATCGCCTTGCAGGTAGAAGGGGATGATGAGCACCAGCACGAAAGGCAGTACAATCAGCCCCCCGACGAGCACCACGTTCCGCGCACGCAAGACCCGGCGCAGCACTTGCCACCACCGCATCCCCGGCTCAAAAGCATCGGACAGCAGCAGAATCCCCGCGGAAGGTAACAGGAGAACCCCCGCGGCGTGGGCCATCGTCGCCAGCGACACCGCCGCCAGAGCCAGCGTCAGACATTGGACGCGCAATGATTTCACCGAGGATCGCAGGGCGCCGGCGGCCGCGGCGAAGTAGACCGCCATGAGGGCCAGTTCGACTTGCGTGGTCTCGACATAGCCACAAAACAGGACCGCGTAACCCGCTAGCGCCCCGCCAATGAAGAGCGTTAGCCGCGCCGGTACCGTTTCCGCCACCGTTCGCGCCAGAGCCAGCATGGCGACGACGAACACACCGCCGGCCAGGCAGGACGTCCAGACGATAGCCAGCAACCCGGATGGCTCTGACACGAAAACCGCAAGGACGCCGCGCACCGCGTGAAACGCGTGGTAGGTGAGCGCGTCCGCGGCGAAGGAGGTTCCCAGTTCGACGTCACCCGGCAGTACCGACGCATCGGCGACCTGGGCATTCAGGTCATAGTTCACGCGCAACAGATAGAACAACCCAACCGCGGCCAGACCGCAGGCACCAGCCAGCCAGGGGAAATGGGACAGCTTGTCTTTGCGGCGCGCGTCTGAATCCGGCCGCCGCGCCACACCTGAAGAGAACAACGTCTCGATTTTCCGTGGCACCAGCAGCAGCCCGAGCAGCACACCACAGATGAGGCCGCGCTGGAGATCGGGCAAGCGGCGGAAACCCTCCAGAGCCCAAAGCAGGTGGAACGGGACGCGGGTCGTGGGGCCCTTCTTGAACGTCAAGATTTCGCCGGTCGCGGAATTGACGGCCAGGAACCAGTCCGCCGGCAGCAGCGGATAGATGAACACCGCCAGGACCACGAGCAGACAGACGCCGCGCAGGATCCAGAGCGGCCAACGCGGAATGGGTTGCACGTCACGTACTCGTGTCTTCATCTGGACATTGTCGCCAACAACCGGAAGGAAAACGACCGACGGAAGACACTGGCCGCTCCGGTGCGTTTCGCCCGCTGGACGAATGGCCGGCAACGACGCAGACGAGGATCGTCGCGGCACAGATTCCAGAACGTCTTGGAGCGTTCCTCAGCCAGGGAGATTCGGCGTAGCCGGGACTGACCGAACGAGCGGTCGGGGGCCGCAAGAGCCGTCCCAAGGATAGTCATTACAAGCCCTCGTTTCACTGTTGGCAACTGCCGTGGGTCCCGCGTCATCCCCAGTGTGGCGCGGCGGGAATCATAATCCTGTATTCCACCATCGGCGTGATATTATCGGATATTGTCACCGGATTAGGCGGATTTACCGCTGGCCGAGCGGTCCATCTCAACCGACACATTCTTACATGCCTCCCCGGGACCACGGCGGCATTTATCTTGATCGGCCCTTTGAACGTCGATATCCTAGCAGATAGGTATGCTGGATGTGTGTCCGGGAGCGTATGCGGCAGGCATGCCCGATCGAGCCGACGATTCCCGCTCTCCAGGTGCCGAGAGAATGGGTTGTCTGTACGACGAAACACAGCGCTGGGAACAGACGGGGTCGTGCTCCCTGCTCATGACCGTGGACGGCTCGGCGCGCCAGCCGCAAGCGGACAACCAGCGTGGAACATACTGACTTTGTTTGGGCTCACTCGGAAGCTCTGTCGGCAGCGGACCACCCCTGACAGATGCCGGCTGCAACGCGTTGCGAAGAGAGAACATCAGGGCGACGAGGCTGGACGTGTCTGTGTCGGCTGGCTCAACGTCGCGTGGATGAGCTTTGGGGAAGGAGAATCTTGATGCTGCTACCGAAGGCGCGCAACTTGATGCGGGGTGGAGTATTCCTGTTGGCCATGCTCCTGGCACTTGCACCTGACGCCGGCGCGGGAATCTGGCTGCCGGTGATCCAGTCCGGAGCACCAGATACCCTGCCCGCGGCGCCAACCGTGGCGGTTCACTACAGCGGCGCCGATGGCTTGGAACTCGCGGTCGATCTCACCGGTCTTGAATTTGACCTGATGGAGACGCGCGGCGGTGTCTTTCTAGCCGTCACCTGTCCCAACTCGCCGTTGGACGGAGCCGTTGGTACCCCCGCGCTGCCAATGATCCGTAGGCTCTTCGTCGCGCCAATCGGCGCCACGGTCGAGCTGCGGTATCAGACCGGCGAACCCGTGGATATCGACCTGGTATCCAGCGGCTATTCCGCGCCAATCCTACCCGTGCAACCACCCATAGTGGTGACTCCGGACACCCCCGCACAGCTACCGTTCCACTTCGACGACACGGCCTACGCCCTGGACGTTACCCGGCCCGCCGCCGAACGCGTCACCGTGACCGAACTCGGCATGGTGCGCCACCAGCGGTTGTTCATGCTGGAAGTTCGTCCGCTGGCGTATAACCCGGCTCGCGCCACGTTGACCGTCTGGCCTCACATTGACATCAGTATCAACTTCCTCGGCAACAACCCGGGTGTCACACCGGAAATCATGCCGGCCTTGCGCGGCGCGCTGCTGAATCCACCGCCCGCCGAACCTGCCAGAGGCACTGAGGGCAACTACCTGATCGTGGTGCCGGACGAGTACGCCGCCGGTATCGCAGCTTTCGCTACCGCGAAGGAGGCCATGGGCTTTAGTGTGATTACGCACAGCGTATCCCCCGGCACGACCAACACGCAGATCAAGAACTACATCCAGAGCCTGTGGGGTACGGTTGACGAACCGGATTATCTCCTGCTGGTCGGTGACAGCGACACGATTCCAGCCTGGACCGGCGGCGGCGCCCGGCTCGCGTCTACCGACCTGCCGTACGTGTGCATGGACGGCCCGGATGACTGGTATCCCGACATTGCCCTGGGGCGTTTCTCAGTACGTTCGCAAGCCGAGTTGCAGGCCATTGTCACCAAGAGCCTGTATCTCGAGGCCGGCGAGTTCTCCGATCCCGATTTCGTCAAACGCGCCGCTTTCCTGTTAACCGACGACGAGACGAGCGGCGGCGAAGATACACAGGAATGGGTCGTGTCCACCTATATGGATCCGAACGACTTCCTGAGCTACAAGATCTACGCCACCGAAGGTGGCGACACACAGGATGTGACCGACGCCCTCAACACGGGCTGTCTGCATGTCGTCTACTTCGGCCACAGTCACATAACTTCCTGGTGGAATCCGGCTTTTAATCCGCCAGATATCAATAACCTGACAAACCTGGATAAGTACTGCGTCATCCTTGGCATGTCCTGCAATACCAACAATTTCGCCAACCATGATGAATGTCTCGGCGAGACCTGGATCCGCGTGAGCGAGAAAGGCGCCGCCGCATTCCTAGCCGCCTCGACCCAGATTTACTACTGGCCCCCGCCGTGGAACGAGGCGTCGTTTCTCGAGAAACACTATTTCGAGTCATTCTTTAACGAAAACATCTGGGAGCTGAGTCCGGCCTGGCAGGCCGCCTTGTACGACCTGCTGGCCTTTTACGGGCCCGAGGCCCCGGCCACACGCGACTACTTTGAGATGTACATCCTGCTGGGTGATCCGGCCTTGCACTTGCCCGGAACCGGCTTCTCCATCTCCGCCGACCCGCCGGCTCAGCACTTGTGCTGCCCGCCAGTCACGCAGGCCGAATACACACTCGACATCCAGCCCCACGCGGACTTCTCTGATGTGGTCACGCTGTCTGCCGCCGGTAATCCGCTCGGCTCATCTGTTCAATTCAGCACAAATTCCCAGGCGCCACCCTTCACCAGCGTGATGACGATCAGCGACATTCCCGTCGGCGCTTCGCCTGATGAATACGTTATCGAAGTCACCGGCACCGCCACCGGCGGGCTGGAACGCATGGTGCCGCTGGTCCTCAACCTCGCCACGACCGCCGCCGGCGACGTGACCTTGACTAGTCCGTCCAATGGTGAGATTGAAGTGGCGAAGAACCCCACGCTGACCTGGCAACCCGCCGCGCAGGCCGCCCAGTATGAGCTGGAGGTCGCTACTGACGCCGGCTTCAGCACGATCGTTTACAGCGCCATCGAGACTGAAACCAGCCACCAGATCGGTATGAACTTGCAGACCGATACCGAGCATTTCTGGCACGTGCGGGCCCTCAATGGCTGTGGTGACGGCGATTTCTGCCCGGCGTTCTCCTTCAGGACGATCTATCAGCCCGACTACTTCACCGAGGAGTTCCTCGTCGGCTATGACTTCGACCTGGACTACATGTCGCTGACGATAGTCCCCGACGGCACGATCGACTATTACGAAGTGTGCGGCGACCCGATCACTGAACTGCCGACCGACCCCACCGGCGGGACGCCGTTAAACCTCAGTGACGACAGCTACGAGTACGTATTCCCGATGCAGGAGGTTTCGCTGTACGGCACCTCCTACGCCTGGTTCTACGTCAACAGCAATGGGCACTTGACCTTCATCGACGGCGACAACAACCCCGACGAAACACCGACGCGCCACTTCTCCGCACCGCGTGTATCAGGCGTGTACGACGATCTCGATCCCTCATCTGGTGGCGCCGTCAGCTACGTCGAGACCGGCGACCGCGTGGCCGTCACCTTCTTGGATGTGCCCGAGTACGAGACGACCAACACGAACACGTTCCAAATCGAGTTGTTCTTCGACGGCACAATTCGCCTCAGTTGGCTCAACGTCGACTCCGTGGACTCGATGGTCGGCCTGTCAGAGGGTATTGGCGTGCCGGCCGACTTCCTCGATTCAGACCTGTCCGAGGTCGATTCCTGCTTCGCGCCGAACACCGCCGTCTGTTGCCACGGTTACGTC
Source organism: Planctomycetota bacterium (assembly GCA_043820985.1). GTDB lineage: Bacteria > Planctomycetota > Phycisphaerae > UBA1845 > Fen-1342 > JAAYXS01. The sequence continues at coordinate 8,833 of JBDRDH010000176.1, forward strand.
TGTCACGATGTTGATCCCACCGATCCGCAGGCCCCGTATAACGAGGATGATTGTCTCGCCGCTGGCGGCACCTACATCCTGGACACCGACTGCGCCGCGGATCCCTGCGACTGTGGTGGCGTGGACTACCGCGCCGATTCAAACTGCATGGACGATGGCATAAACTCGTACGACATCGACCACTTCATCCAGGCGGTCGGCCTGCCGGCGGACTGGATGAATTCGCACTCGTGTAACTATTTCTGTGCCAATGACATCAACTGCGACGGCGTGGTGAACTCCTACGATATCGACTGGTTTATCAACGCCGTCAGCAATGGTTATGCCGACCCCTGCCCGTAGTCACGGGAGTCTGCCGCTGGGAGCTTGTCCGCCAGTGCTCGACAGACAGTGGTGGACAATCCGCCCGCTACGTTTTTGCCTTACGACTTCATTATCTTACATCGGGCTCCGTACATCAGGATATATCGGCCGAGGCTGTTAACCATGTACGGACTGCCCGCATGTACTTTCAAATCAGAAAGTTGCCATGGCATCGTCGGCCGAGGATATCACCACCAGGGCGGTTGACCTGCGCAGTGCGCGCGCATGGAATTGTCAGAACATCTCCCGCCAAGGTGGATCGAAGTGGCGAGCTGGTGTCACGCCATGGGTTCAGCCACAGTATTATGTGTGAGTCCTCTTTAACCCGACAACAATATAAAAAATAATTAGTGGCCAGTGGTATTTCTTTCGCTGGCCGGTTTTGCTATCTTACCGAGCGGGTAAGATCGGCAAGAATTAACAGCCTAGTTACTGGGCCGGTATCAGTCGGCGGATCAGTTCCTTTCACACCACACCGAAGAGGCGACATAATATGATCGCGCAGCCTACCACCGTCAAAGGGGACAAATGGGTAAACACTTCATGCGGAGGCTGCTACGCGCAATGCGGCATCCGAGCCCGCGTGGTCGACGGTACGGTCGTCGATCTAGAGGGCAATCCGGAGTCTCCCGCCGGAAGCGGTCGCATTTGCGCCAAGGGCACAGCGCAACTGATGACGCTCTATGACCGGCACCGGGTCAACTATCCGGTCAAGCGCACCAATCCGCAGAAGGGCGTGGGTGTCGATCCCAAGTGGCAGCGCATTTCGTGGGAAGAAGCCCTCGACACGATCGTCGAGAAGTTCAAGACCATGAAAGACCCCCGCGGGACCTACTTCCAGGCCACCACGGTGCAGACCAGCGAGATCCGCTTCGCGGTGATTGCCTTCATGAAGGCCTGGGGCTTCAAGAACTACTGGGTCTCCGGCGGCGGACTGTGGTGCGGCAACGGTGCCCACTTCATGAACGGCATCATGCACGCCTCCTGGTCGATCATCCCGGACTGGACTTACAACAACTACACGATCTACTTCGGCTGTTCGAAGGGGCACGGAGCCGGACACGCCGCCTTGCAAAGCGCCCAGTGGGTGGCGGACGCCCGGGCGCGCGGGATGAAGGCGGTGGTCTTCGACCCGTTCCTGTCCACGCAGGCGTCCAAGGCGCACGAGTGGGTTCCCTGCCGGGTGGGCACCGACGGCGCGATCGCGTTGGGGATGCTGAACGTCATCCTGAACGAGATCGGCAAGTGGGATGAGCACTACCTCAAGCTGAAGACGAACGCCCCCTACCTGGTCCAGCCGGACGGGCATTACAAGAGGGACGCCGCGACCAACAAGCCGCTCATCTGGGATCCGGAGGACGGCAAGGCCAAGACTTTCGACGATGCGTCGATCAAG
>JBDRDH010000177.1:0-10554 GCA_043820985.1 Planctomycetota bacterium
CTTGCCCTGGCAGCAGACCCCGATTTCATGGTCGGACAGCTATGGCACCGGCAAAAGCGTCCGTTTCGGCGATCTGGATCTGGACGGCATGGCCGAAATCGTATTCTCGTGTGAAAACGCCAACAGCCGCTACGGCGTCGGTCGCCTGACGCCAACCGCGATCGGCGCCTCTGCCAAAACCCCCCTCCCTGGTAGGGAGGGGAAGGGGGAGGGTCGAAGTTCCAACGGACTGACACTCTGGAGCCCTCAACCAATCAACGGCACCGCCGGCGGCAAATTCGACCTGGTTCAATTGCTGGACCTGGACGCCGACGGCGATTTGGACGTGATCACGACCGAGGAGTCGGTCAATCTGGGCGTAGTGTGGTACGAGAATCCGGCGGTTGAATCGGAACCTTAAGCCGGAAGCCGGAAGCTGGAAGCTGGGTGCCATGCCGAAGCTGAAAGCACCGGCATGTTGCCGGGTGCCCAAGCTGAAAGCGCCGGCATGTTTCGGAGAAGGACGGCATGCCCGCGCTACGCTTGGGCATGGCACCCAGACAGTGAAGGAAGAGACGAACCGGCGAGCAATCAAATCATTAGATACTATGCTCGTACTCTTGCCACTTCGCCTTTATTGGCTCCAAAATCCGCGTGATCGATGGTCCAAACCGTTGCTCGATCCTATGAGCTATATCGGATGCCATGGGATCAATGACGGTCACCTTCGTTAGATCAACATTGTCGGCCAACGCGCTTGCTAAAAAGTACGGCATATGGCTATCTGAATCAGGAAAGCTGTATCCAATGAAGACGAGCTTCTCACACTCACGTAACGCTTCGTAAGCCGTCTGCCAGACGTCTTGGAGTGCCTGCGTGGACCGGTGTTTGAAGTAGGTTGGCGGAACGATCAACGGAGCTGCGCCGCCGGGATTATGATATTTCTCATTTCCGACAGCGGGCCAGTAATAATTCTTAATCCTGCTGTGAGGAAGCTCAACGACACGATCCTCGACCTTGATAGAACCGTCCGTCTCGAACCAGTTGAGTGAGCCGTGTAGCTTGCATAACATACAGTGATATGGTGGTTCACTACTGTATAGGCAAAAACCGGAACAAGTTGACTGTATGACAGGTTTCCACTTAAAAGGCAGGGCGATACGCATTCCACTTCGACACAACGCCCAGTCAAGCGCGACATCATAGTTTGTCGTAACAACGTGCAAAGAGGAATCATCTTTAGTCCAATGGCTTCCATCGCCTAATGGTCCTAGCAATGTTGCGATCTGATTGGAGTAATCCTCTGGGCCGCCTATGTCTTGGGGGTGTGCGAGTGCTCGCTGCAGAATCATGGCAAGATCGGTGGACGCCGACGTCCCCTGTGCGAAATCCGTTTCAGCCGCGATTGATAGTACGTCTTCTAGATTCTGGGAGTCACACTTAAATACATCAGCCGCTGCTTTCGTAAGCTTTTGCAGATCTCGGAGCCGACGTTTTTGCTCGTCGGACAACGCACTCGATTTTGCATATACAAAGAAATCCTGCATAACAGGCAAACCGAACGGCTTTGAGAAACCCGCGCCAAGGAACAGCACCATTTTCATTTGAACGTCCCTCTTAGGTAAATATTATCGCTATGGTATCGGATTTTGCCGTGATGCGTTGCATCTATTCGGATTTTGGGGCTGGTTTAAGGAACCCGCTCGCTGGCGCTCGGGGCTCGGATTTTGTGGGGCTCGGATTGGGGGCGCTTGCTGGCGCTGCGCGTTCGGATCAGAGGGGCCGCGCGTTTGAATGGAAGGCGCCGTGCGTTCGGCCGATGCAGGGTGCATATACGCCCCCACCTACTGGATCTTCCCATCGAGCATGTTCAGGATGCGGGCGGCGCGGGCGGCGATGTGGGGTTCGTGCGTTACGACTATCAGCGTCGTGTTTGACTCGCGCTGGAGTTCTTCCAGCAGGTCAAGCACGACGTCGCCGCTGTGCGAATCGAGCGCGCCTGTCGGCTCGTCGGCTAGCACGATGGACGGTTCGTTAGCCAGCGCGCGGGCGATCGCGACGCGTTGACGTTCACCGCCGGAGAGTACGGTTGGTAGCGCGTGCGCTCGATCAGTCAGGCCGACCCGCTCCAGCAGCGACTCGGCGCGCCGGCAGCGCGTGTGCGGCCGCGTACCGGTTCCCAGCATTGGAACCTGCACGTTCTCCAGCGCGGTCAGGTCAGGAAGCAGATTGTGCAACTGGAAAACCAGCCCCACCTTCTCACGTCGCAACGCGACCAGCTCGGCGTCCGAAAGCTCCGCCAACAGCCGACCCCCGACGCGCAAGTCGCCAGAGTCAGGACGGTCGATGCCGGCGATCAGGTGTAGCAAAGTGGTCTTGCCGCAACCCGACGGGCCGCAGATGGCGACAGACTCGCCGCTGGCCACGTCAAAATCGAGCCCGTCCACCGCACGGATGCGGCCGTGCTCGAAGTGCCTGACGACGGCACGGACGGAGACGGCGGTTTCGGCCGGCATGCTATTCATAGCGCAGCGCCTCCGCCGGCGAAACATGCGCCGCGCGCCACGCCGGCAGCAATGCGCCGACGACGCTGAGCAACACGGCCACGCCCAGCGCCAGCATGAACGGTTCCAGGCTGTATTTCGGATCGATGAAGAGTTCGGAAGTCGGTAGGCGCGTGGTTAACTCGGCCAGCCCGCTACCGGCCACTGAGCCGATCAGGCACGCGATCACGCCGACCCCCGCGGCCTCCAGGACGATCATCAGCACGATGCGCTTGCGTGACCAGCCGACGGCGCGCAGCACGCCGATCTCACGCGTCCGTTCGAGCACGGACATCCACATCGTATTGGTGATGATAATGCTGCCGATGACGATCGCGACGAACGAAACCGCCCACACCATCTCGCGCGCGATTTCAAGCCCCTGATCAACCTTCTTGTATTCCCCCGCCTCACCGATCGCGGCCACGTCCGGGCAGGTCTCCTCGATCCGATCGGCGATGGTCGCCCGATCCATGCCGGCCTCGATGTGTACCTGGAAAACGGTCACCCGCCCTTCCTTGCCGGCCAGTCGCTGCAGCGTGGGCAGGCTCATCGCGACCGCACCGTCGAAGAACACCACGCCGCTCTTGAAGATGCCGACGATCTTGTATTCTTCGCCACTGATGTCGACCGTGTCGCCGACACCCTTCTCCATCACGCGCGCCGCGATCGTGCCGATCGTGATCTCGTCGTTCCCGGCGGGCGGGCGCCCGGCGACCAGGTTACCCTTGCGCAGCCGGAGATCATCCAGGCGCGCCCCCAGCATCAGGACAAACGGTTGCTCTTCGACCGGCAGAACATGCCAAAGCGCTGGCACGGCCTGAGCCACGCCGGGTACGGCCCGTAAGCGCTCGCCGGTCGCGTGTTCGTCGAGCAGGCTGAAGATGTCCGCCGCGACTCCGGACTGGAGTACGACCAGGTCGGCGTCATCGAAGTGAATCCCGACGTCGACCGACTCCCACAGCCCGTTGACGATGATGCTGAACGTGACGATCGCGACAACGCCGACGGCGACGCCGAGCGCGGTCAGCGTGGTACGCATCGGACGCCGATAGAGATTCCGCGTGGTCATGCGGAAGAGCGTCAGCGGCTGATGCCCATTGTGCATCGCATCATTCTAGCCGACCGCCCGTGCGCCTGTCACGACCACCCGGCCCGCCCGCGCTATTCGGTTCGGGCACGGCTCCCTTAATCCGAGCCCAAGCACGAGCGAGCGGGTTCCAATCAGAGCCCGAAGCGCCAGCGAGGGTTAAACTTGCAGTTCCAAAATCCGAATCCCACGCATCTGGATTGGACATGGCACTCGGCCTATTAGAATTCAACAGCATGATTCTAAGGGTACCGACGTTAACCCTCGCTGGCGCTTCGGGCTCAGATCAGGAGCGCCATATTAACGGCTTCTTCATCCGGCTGATTTCAGGGGTTCGTCAAAACTTGTCGGGTGGCGTTACCGGACGAGTGTAAATTCGTGTAGACTGTAGCCCGGTGTACAGGCGTCTCGCGAGTGGGGAAGTACTTGGCACTGCTCGCGTCACTTATCCGTTCGGAAGGTGTAGAGGGCCGCGATGATGCTGAAACCGCCAGTTCGGGACTCACGCGCACTACCAGTGGCGAAGTACAACTTCGCCCTACCAGAGCTGGGGTTATGAGAATCGTCTGGTATTCAAATAGGCGCCGGCGGCGGAAGTGCTACTCTTAATGATAGAGACGCGTCCTACTGACGGGACGCCGAGTCATGGAGGTGTGCCATGTTGGAGGCGGTTATCCTTGGGGCGGTGACGCTCCCGGTCGCGTTGACCGCGGCTTACTGGATCTGCCTGATCGTGGGCGGCGGTCTGTTGGTCTTCTCCGCGTTCGGCGGCGACGCCAGCGACAGCGATGTTGACGTCGACTTTGACGCGGATTTTGACGCTGACTTCGACGCGGATTTCAGCGGCGACGTCGAGGCCGATTTTGACGCGGATGTCGACGCCGATTTTGATGCCGACGTTGGTGTGGAAGCCCATGGGCACGACCTGGCGGATGTTCACGGTGCCGTCGCCGGCCTGTCGACCTGGTTCTCCATCCGATTCGTGATCTTCACGATGGCCATTTTCGGAATGATGGGCACCATTCTGACATACTTGAGTGACCTGTCGACGATAACGACGATGTGTGTGGCCGTGATCAGCGGTCTGGTGATCGGACAGTTGATACACCAGTTCTTCCGCTATCTTCGCCGTAGCAGCGCCGACAGCGCGCCGCGTCCGCAGGATTACGTCAACAAGCTCGCCCTGGTAACCATCGCGATCGCGCACCCCGCGCGGGGCGAGGTTGCCATGAAGGTACGTGGTACACGCCGTTCGCTGCCCGCCGAGGCCAGCGGATCGGTGCAGCGTTTCGACAAGGGCCAGCAAGTGATGGTGGTCGGCTACCGCGCCGGCGTGGCCCGCGTCGTCACCCGGGAGGAATTCGAGGACAAATATCTCTACAAGCAAGGAGGAAATGCATGAATACCGCACTAATACTCGCTGATACGACGACCTGGATCGTCGTCGGCTTCGGCCTACTGTTCTTCTTCATCGTCGCGATTGCAATCGCCGCCAAGCTGATCGTGGTTGGCAACCCCGACCAGATGCTGATCGTCAGCGGTACCCGCCAGCGCGACGGCTTGGGCTACCGGACACTGATCGGCGGCCGGACGTTCGTAATCCCGGTCTTCAACAAGGTCTCGCGCCTCAGCCTGCGGAACATGCAGGTCGGCCTGGAAGTGACCGCCCAGTCCGGCGGCGGAAAGATGATGCCGGTCGTCGTCACCGGCGTCGCCAACGTCAAGGTCTCGTCCGACCCGGCGGACCGCGGCAACGCCATCGAGCGCTTCCTCGGTCAACCGCTACAGGAGATGCAGAAGGTCGCCCGCGAGACGCTGGAGGGCGGTCTGCGCGCCGTGATCGGCAAGATGACGCCCGAGGAAATCGTCGAGGATCGCGACAAGTTCGTGGCCACGGTCGTGAACGAAGTCACGGACGACTTCCGCAAGCTCGGCCTGGTCATCGACAGCGTCAACATCCAGAACGTCCACGACGAGGAGGAGTACCTGGTATCGATCGCTCGCAAGGCCCGCGCCCAGGTATTGTCAGAAGCCCGTATGGCGGAAGCCGAACGCGCGGCTGAAGCGGTCACCACGGAAGCCGAGGCCAATGCGAACGCCCGGCAAGCCAAGGCCGAACGGGATGCCCAAGCCAAGGTGATCGAGGCCAGTTCGCGGCAGCGCGCCGAGCAAGCCCGCTACTCCGCCGACACCGCGGTCGCCGAGGCCGAGAACGAGCTGCGCATCCGCAAAGCGGAACTAGCCCGGGAAGCGGCTCTGAAAGAAGCCGAGCAGCAGAAGGCCGAGGCTTACGTTGAGCAGGCCCGGCTGGCCGCCACGGAGGTGGCCAAGGCCAATGCCGACCGCGACGTCGCCAAGGCCAAGGCCGAGGGCGACGCGGCCAGCACGCTCGAGGAGGGTAAGGCGCGCGCCGCCGCCATCGAGCAGATCGGCGTAGCCATCAAGAAGAGCCCCGAGGCCCTGCAGGTCATGCTGCTCGAGATGATGCCGGCGATCGTCAAGGAGTTGGCCAGCACGGTCAAGGACGTCAACCTCGGCAGCGTCACGGTGATTGACAGCGGCGGGGGCGAGGCCATGGCCAGTGCCGCCCTGGGGCGGGCCAAGATGCTGTCCGAGTCCCTGGCCACCGTTGAAAGCGTGATTGGAGTGGACCTGCGGCAACTGTCACGAAACATCGCTCAAAACGTCGCCAAGCACACCGGCGGTGACGGGTCGGGCGAGAAGTAAGTTCACTAACCAGGACGGAAGTACCCCGCCAACAGGCAATAAATATAGCGTGTCGCCGGTATGAAAGTGCCATTGTTGGATGCACGCACTGGGGTGCGGCCCTGAGCCAGCTTGATTTCTAGGTGTAGCGGTGGTCAATGTAGCGGCCGGCGGGTGGCCCATGGCTTCAGCCGTGGGGGACACGATTCAGGTGCTCATTCGCGCCCCCACCACTAAAGGGCGGGTGGCCCATGGCTTCAGCCGTGGGGGACACGAATCAGGTGCTCATTCGCGCCCCCACCGTTAAAGCGATGGGGCACCCGGCACGCTGCCCATTGTAGTTACCAACCCGTGACAATCCAGCACTGGTATGCGGCACTGCTCGTCGTTACGATACTCACATTGTCCATGACTGGACCTATCCCCCTAGTCGGGAAACACAACGTTACGTATCAGATGCCTGGGGTAACCGAAAATGACATCTATCCGGAAACGCATCTTACTGCTGCTATCCACCGGCACGGCTTGCCTGCTAATCAGCCTCGCATCCTGTGAACGCAGTGCCCCGGCGGACAGCGCTGGCCGTGCGATCATGGTCTTTGAGATCGACGATAGCGGGCTGGACGAGGAATCGAAGCACGGTCTGGCACAGCGCATGACGGCGATATTACAGAAACGTGTTGATCCCAAGGGCGAATATGATCTCAAATGGCGCGCTATTCCTCCCAACCGTATCGAGGTAGAGCTGCCCTTACCGTCCCGCGAGATGTGGAAACTGCGTGTGGAATACGATCAGGCTGCCGAAGATTTATTCTCAACAAGCGTCACACGGTCGGAACTTGAGGCGGCCCTCAAACTTACAGACGCGGAGCGTGACCAGACGCTTGCGGAACTGATCCATGGTATTCCAGAGCGGGAGCAACTGGCGTTGCGTGCCGACGAAGTGTTCGATACCTGGGTCGTGGTCGACAAGGCATATCGCGCCATCCAGCCGGATACACAGCCAACTTCTCGCGCATCAGACCTCGCGCGCGAGCTGGCGGTTGCTGAAGATGCTCTTGACGACGCAATCAATGAGTTCCTGGCCACCAGCCTCGACCCTGAACTCTTTATGCAAGTCCTCGAGATGTACGAACAGTCACCTGTCCGGAAACCGATACTTGAGGAATATAAGAACCTTCATCCGAACCTGGCCGATCGGATCGATAACCTCATCGTCAAGCATAAGGCTTGGTGTGATGAGGCCATGTTTCTCGACGGCCCGAACGCCTTAAAAAAACTCCTGGCCGGGGCAGGCGTGCTTGAATTCCGCATTCTGACGACCAACGATCCGGAACACGCGGTGACATATGACCGTTACCGTATACAATTGGAGAAATATGGCCCACACCCCGCGCCAGAGGACGAACTCGGTTGGTTTAAATTGGATAATCCACTGTCTTTTCTCGATCTAGCATCACTCAAAGACCTCGAGAACTTTAATCCAGAGCATTCTCGCTTTGTGGTGCACCACTTGGATTACAACTATTACGTACTCGCGAAGCTGGGTTCAGAGCACGGCCTACTGGTTGACGGGACCTGGCGACTCAAGAATGCGTACGTGGATCGTGACGAACGCGAACGTCCGCGTGTCTTATTCGAACTGGATGCTGTCGGTGGTGGCCGCTTCGAAGAACTGACACGCCAGAACATAAACAAGCCACTGTGCATCTTGGTAGATGATGTGGCTTATTCCGCTCCCACGATCAAGAGCAAGATCCGGAGTAAGGGGGCGATCACCGGCGACTTTGGCATGAGCAAAGCATCGTATCTGGCCCAGACGATGCAGGCGGGGGCATTACCGGTACGCCTCAGACCCGAACCGGTCAGTGTACGCATCGAGCTCAAACCGGCGCAGCAGGGCAATTAGCCCCGCGCGCAAGCAACCGGCCGAGCCTGTCTTTCAACGGGCTCGGCCGGCTGTTAATGGCTTGAGAGTCTTTAACCGGCTTTGCTTACCGGCGGGTGCGGATCATCATCGCGCCCATGGCGAGCAGAATAAAACTGGCCGGCTCGGGGATGTACCCGTAAAGCTGATACGCGAAATCACTCGTTAGCACCGGCTCGGTGGCCTGATCGACGTATACCCAGTTACCCGTGTGTGGGGGATAGTGGAAGAAGGTGCTCTGGAAAACGCCCATCGTCATGCCAGCGGTTTCACCACCGGCGGTGCTGGTGCTGGCGATGTAGTTCTGGCCGCGATTGTTACCCACCAGACGCACCGCGTAGTAATAATGTCCTGGCGCCAACAACACATCTTCCGGCAGATCGATCGAACCTTCATAAACCTGTAAACCAAATTCCTCGGCAATGTCGGTTCGCGAGTAAGCCAGCTCGTTCCACTCGGCCACGGCCGGGTAGTTCACGGGATCGATCGGATATCCCGTCGGATCCGGATTGGCGGGATAGATGACCACATCCGCCGACCAGTAGTCAGCGTCCGGATGGTCGATGAGCATACCTATCCATTTAATCTGTTGAATGAAAACGGATTCCTCAAAAACCGCGTCGTCACCCGTCCAGGAATTGGTCACGAAAGTATTACGCTCTGAACTCAGCGCAGTAACATGGTCGTACCCATCACCAGGATAGAGGTAGTTGTCCCACAGCAAATCCATATCGGCCTGAGCCGAAGTGGCTGCTATGACCAGCATGACAGCAGTCAGTAAAATCTTACGCATTACTTCGCTCCTTTGCCCGTCCCATGCGGGCCATACGGCGAGGTGTTTCAAATTTGTCACATCATGAAGCTGTATGGCGTCCCGCGTTACTTCCTCGCGGTGCAGACACCCGGCGTGTCAATCGTTAACCGGTTTTCCTGTCGTAAAATCGGTCTCGACTGGGTCTGCGGTTTACTCTAGCGAGACAAGCTCGCCGTCATCGAATTCTTAGGCATGCATTTCGCTGGTTTCAAATCGATTTTGGAAAAAGAACTTGGTTCCCCCCTGCCGACTGTGTTTTAAGGCCGATATCCCATTCACGGCTGTGTAAATGCTATGTTTTTAGGTCCTCGGCCCGAAATCCCACCGTCAAGCCGACATGCTGATTATCCCCCTATAGGAGTATTTTACAGCGTGGCATTTTCAAGCGAGCCAACAATACGTATTATGACAACATCCGGTAACCACCGACGGCGACCAGATTCCCCGGGCGGCTAGCTCAGTTGGCTAGAGCATCTCGTTTACACCGAGAAGGTCACAGGTTCGAGTCCTGTGCCGCCCAATAGACCTTTTTGTCCTGAATTGTCTTTGACTGACACGGCGTGCCAACGTCTGTGTTCTCAAGGGGTTCGACACCGCTGGGGGGTTCCGCATGACACATGCTGTTCATCGTCTGCGGACGGTGGGATCCGCCGCGTCCAGTATACCATCTTCGTCGTTGTCAATAAAGACCGTTACATCGTCGAACTGCTGCGTGTCGCCCGACAGCCGGCCACGGACCAGGCCCACATAGCCGGCGGACCATTCATCATCGACCGTGGTGGTCGTGATCTGGGCGGTTTCGTCCAGGGGATGCTGGTGCGAGATTCCCATCTCGCACCACCTCTGGCAGGATTCCTATCCTGCGATAGGCGGGAAGTGATTCCCAGCGTAGGTGGGTGCGAGAAAGGATTCTCGCACCAGCGGCAGCGGTCACCTTGGCCTCGTAGGTGGTGCCGGTGGACAGCCCCAGGCCGCTGGCGGCGGTGGCCAGCGTGGTCAGTCCTTGACTCGCCGCCGCTCGCGTGAGCGAGCCGGGTCGCATCGCGACCCGTGGGCTTCGCCCAAGGCATCGTGTCAAGGATCGGCTTCACGCTTGTACAGGCGCGGCTTGTCGTCGGACGCCGGGATGGCGATGGCCAGGTAATCCCCGGGGCTCAGCCAGCGGACGACCGCGCCGGGGCTGGAGTCGTCATTCCACTTGAAGCTGTAGGTCAGCACATAGGTGTCTACACGTGAGCCTCTCCGAACGATGCACTCTTCGAGCCCGTCGGTGCCATAGGCCTCGATGACGTTGTTATTCGAGTCGTCGGTGCGGACCTCGCCGTTGGAGCCGAAGTACAGCCCATCGATCTCAAACGGCCCGGCGATATCCCGACATTTGAAGTCGTCGAACTCGTTATCCGTCGCGTCGCTGCACCACAGGCCGATCCGCCCGGAGTTCTCACAATCGATGGTACGAATTTACTATGTCCCCGGAACTCTCTCGCTTTTTCCG
>JBDRDH010000178.1:0-2097 GCA_043820985.1 Planctomycetota bacterium
CGTATGGTGGAGCTTGGCGGCGGCCGTCGCCTCGCGCTGGAAACGCGTCACGAATTCAGGATGCGTCGAGCTGACGAGGGCCGGCAGCAGCTTCAGCGCGACCTTGCGATTGAGCTTCTCCTGGATCGCCTCGTAAACCACCCCCATGCCGCCCCGCCCGAGGACCCGCTTGATGCTGTACCCGATGATCTCCGGAAACCGCTCCGCGCGGTCCGAGGACGCATCCGGCGCCGCATCAGCGTACGGCCAAGTGGTCGGGCCTGCTTCCGCTGGCTGGCCAGGAGCCTCGCTCCCACGCGACGCCGTTTCATCAAGCCCAGACGCCCCGAGTGCGTTCCTAAAGCCGTCAAGGAATCGGTGGTCTTCAACGAGCGACTGATACTCCGCCCGGCACCGCTCACACACAGCAATGTGATTGTCAAACCGCGCCGCATCGCCCGCGGTCAGCTCCCCGCGAAGCCGGTGCTCGAACTCATCCCTTGTCAGGCAATCAGCCATGGACGTGAATCCTACAGGACGTCACCGACCATCCGTGTCACTTCCTCCCGCAGGCGGCAGATCATGCGCGTCTTCGCGAGGTAGACCTGATTCGCCGACATACTCAGCGCCATGCAGACTCTCTGAACCGGCCAGCCCTGCAAGGCATACAACCGAAACGCCCGCACCGTCCCGTCGGAGTGCCGCGACGCAACCTGCTTCAAGCAATACGACAGGTGCTCGCGAAGCCAAAGCTGCTCCCACTCGGCCTCGGCAGTCGTCCGAGCAGGCAAGGCGTCGAGTTCATCCGCCCGCGCCGGCCGCGGCTGCCGACGCCGACGCAGGCTCGCGATCCGATTGTTCGCGGCCTTGCGCAGATACTCCCTGAACCGGCCCCGACCACGAGAATACCGAAACCGCCGCATGTGCCGGGCCAACGACGCCATGCAGTCTTGCGCAACATCTTCAGCCTCTGGACCGCGCAACCCCTGCATTCTCGCATACTTAACCAGCATCGGCTGATACAGCCCATAGAAAGCCCGCCAGGCATCCTCGTCCCGTGGGTCTTTCACCCGCTCCAACAGCGTTTCGCTCGTCGTCTCCATGCCGGATTCCGGCAGTATAACCGATCCCTGCGGTGTGGGACATTTGTTCTCCAGACCATTTCCATTACAATGTGACAGAATCTGGAGGGAAAGGGCGTATTCCCATCTGGCGGGAGCCCGACACGATTCTGAGACCGGCTCGTCTCAGGCGATCAGCAACGCGGCTCCCCGTACCCTTGTCCGCTCCGAGAACCGCCGCCGGCGGAATGCTGTCATAAGTGTCCACCCGTCGGCGTGGCCGCACACGAACAGGAGGTGCCCGTGTTGCGTCGTAGATCAGATCAATCCGGCCCCCGATTAGGAGCTGTTTTAGAACTGTGGCACAGGCCTCTGGCCTGTGGAGAGAAGCCACGAGATCCCCAACGAATCATGCGATCCACCGGCGAGACGCCGGTGCCACAAGAGGTTCTGAAACAGCTCCTTAATGTGTCCCGGCGACAGAGTTCTCCGGCCTGCTATCCCTAAGCAGCCGCACGGTCGGTCTTCTGAAAAGACCATTCTCAAAGGAGGCGCAAAAATGTGCCGCAATCACACGATCACTGTAACCGTCTTCGCAAGCGTTCTGCTGCTGTCATCAACCCCGGCCCGTGCACAGAGCACCTGGCACGTTGATGCCGCGCTCGCTACCGGCGCCAACGACGGCACATCCTGGGCCGACGCGTTTCAGGGCCGACTGGGCTTGCAGGCCGCGCTGGGCGTGGCAGTCCCGGACGATCAGGTATGGGTGGCTGCCGGAGTCTATGCGCCTCATGCCAGCAACCAGACGGTTTCCTTCGAACTCGAGAGCGGCGTCGCCATCTACGGCGGCTTCCCCAACGGCGGCGGCGACGGCACGTTCGGCGCGCGTGATCCCGATCCAGAAAACAACGGCACCATCCTCAGCGGCGACCTGAACAACGACGACCTGCCGGACTTCGTCAATTACGCAGAGAACAGCTACCACGTCACGACCGGGAGTGGCACGGACAACACGGCCGTCCTCGATGGATTCACCATCACGGCCGGAAACAGCACT
>JBDRDH010000179.1:0-12062 GCA_043820985.1 Planctomycetota bacterium
GTTTGGTCGGGCCGCGCGCTGGCGGCGTTTCCGCTGGTTCGGAGGCCGTGCTACAATCGATGGCGATGGATTTGGAGACGGGCCACGAGGAGCTGGTACCCGAGGTTGGCGACGGGGGGACACTTTTTGTTTCCTACGGGCTTAATCTTTGCCTGCGCCGATTCCCCAGCATGCCAAGGAGTAGGATCGGAACCCCGATCGCAACAGGCAGGATGCGGCGAGATTCCACCACGGGCTTGCTGGCAACCTGAAATGTCACCGTGGGGCTCGTAAACACGCTGTCCTGACCACGCGCGGTTGCGCTGACGACCACGCGGTACTCGCCGGATTGAATCAACCGCATCGACCAGTCGGTTTTCAGAACGACGCCCGAGTCCAGGCGCGCCTCGGAGACCGCCTTGTGGGCGCTCCAGTCTTCCAGATCCATGGGTTGTTCATGCCCGGGGTCGATCTCCACGAGGCTGATCCACGCCACGAGGCCTTCGACCGGCTGGTCGGACGCCGTGATCAGGCTCCTGAACTGCATGATGTCTCCCATGGCAGGCTGCATCGGATTGCTTCCATCCGGTGTGAGTTGGAGGGTCAACGGAGCAGCCGAAGCCACTGCCGCCCACATCGCGACCAGTATCATTTGCCACACTTTGTTCATATCGTGACCTCCAGGTTCAGCGGAAGCGTGGCTTTCGGACCGCGTGGCGAGCGGCCCAGAACGCGAGCACCAGCCAGCTCCAGACCAGTGCAAGGCGTCCGATCTGGCGAAATACGCCCTCGCGGTCGACAATGGTGGCGTCGTACGTGTTGAGGGCACCCGCAAAGGGGTTGACCATGTCTAAGACCCGTCCAATGACGCTGTCGCGCAAGCTGGGGTCCAGGACCAGAGGCAAGGCGGCAAACAGCAGCACGATCAGACTGGTCATGAGGGAAACCATGACGCTGCCTGTTCGGGCCGAGAGCGCCATGGCCAGAAAGCCGAACCCGATGACGACGGGCGTCCCGAGAACCGTCAGGCATAAGACCGACGCCACCAGGTTCCGCGCATCCGAGCCGACTGCCCAGACATAGGGCATCGCTAGGATGTACATAACGCCCCAGGCAGCGAACAGGCCGATGGCCTTGCCGCTGAGAATCTGCCCGGAGGTGATGGGCGCCGTGAGCAGAGGTACCAGCGTATGGCGTTCCCGCTCTCCGGCAAACGCGTCGCTTCCCAGGATAACGGCAATCAATGCGCCTGCGGCGGTAACGACACCGGCCATCATGTAGACAACCATGGCGTTGTCCAGCAGGCTGAGTTCCCTGTTGCTGACCAACAACAGCGCAAAAGCGGACAGCACGACGCTGAACGCCAGCAGCCAGAGCAGCCCTCGCCGATCTCGCAACAACGCCCGACGTTCCTTGGCGGCAATCAAGAGTACGGGGTTCACGCTGATTCTCCTTGTTTGGATTCGCCCGTGGAACGGGTCTGCCGGAGATAGAGATCCTCAAGGTTGTTCGCTTCGTCCTCTGCAATCACTTTGGCAAGCGCGCCTTCGAGCAACGTGCGCCCCTCGTGAATGATGCCGATGCGATGGCATAGCCTGTCCACATCGTCCAAGAGGTGCGTGCAAAGCAGAATGCCCACCCCGTGTTCCTCCGTCAGAGCGCGGAACAAGTCGTGAATCTCGCGTCGTCCACGCGGATCGAGACCGTTCGTGGGCTCGTCCAAGATAAGGAGTTCAGGGTTGTTCACCATGGCTCGGGCCAGAGCGAGACGTTGACGCATGCCTTGCGAGAACTGACCGATGGGCCGCTTGATCTGGTCTTCCAAGCCAACACGCGCCAGCAGTTCAGAAATCGGCTTTCCCGCCCCGCCAAACAGGTTGCCATACCAAGCGAGATACTCGCCGGCCGCCATCCATTCATAGAAACCGGCACGCTCGGGCATCACGCCGATACGGCGCCGGATATCCGGCGTCGTCTGCTCTACTCGTTTATCGAACAACTCCAGCGTGCCGCTATCGCGGGAGTACATCCCAAGGATGACGCCAATCGTCGTGCTCTTCCCGGCGCCGTTGGGCCCCAGAAGCCCGACTATTTCCTCTTGTGCGACTTGCACGCACACGTCCCTGAGAATCGGGGTATTGCCTATGCTCAGACTCAGGTTGGATGCATGGAGAAGCATGAACTCACCTCAATCGTCGTCGTCTTCCTGTTCGAGGCGGATGATCCTTCCATCTGCCGTTATCTTGAGTTCGTATTCCTCGCCATTGGCCTTGCCCTTCAACTCGTAGACATCTTGGCCGTGCTCCATTTCTCGGGATACACGAGTTGCCTCGAAACCTTCCAGCGTCGCGCCAGCTCGCTCCATCACAGGCGGCGGCACCGAAGAGAGAGGCACGCGTTCTTCGTCGTCCTTAAATACCGACTTTACGGACGCGCATCCTGCAAAGCAGGACGCCGCCACAATTGCCACAATGACCTGAACCATCTTCATCTCTACCGTCCTTGCCGTTTCCGCTGGATTCCCAGCTTATTGTTGAATCCGAGATCCCTATTTAATTCTGCCGCCATCATACGCGAACAGACCTGAAGCCAGGCTGAAGCAAGTGCAAAGACTGGAGACTATCTTCGCCAGCTCGGGAAGACGCACAGAGAAAGGCGGCCAGAAGGGACGGGCAGTGGTGTCGAGCTAGGATACGCGGGGATGCCGGCGGCCGGCTTGTGGCAGGACTGTGTTCAGAGTTGAACGCTGATACCGATCCAGGTTCCCCAGGCGGTGTAGTCACCGACCTCACCCTGTATCCCGCTCAGGCGGTCCTCCAAATCCCAGTCTGTGAAATGACGCTCCAGCTTGATTCCGCCGTCCACAGTGAACCGACGGTTGCAGTAACGGAGTCCTACACCTGCGCAGGGAACCGTCTCGATCCCACCCTCAGCATTGATGTCGAAGCTTTGGTTGTCTGCGCTGCCGCGCACGTCATCAATTACGGCGTAGCCCATGCCCAACCCGGCAAACGCCAACGGTCGTACTGCGGCTTCGGCATCCAACCATGCGCGTTCCACTCGCAGTGAGATCAAGGTGCAACGCGTTCGGGAGTCAACGTCTTCGGTCGCGCCACGGGCAAACCCCAGATACCGCTGCGGGGACTCAAAGTCATACTCGACATATTCAAAGGCCCACTCGACTCGGTAGTTATTCCCGATTTGGTAGTGCGCATATGCGCCCGAGCCCATCATGTCGTCTGCTGGAGAACCGCCAGCGGTCAGAAGTTCAACCCGGTACCCGATGCTCCAGTTCCGCTCGCGCGCCGGTTCGGCCATCAGATCCGTGGCCAGGCCGGTTGTCGCCAACGCCACCCACAGGATTATGGCCGTTCCTCTCATCCGGTCACCACTTCCAGTTAATTTGAAAACCAATCGTATCTTCTTCGTACAAGAGCCCCATGCTTCTGTCTGCGTCGTAGGGGGTCGTGAACAAGTACGATGATAGTATACCTACGGCTGCCCCTGCAAACACGTCGTGTGGATAATGCGCATCAAGCTCGACGCGGCTCCAACCCGTGTACGCTGCACCGAGATAGGCCGGAAGTCCGTAACGCCAGCCGTAGCGCTGTTGAATAAAGGACGCGCCCTGAAAGGCTGAGGAGGTATGCCCCGACGGAAAGGAATGGCTTCCGCCATTGGGACGACGCTCACTGACCGTGTACTTCAATCCATAGGTAATCGCCAGTGACGTCCCGCAAGACCAATAGAATTGCTCCCGCCCTTCCTCGTCGTCGAGGAACCACGTTGCAGCATACCCCGTGGCCGGGATCAATAGTTGGAGGACATCTCCTGCCCCCTGAATGGGTTCGCCTGCGTTGGCGCGAGGAACAACGAGAAGCATTGCTGTGGACAACACGAACAGGGACAGCCACAGGGTGGGTCTCCATCGCCGCGCCGATGTCCCGAAAGTGTCCATTTGCCGCCAACATAGCAACCGGTACCTGAAGCCAAGCTGAAACGGCAGAGAGCATCGGTGTAAGTTTCGACGGCTGGCATTTCAGTTTCATTTCAGGTGTGTTCTGGTAGTATCGCGCAATTCATTTGAGATAGGCGACATGATGAGATTGCGGGAGAATGTATGCGAATACTCGTTGTTGAAGACGAAGGCAGGCTGGCGCAGAACATCGCGGCTTTCCTGCGCAAGCCGGGCGGCTACGCGGTCGACGTTTCCACCGATGGTGAAGACGGCCGCTACATGGCTCTGAACAATCCGTACGACTTGATCATCCTCGATCTGATGTTGCCCAAGGTAGACGGGTGGACCATCCTGAAGGATCTCCGAGCCGAAGGGATCAAGACGGCGGTTCTCGTCTTGACGGCGCGTGATGCCACCGAAGATATCGTTCGCGGACTGGAGGAAGGCGGCGACGACTACCTCACGAAACCGTTCGAGATGGCAGAGCTGGCCGCTCGTTGCAAGGCTCTGATCCGCCGCTGTTACGACCGGGCCGACTCCGTGTTGGCCGTCGGCCCGTTGGAGATCAATACCGCTTCGCACAAAGTCACGGTCCAGGGGCAACCCGTGTCCCTGCGCGCGATGGAGTACAAACTGCTGGAGTACCTCGCCATGCGCAGCGGACACGTCGTCTCTCAAGCGGACATCACCGAGCACCTTTATGACTTCGAGAGCGAGAAGTTTTCGAATGTTGTTGAGGTGTACATTTCATCCCTGCGGCGCAAACTGGATCCCAAGGGAGAACGCAAACTGATACAGACGATTCGTGGCGCAGGCTATATCTTGGGAGGGTCACACGAGTGAAACGTATGTCCTTGAAGTGGCGCCTGATCTTTGCCGTCAGCTTCGCTCTCGTAATCGTGGCTGCCGTAGCGATCTCGCTCTCATACGATACGTTTCAGGATGTGATCGACGCCCGGCAGAACCTTTCAGCGGCGGCTGCCGCTGAACTTCATGAAGAAATGAATGAACTACTCTTTGGGGTCGTGCTCACGACCGGCGTCGTTCTGGGCGCAATGATTGTGGTCTCGGGCCTGCTCATTGCTCTGGCATTGCGCCCCATACGCCAGATTTCCGGGCGTCTGAAAGAAGTCACGGCGGGCAAGATCGAGACATCAGACTGGCCTCTGGAGGCAGTTCCCAGCGAACTCAAGCCCTTTGTGGGCACGATCCGGGAGATGCTGGGTCGGCTCGCCGAAGGCATTCAACTGCAGAAGACCTTTGTGGCCGATGCCGCCCATGAGCTGCGCACACCGCTGGCCGTTGCCAAGAGCACGCTCCAGGTAGCACTCGCCACGGACCACTCCAAAACCGAATACCGGCAGGCACTGGAGGACGCAACGGATGATCTGCGCCGCATGGAGCATCTTGTCGGCGAACTCCTGACGCTGGCCCACCTGGACGAAATTGACGGCAAGCCCCACTTTCAAGATGTGAATTTGGCCGACCTGCTGAGAGACGTGGGTGCGTCATTCGAGAAGCAGATCGCAGCGTCAAGTGGAGAATTGATTTGTGATCTTGACGATGTTCACATCCAAGGCGATACCGAACAACTGAAGAGACTGGTCAGAAACATGGTGGACAACGCGCTGCGGCATGGCCCCGCAGGGGGGGCGATTCACGTTATTCTCCGCAGGAAGGAGTCCATGGCAGAGGTGTGTATCGAGGACCAAGGTGGCGCAATCCCGCCGGAGAAGCTGGCCAATTTGTTTGATCGTTTCTATCGGGTCGATGCTTCGCGGACGCAATCGACAGGCGGGTCAGGCCTTGGGCTGGCCATTGCCAGGGCTATCGTCCTGCGCCACGGCGGCGAGATCGACATCCAGTCCGAACAGAACGTCGGCACCCGCGTCACCGTTCTGCTGCCATTGGCAAGGGGCGCCATATCGTGACGTCGCCGCGGGAGACGAACACGCCGCTCAAGCGTATCCCGACCGGCATCTGGATGCTCGGCCTGGTGAGCCTGTTCATGGACGTCTCGTCCGAGATGATCCACAGCCTGCTCCCCCTGTTCATGGTTGGCACGTTGGGCGCGAGCGCGGTCATGGTCGGCCTGATCGAAGGGCTGGCCGAATCCACAGCCCTCATCGTGAAGGTGTTCTCCGGCACACTGAGTGACTATCTGGGCAAGCGCAAAGTGCTCGCCGTACTTGGGTACTCATTGGGCGCATTGAGCAAGCCTCTGTTTGCGATTGCTCCAACGGTGCAGGTCGTTCTCTCGGCGCGTTTGCTGGACCGTGTCGGAAAAGGCGTGCGGGGTGCCCCGCGCGATGCGTTGATTGCAGACATCGCACCGCCCGAAGTGCGCGGTGCATCCTTCGGCCTGCGCCAGTCTCTCGACACGGTGGGTGCGCTCCTTGGCCCGCTGCTGGCAGTCGGGCTGATGCTGCTCTGGGCTAATGACTTCCGGTCCGTGTTCTGGGTGGCCGTGGTTCCCGGGGTTCTTGCGGTCTCTCTGCTCCTGTTCGGCGTCCGCGAACCGGAGCGGCACGTCGGCGAGAAGCGCACGAATCCCATTCGTCGCGAGAACCTGAAGCGCCTAAGCGGTACGTACTGGTGGGTGGTCGGCATCGGCGCGGTATTCGCGCTGGCGCGCTTCAGTGAAGCCTTTCTGGTGCTCCGTACCCGGCAAAGCGGCATTCCGGTCGCCTATGTGCCCTTGGCGATGGTTGTCATGAATGTGGTGTATTCGGGATCGGCCTATCCCTTTGGTAAGATGTCGGACCGCGTGAACCACGGCACGCTGCTGTCGCTGGGTTTGGCGGTCCTGATTGCAGCCGATCTGGTTCTGGCCGCAAACAGCCACTGGTTCACCGTTGCCGTCGGCGTTTCCTTGTGGGGTATTCACATGGGGATTACGCAGGGGCTACTTGCGCGGATGGTCGCCGATACGGCTCCGGTCGATCTGCGCGGCACGGCCTACGGCTTCTTCAACCTGGTCAGCGGCATCGCCATGTTGATTGCCTGTGCTGTTGCCGGTCTGCTCTGGGACCGCTTTGGCGCATCTTTCACCTTCTATGCTGGGGCGGGCTTTGCGGCACTAGCGTTGCTGGGCCTAGTCTTGAAGGCATGGCGACATCGACGACTTTCCGGGAACATCAATGACAGGGGAATGACAGCATCATGATCGCCGAGGTACAGCAACTTCTCCAATGGCTTGCCATGCACCCGCACTGGGCCTATGCGACAGTGGCGGCTGTGGCCTTCCTGGAGTCGCTGGCCTTTGTCGGTCTTCTGTTCCCCGGCGCTCTGCTTATGTTCGGGGCGGGTGCCCTTGTTGCCGGCGGAACTATTGATTTCTGGCCGACATTCGGCATCGCCGTGGTTGGCGCCGTTCTTGGCGATGGCGTGAGTTACGAGTGGGGCAGGCGTTGTGGTTCGCGCATACACCAACTCTGGCCCTTCCGGCGTTACCCTCGCCTCCTGGTACAAGGCGAGCAATTCGTTCGGCGACACGGAGGCAAGAGCATTGCTATGGGGCGCTTTGTCGGTGCCATACGTCCTGTGGTTCCGGCTGTCGCCGGCATGTTGAACATGCCGCGGGGGCGTTTCTACCTGACGAATGTCATTTCGGCAACAGCATGGGCTCCTGCCTACCTTCTTCCCGGTATCGCGTTCGGCATGGCGCTGTCCCTGGCGGGCGAAGTCGCGGCACGGCTGGCCGTGCTTCTGTGTGTAGTCCTTGCTGTCATGTGGGCACTCCTATGGGCGCTCCGGTTTGCCTATCGCCATGTGGTGGCAAATGCCGCACGATGGACGGACGTTCTCACGACATGGGCACAGCGCCGTCACGGTATCATTCGCATTATCGCGGACCTCATTGATCCCGATCGTCGGCCCCACTGGGCGTTGGTCGGTTGGTTGACTATTCTGCTGGGCGGCACATGGCTGTTCCTTGGCGTTCTTGAGGACGTTCTCACGCGCGGCCAACTTGTCTTCGCGGGACAGTCCGTTTACGGGTTTCTTCAGCACCTGCGGACGGCGCCAGGGGACCGAGTCATGATTGCCGTAACCGAGCTTGGGGATGCCGCCGTCATCTTTCCGCTCGTCATCGCGGCGGCAGGTTGGTTCCTTCTCAAATGCAGATGGCGCGATCTTCTGTATTGGCTTGCGGCAGTTGGTGGCGGCACCCTGATCGTGGCCGTTTTGAAGCGATCCCTTCAGGTTCCACGGCCCATCGACGTGTATAGCGGGGTCAGCGCTTACAGTTTTCCGAGCGGGCATGCGACCATGAGCGCGATTGTGTTCGGATACCTTGTCGCCTTCATCGCCCCATCGCTTACTGCCCGCATGCGCATGGTTGCCTACGGTGTGGCTGCTTTGTTGGTCACTGCGATTGCCTTCTCCCGGCTCTACCTGGGTGCCCATTGGCTGGCCGACGTGGCGGCCGGAGTGGGCGTCGGGACTTCCTGGGTGGCGTTACTCACCGTGGCTCGCCGACGCCGTACACACGATGCCATTGCGGTGTCATCCTTCGCGGTCTTAACCACTTTCGTCTTCCTTCTGGCTGCAATCACCCATGGTCATGCGCGGTTTTCGGTTGATCTTGAGCGCTATGCGGTTCGTTACCCGACGCGCAGCGTCTCCCGGCAGGATTGGTTTGCAGGAGCATGGCGAGACATGCCTGCATATCGCGTGGATATCGAGGGCGAGAACGAGCAACCGATGAATGTCCAATTTGCCGGAAGAATTGAAGCCCTGAAACGCGACCTTGTCGCACGAAACTGGTCTAAAGCCCCGCAAACTTCGCTTCGCGGGCTTCTCGAATGCATCGCACCATCTCCCGCCATTGACGAACTTCCCGTCCTTCCGAAGCTTCACAGCGGCCATTTTGACGTGCTACGTCTGGTGCACACGACAGGTGAACCCAAAGTGCCCGAGACCGACCAACTCGTCCTACGCCTTTGGCCAACCGAAGTCCGACTCCAACCCGGTAACGTACCGTTGTGGATCGGCTATGTGGGCCGCCAAAGAGTTCGACGATTCCCACTGTTGAGCTATCCCCACTCCGCGGACGTGCATGAGGAAGATTTCAACGCACTGCTTGCTTCGTTACCCGCTAAGATGGCACGAAAGGAAGTCGAACGAAATCAGGCAGGCGTCGCACAGGGCATACGCTACGACAGTACCGTCCTGCTGATCGAAACCAGGCTGTAGCGTCGTCTTGCTTCCGTCGGATTTCGTCGGCGCAACGGCACAATGCTGTGCAACCGGTTTCGCCAACAATCCGAGCATGGCGGCGCTTGCGCAGACGCAAGACCGCCGGCCCATGAAGAGGCGGCCCAGCCATGACCGGATATCCCTTCTATCCATCGGGACGGGAACGTCCCTGATGCGGATTGAGAGGAAGAATCTGGACTGGGGGCAGGCCCAATGGATAAAGCCGTTACTCAATATCATGATGGACGGTGGTATGGGGGTGGCCGATTACCAGTGCCTATAGTGGTCCAGCGAGTTCCGGCGTCGCGTTCTCGACGGAGAGACCGCCAGTCTCGTCGAGAAAATGCACCTGAATTTCAGAAAACAGGATTCAATCCCGACTGAGCCTTGAAAACCAGGCTCAAACCGCACCGGCAAGGCGCACGTCTCCACTTCCTCAACCCAGGGATTGGGGAGAGCCAGGTTGGGCAATCCGCTACGCAGCCTTGCGCAGCGTCACGACAGGCAAGAGCGGCGAGCCTCGGTGGTGAGTGACGACGAGCTGTAGTGGTCCGTTGGTGGGATCTCGAAGGTCTACCGGTTCTACATTGCTGCTTCTCCCCTCGTACACGTCCTGAGGCGTGAGGCCGTCGAGGCCCTGGTGAGGGCGGTGTTTGTTGAACCACTCCTGATGGAGCAGCATCGCTGCTCGCATGCATTTCTGTGAAATGGGCACCAGGAGATTCCTCGTGTACTCGGTCTTCAGAGAGCGAAAAAACCTCTCGATTATCGCGATCGAACCGTAGCGGCCAACCGCTCCGTACCGAGACTTGATCACAGCGTCGTCACACCACTTCCTATAGTGTTCGCTAACGAACTGCGTTCCCTTGTCGCTTATCATGTGGCGTGGAGCGTGCCCGACTTCGGAGATGGTCTGGTCCAGAAACCTCGTCAACTGCTCAGCGGTGGGTTCGTGTTTGAAGACCTCAAGGCCTTGCACTCTCCGCGAGAAGTGGTCGATGACTGTCGCCACGACCCAGGCGAAGGGCCAGACCTGGGGAAGACTGTACGGGAAGAACGCCGAGGCCAATCCCGTATGGGTGGGCACAACAGTCAAGTCCACATTCCACACGTGGTTGGGGCGCTTCGCAGTGACGGTCCTGGTGGCTTCAGTCTGGGGTGTCCTCGGACAGGGTGGCCTTGGCGGCGGGTTCTTGAGGATACGGCCGACTGACGCCTTGCTGATGGCGAGGCCTGCATGGGTGAGTATCTGAGCGAGTTTCTTTGTGCCCAGCGAGGGGCACAGAACCTTCATGCGAGCTGCGACATAGCGAGCAGCGTCGGGCAGCCTGTTGATGGGCACAGGGGTCTGGACCAGGGCGTCCTCACCCTGCTCGTCGAGCCGCTTGCACCATGATCGGATGGTTTCAGGGGAAACCTGGAAGACCTCGGCGGTTCTGGCCACGGACCAGCCCTGTGCTGCCCGCAGCTCGACGATGGCCATGCGCTCCACTGGCGGGTAGGTGGGTCTATTGCGGGCAGGGACCTTGTCCATCCTGGCACGAAGGACGCGGATGACCTCGTTGGCGACTGCGAGCTGGGTCCTTGTGCGGTCAAGCTTGCCGAGGAGCTGGACGCGGGGCAGGGGACTGTTGGCGCACAGGGCTCGGGTGTGGATGAGCGAGGCGTATGCGAGGGAGGCGATCTGGACGAAGGTCGAGCGAAGACCGCTTGGCCAGGACCTCAGAGCTGCGGGCTCTTTGAACGGCATGTTCACCTCGGGCTGGCAATTGGAGCAGCTGCAGGGCACCCTCCTGGGCAAGAAATCGGGTTGCTCCCAATCCTCCACTCCAACCGAGCCAACTGGTTCATTTTTCCAGCGCCGCCTTCAGCAGGAAGTACAGAGCCACAGCCACTCCCGCCCCGACGAGGAGCTTGATGGCCGTCTCGCCAGCCTTGGGGTTGCGCTCGCCGGCGAGCTTGAAGGAGTCGAGGATGGCGGACTGGTAGGGAGTGGGCGAAAGCAGGCCTCGCTCCCACTTGGACACAGTGAGCGGGTGCACGCCGAGCAAGCTGGCGAGCTGGACCTGGGTCAGGTCGAGCTTCAGCCTGACCTCGATGACGGCGGCTGCCGAGTCCATCATGCCTTGCTGGCGACGAGGAGGAGGAGCCCCAGCCCGGCCATGCCCATTACCTGCCCTGCCTTGGTCTCCAGCAGGAAGTGCTTGAGGGCCGGAATAGCACCGGTGCTCGGATCCCAGCGGTCCCTGTGAGCCACGCGCTCTCCATTCGCGTACTCGTGGACGTGGAGCCTGCTGCCGTCATTCAGGCTCTGGACCCAGTCCTTGCTCTGGCCCATGGGCTCCGCAATGGGCGGCTCCTGGAAGCCCGAGTAGGCGGGATGAGGGAGGTATCCCGGCACGGCCACCATCTTTCCGGCGACCAAATCCTGCCAGCTCTCGGCAAGCCATTGATTCCACGTGAAAACGAGCATGTTTGATTCTCTCCAGTATTTCAGGCGATGCAAAGAGTTAACACTAAGACTAAGCCGTAGCTTATGTCAACAGCTCACTGGCGAGCAGGCCAGAGTTGGTGGAATGAATGCTGAAGCCCCACGCCCGCCGCGAAGGCGAGCTGCCGACTGGGCATCGGGGATTCGGACGAACTCGAGCCCTAGACGGCAGAGCGGGCTTGCAGGGCCGCCAGGGAGGAGACAGGGCAGGGCGGAAGCCGAGCCCGTGTCCACGTCTGCCAGCCACCCCTCAGCTGGCCCAGCCATTCGTCGCCCTGGGGCCGTCCAAGGGGCCAGCACCACCTCCCACTTCTCAAAAAGGTCGCCAGGTAGCCCCACGCATCGCTGAGTGGCCGGGTGGCAACGACGCCTCCACACCCGCCGCGCCTGGCGCTGCACGCCCGTCACGCCGGCTGCCGGCGCCTGAGGACTGCC
>JBDRDH010000180.1:0-93650 GCA_043820985.1 Planctomycetota bacterium
GAAATACTGAATGCGATTTGAAGACCCGCGGCTCCGCGAGCCGCTCCGCCGTGCAGGCCGCGCGACGGACCGCCGTTTCCCCATCCCCATCCCGACCAATGTCGTCCCCGA
This sequence comes from Planctomycetota bacterium, assembly GCA_043820985.1. Lineage (GTDB taxonomy): Bacteria > Planctomycetota > Phycisphaerae > UBA1845 > Fen-1342 > JAAYXS01. The sequence continues at coordinate 112 of JBDRDH010000180.1, forward strand.
CGTGCCCGCTGCCCGGTGGCAGGGTCGGCGTGCCGCTGCCGTTGAGCGGTGCGCCTTCGAGAGATCCCGGCCAGCGCGCTGCTTGAAAGCCGAGGTACACCTGGTGGATTGACCCATTGCACGCCACGCCGCAGGCAGAATCACTGTTCCCTGAACCAACAAGCGGCCGAGGCAACGCCCGGCCGACGGAGTATTAAATGACACAAGCAGTATATGGTTACAAATCAGAACACGCGTCGCAGAACGAGCGACGATCGCCAACACGGTCCGCCGGCAAACGGCGCCGCATGTGGCGCCCTGAGCGACAATCCAAGCACACCGCAAACGAGCAGAGGAACACGGAATCCGTCGGAGGCGCGGGGGGCTTCGCCGATCTGGGATTGTCCCGCCCGTTGCTTGCCGCGTTGGAACGGGTCGGATTTCAGAAGCCGACGGATATTCAGCGCGAGCTGATTCCGCCCGCACTTGCGGGCCGGGACTGCCTGGGCCAGGCCCGCACGGGTACCGGCAAAACCGCCGCGTTTGCGTTGCCCCTGCTGCAACGTGTGCAGCCCGGTCACGGGATCCAGGCACTGGTGCTGGTGCCGACCCGCGAGCTTGCGGCGCAGGTGGGCGAGCATGTGCACATGCTGAGCCCCCAGCAGACGCCACGCACGCTGGTTGTCTACGGCGGCACCAGCATCGGGTCCAATTTGCGCGAGCTCAAGGCAGGGGTCGACATCGTGGTCGGCACGCCCGGACGCATCCTCGATCTGATTCAGCGCCGGGCGCTCGACTTGCGCGGCGTGAAGCTGGCCGTGCTCGACGAAGTCGATCGCATGCTCGACATCGGATTCCGCGACGACATTCGCCGCATCATGGCGCAGGTGGCCCGCGAGCGTCAGACGATCTTCGTCTCGGCCACGATAACCGACGAAATCCGCCGGCTGGCGCAAGGCCTCATGCGCGATCCCGTCGAAATCAACGTCTCGGCTGATAACCTGACGGTGGACGAGGTCGAGCAGGACTACATGAGCGTTGACACACGCGACAAGTTCGCGGCCCTGCGCAAGTTCCTCAAACGCACCACCCCGCGCCTCGCCATCGTCTTCACGCGCACGAAACGGGGAGCGAGCAACGTCGCGCGCAAACTGGAGCGGGCGAACGTGGCCTGTGCCGAGATCCACGGCGGTCTCGCGCAGGGACGCCGCACGCGGGTGCTCAACGACGTGCGCGCGGGACGGCTGAAAGTGCTGGTGGCAACCGATCTGGCCTCACGCGGGCTCGACGTGGCGAACGTCTCACACATCGTGAACTACGACATCCCCGTGGAACCGGCCATCTACGTCCACCGTATTGGCCGCACGGCCCGCATGGGCAACAGCGGACATGCGCTCACGCTAGTGACGCCAGAACAAGGCCGCGAGCTGACCGAAATTGAGCGGTTGATCAACCGGGAACTGAACCGGGTCGATGCGTCCGATCTAGTGCGGACGAGAGTCGAATCCGCTCGCGAATCCGCGGCGGTCGTCGAACCATCAGCGGCTGCGCCCGTTCCGCAACGCGCAGCACGGAGCGAAACGATATCCACTGGGGATACAAGCAATCGCCCGCGTCGAACCCTTGGAAGTCGATTCCCGCGTTCGCGGCGGCGGCGCTAACGTCATCTGATTTGCCAAGAGCAACAATTCGCCGTTGAATGACGTGCCCAACCTGCTCGCTGCGGGCCGGAACAAAATCGAAACTCTACATGTGCACCATGTTGCACATGTAGACAATCGAATCACCGAGGTAACTTGAAGAAAGGACGGTAGGTTACGTGAAGACATAGAGTTGCGCGAAACGCGGCTCGTCGGCCTCATAATCCGGAGAGTGTTGTCTGTCTCGCCGCGTAGCTGCATGGTAGCATGGGCATCGAGGAGTGGCGCTTCGATGTTAGTCGCGCGCGCAACCGGGGGCAGGCTCAACGGTGTCATCTATTCCAGAAACGTCGTCTGAAATGCGCGGACCATACTATGTGGCGTGACATTCAGGGGGGTGTCCATATCCGCAACGATCTTCGCTGAAAGGGATCTTCAGCGTTGCCCCGCGCTCGGCGAATGCGTAAGTAACGAGTAGACAACGACGCCGGGCACTCCCGGAAGCGAGTGGTCGGCGTCTTGGCTGGCATTGTGGCAGGTGGGTGACGACCTCTAAGCGGGTAAACGGCCGAATTCTCATCTTGTTCTCATGTTCGCCTGGTATTATGCCCGCGGTGCGAAAGCGGACCATCGGGCGTGCGGCGGCCCGCTTTAGCGGTCGAAGATTTCAGGTACCAAGGAGAATGTGATGACCAAGAGAGTGCTATTGTTGTCTGTGATCAGTTTGAGTGTATTCGGTATGGTGACGCTGGTGGCCTGGGCGAACGACGGGCAGGAGCAGAAGGTTACGCTTGACCAGGTGCCCGCGGCCGTTAAGGCGACTATTCTCAAGGAATCCGCCGGCGGAAAGATCACCGAGATCGAAAGTGAGACAAAAGACGGCAAGACGGTCTACGAAGCGGAATTCATGCTCAATGGCCAGGAGATCGACATCAAGATCGCCCAAGATGGTACGCTGCTGGGGCGGGAAGTGGAAGAAGAAGGTGACGACGAGGACGATCTCACCGTCGATCAGGTCCCGGGACCGGCGCGCGCGGCACTACAGAAACTCGCGGGTGACGCGAAGATCACCGGGTGGGAACGGGATAAAGAGCACGGCGTACTAATCTATGAGGCGGAATGGGTCGTAAACGGCGCCAAGCACGAGGCGGCGGTCACGGCTGATGGTACGTTGGTCGAAATCGAGGAGATCATCACTGTCAAACAGGCCCCGGAGGCCGTGCAGGCGGCTATCGCCAAGCACTTCGGTGACGCCAAGGTGGTCGTCGAGAAGAAGATGATCGTGGTCTATGGAGTAGAGGGAAAGGTCAACGGTAAGGAAAAGGAACTGCTCCTTTACCCGACCGGCCAGGTCCAGGACAACGACGGTGACGACGACAAAGATGATGACGGCCATCATGACAATGATGATGACGACGGTGATGACGATGATGATTGATGTTGGAGGATCTTGAGTCGTTCAACACTGCTTCAGCGCGCGGGCCTCACGCAAGTGGGCCCGCGAAGAAGCTGCTCTGCTTGAAGGGCCTGGCGCGCTTCGCTATAGTCGGCGCGCGAGCCGTAGTGGCGGGCTCCGGTCGGCCAGTACCACGTGCGCGGCGTTACAGAGAGATCGAGCGAGGTGTCGGCATATGAGAACATACCGGCTGCATCAAGCCGTGGCCTTCAAGCTTCGTGGGATCCTGATGGTGCCCCCGATCCTTGTGCTTTTTCTTTGTCTGCGGTGGGAGTGGGAATACGAACCAGGCCTGTGGGCAATTGGCCTGTTGCTCTTCCTGCCAGGGATGGCCCTCCGTGTCTGGTCCCAACGACACCTAAGATACCGGCTCAGGATAGAGCAGCAACTCGCCACGCAAGGTCCCTATACCTGTACACGAAACCCCGTCTATCTGGGCAACATGCTCATCCTGGCCGGGCTGTGCGTCTTGTGTGAATTGCCATGGATGATCCCCTTGGTCTGCGGCTGGGCTCTCCTGGTGTACGACTGTGCGATACGGTTCGAGGAAACCCGCTTGTCAAAACGCTACGGTGACGCATTTACCGCCTACTGCCGGACGGTTAACCGCTGGTGGCCGCAGTTGCCGGCAACCGCGGGCTCCCCGGCCAACAGAGTGGCTGCCTGGGTGCGCGCGGCGAGTGTGGAATGGCACTGCCTTCTCTTTCTGATTATTCCTGTTCTCAAGGAACTGGTGCATTGATTGGCTGGGGCACCGCTCACTATCGCACTTGGTTTCACGCGGTCACACGAGCGCTCTGCAGTTTTATATCGTTAGGTCGGCCTGGCCGACGGTGAAGGCAGGCTGGTTCCCTCGATGCGAGTGTTGATTGTTGAAGACTACCCTCCTTTGCGGACGTCGCTTTGCCAAGCGCTCGAGGAAAGTGGCTTTGCGGTTGATGCTTCGGCCGATGGCGAGGTAGGCTGGTGGTACGCGCGGTCAGGCGATTACGACGTGATTGTGCTTGACATCGCGCTGCCCAAGCTTGACGGACTGTCGCTGCTCAAACAGTTGCGGCAAACTGGCAGCCGGACGCCCGTCCTCCTGCTGACCGCGCGGGACACGGTCGCGGATCGGGTCGCCGGGCTGGATTGCGGGGCTGACGACTATCTGGTCAAGCCGTTCGCGCTCGAGGAGTTGTTGGCCCGTGTGCGGGCGCTCCTTCGGCGAAAATACGACAGCAGTGATCCGGTAATCCACATACAGGATCTGGAGGTCAACACGGTCAGCCACACGGTGCACCGAGCTGGCGAGCGAATCGACCTGACGGCTCGCGAGTTCGCCCTGCTGGAGTTCCTCGCACACCGCGCCGGCGAAATCATCACCCGCTCCGAGATCTGGGAGCATGTGTACGATTTCCGCGCCGCGGTGGAAAGCAACGTGGTGGACGTGTACATCGGCTATTTGCGGAAGAAGATCGAGCGTCCCGGCCGGCCGCGCCTGATTCACACTCGACGGGGTCAGGGGTACGTGCTTGAGTAGAGGTCGAATGCGATCACTGCGTCTACAACTCCTGCTGGGTACCGCACTGGGCATAACCGCCGTGTTGCTGGTATCCGGCGTCGTGTTGTACGCTTTGATCAGCCGGACGCTGTGGGACGAATTCGATCAGTCACTGGCCGCCAAGGCGCGCTCGCTGACAGCGCTGACCGAGCAGGATGGCGATGGATTGGAGTTCGAGCTGACCGAGATATCGCTGCCCGAGTTCGAGTTCGCGGATCACCCGGAGTTCTACCAGGTCTGGTTGCCGGACGGTACCGTCTTCGCCCGTTCGCCGTCCCTGCTCGGCGGGGATCTCGATCGGATTTCAGGCGCATCCGATAGTCCTGCCTTTCAAACCGTCCTACTCCCTAGCGGGCACTATGGACGGCTCGTGGGTATGACGGTTGTGCCGCGCCAGGAAAGCGTGGGTGGCGATGCGAATACTTCGATGAAGGTGACACTGGTTGTCGGCCGTGAGATCGTCGGCTTGCAGGACACGTTGGCACGGGTGCGCTGGATGTTGTTCGCCGTGGGAGTGGTGGCCGTCGTGTTGTCATCGGTGGTGCTGGCATGGGTCGTTCGCCGGAGTTTGAAACCCGTGGATGATCTGAGCATACAGATAGCCGAGGTCGGCGCGGATGATCTGTCCGCGCGTATTGGTGCGGGCGGGGTTCCGCTGGAGCTGGCACCAGTAGTTGAGCGGCTCAATGATCTGCTGATCCGGCTCGACGCCGCGTTTCAACGTGAGCGCAGATTCACGGGTGACGTGGCTCACGAGCTCAGGACGCCGCTGGCGGGCCTGCGTTCCACGCTCGAACTGGCGCTTTCGCGTGAGCGGACGCCCGAATCGTATCGAAAAACCGTGGACGACTGTCTGGAGATCAACCTGCAGATGCAGCGCATGGTCGAGAGCCTGTTGCACCTGGCGCGCGCCGATGCCGGTCAACTTGAAGTCCAACGCGAGGCGCTCGACCTGCCGGCGTTCATTCGTGAATGCTGGAATCCGTTGCAAGATAAAGCCAACGAGCGCGGACTGAGTGTGGAATGGCGGCTTGCCGAATCGTGCCCGGTTGAAACCGATCGCGATAAGTTGCGGCTGGTGCTTCAGAATGTTCTGGACAACGCCGTCACGCACGTGAATGACGCTGGTAGCATCAGCATTGCGCTGATCGAGGAAAGTGGAACCGTATCGTTAACCGTGGGCAACACAGGCAACAAGCTGTCTAGCCAGGAGATCAGGCACGTGTTTGAACGCTTCTGGCGCAGTGATTCGTCCTACCCGGTATCCGCCGGCCACTACGGGCTGGGGCTACCCCTGTGCAAAGCGGTCATCGAGCAACTCGGCGGATCAATCCAGGCCTCCACGACCAGGGAGGCGCTATTTGTGCTCACGATTCGCCTGCCGCGCGCCGAGTAGGGCACACATCCTAGCCTGCGGGGATGCTTAGGTTGGCGGATTACCTTTCAGTAGTGGGCGTTAGCGTCTAGCCCAGCCGCGCGCGGTGTCCTTCGTTTGAAGGTGCTGACTTAGGTCAAATGGCCCCAAGGTCTCGTGGGTGATTCGATCAACTCTGCCAGATGGCCGCTACCGGTGTTGGCAGTCCGACCCGCATGAAGAAGCGGGCGAATGCTTGTGATAGGTGTTCACGGTACGGGGGGAGAAGCCGCAAGCGCTGACCGCCACGCTCGTGAAGGAATGATTCCAGAAAGCTCCGCGGCACGGTGTACACTTCACGGAAATCGACGACGCGGTGTTCGATCGAGAGCGGGCTTTCCAGGCGATGGTTCAACATCGCGTGGTTCCACACAAACCCGTCTCGGATGTCCTTGCACGTATTGGCCCACGCCTTTTCGAGTTTTCCCGTCGTCGACGGGTACTGGTCCTGTTCCTTCAGACGGCTCTCCCAAGCCTCCCGAAACGCAGAAAGTGCGAGGTGCGGACAGAGAATCACGTTCGCGACCCTGTCTTGCTCCAAGTCGCATGCCTGCGTGAGGACGATTACGTCAGCTTCATTGGCTTGAATGGCTGCCTTCAGCACCGCTTCTTCATCTTGGCCGTCGAAATCGACGGTCTCCGCCTTCCACCCCATTAGCGGGCAGTCAAAGATGAAGTCGCCCTGCGTCAAGGCGCAAGCGGCATCGACTACGGCGTACCAGGACTCATTCGTCATCGGTGTCAAGCATGCGACGCGTGATCGTGATTTGCGGTTTCCAGCGCGGCAGCGTCCCCAAGTTCAATTCAACGTTCTGTGAAAACAGTTCGCGATGTTGATGTTGGATCGCGAAAACGCCCCGCCAAGTGTTCGGATCGACATCCGGCGACGTTCCCTGCACAAGCCAAGGCGACGATACCGTGGTATTAACATCTGCGGCACAAGAGAAGTGCGGCGATTCGATTTGAAATCGCCTCACGTAAGAGGGGCCGTCAAAACCAGGCTGCTGGGGAATTACGCGATAGACTCGTCTTTCAATTACCTCGTCGGGAGAGGCTTTATCCACATCTTCAAACGTCACAAAAACTTTTTCGACAAAATTCGGGGGGGGATTCTCGCGCGCATTCCACTCTTCAGGTGAGGACTCGTCGCTAATAGCGTTATCCGCCCACGTGTCGGGTGTAGACTCACAGATAGCCGTAGCTCCATTCATCGCTTGCGCCTCCAAACGTCGCGATGAAACTCCTCGCCAGTTAGATCGGTAAAACCACGTACAATCCACTCGTGGCCAAGATCAAACCACGCCAACATGGCGTCTGGCGAGGCATCGCCGGGATAGCCACGTGCGGTGAGTTCAAACTGAAGGATGCTCTGTCCATCGGTTCGCGTAGCGGTCCGAGCGCTCGTGTGTAGTCGGCCCTTCTCGTCGGGCAGGTCAGTAATCGTCCGCCAGTTGATTCCGTTTGGATGCGACAGAAACCGTCCCGGTCGCGCCTGCCAGGCGAAATCGGGGAATACGCGGCCGATGTCGGCGAGCGTCGAGATCTTGTCTCCACGCGGGATATGGTTCACATAGGTCAACTCGTACTGCATGGGCTTCAGCACGCCCAGCTCATTATCCTGAATGAATCCCTTGAATTCGGCCAGCCGATCTTTGAACTGCTGAATCACCGTGTGATAGCGAGGATACTCGTCAGTGGGGTGGACTTTCTTCCAGTTGTGTAGGAAACGGTCACGCTGAAGCTGTACAAGGCTAGTCTCGTCCTGCCGAAGAAACCAAATACGCGGCAGTGGCGGAACATCGGTGAACTCTAGATGCACGGTGGCTTCCCCGCCGAATCGTTCGACTACCGGGGTAAGCGGGGCTACTTCCTTGGACATCGGGTAGTCCTTCCGCAACCGCTCCCACAGGAGCCCGATGTGCGATGCGAGCATCGCTTTAAGCGGCTCGAAAAGAACACCGCAGACAACTTCAACTACGGGTGGTTCCTCGAACTCCGGTAGTTGGGATTGATGCGTTTCAGACACAATATCCAATTTTCACGGTCCACCGCATATAGCTCGCGTTAGACTGGCGAGACCTTTCCATTGATTAGTACGCGTCGTAGCGTTGCCTCGTTCGCAATTAATCAAGTAGTTGCGTACGTTACCAGCGACAAGATTGTACCTCCAGATTGACTCCATGAAGCTACGATGCATTCCTCGACTTGATTATTGGTCTTTCATAGGCGTTCGATCTGCCATTATTAAGTGAAAAACATAGCCTATAATTACTAACTTAACAGCCAATATGCTACCGTATTCGCCCGGCAGTGTCACCAGCCCCCACTGGTTGTGGCGTGCTTTCTCGCTTGGACGTTCCCGCGAGCTGGTGGCGGAGGACTGTTAGTAGGGTGGGTATTTCCAGGAAGCGTTTGGGTAGGCGCCAGTGGATGGTTTTGGGGTCGGGGACGCGGGGAGAGCCGGGGCCGGATTCGAATAGCGGCTGGGCCTGTTGGAAATCCTCGACGGCGAAGATGACGTCGGGCGGATCGAGCACCATTGAACGGATGCCCCACGGGCGGGCCAGGACGCGGATCTCGGCCAGCACCAGCAGCGTTTCCACTTCGTCCGGCGGCGGTCCGAAAGCGTCGCGCAGGTCATCGCGGAGAACATCCAGCTCGTCTGGCGCGCGGCAGGCGGTCAACCGCTTGTAGACCTCCATGCGCTGGCGTTCGGAGCGGATGTAGGTGCGCGGGATGCTCGCGGAAATGCCCAGCTCCAGATTCACTGGTTTGAACAATTCGGCTGGCTCGTTACGCATGCGGCGGACGCCCTGTTCGAGCAACTGGCAGTACATCTCGTAGCCGACGGCCTCGATGTGGCCGGATTGCTCAGCGCCAAGGATGTTGCCGGCGCCGCGAATCTCCAGGTCGCGCATGGCGATCTGGAAGCCGGCGCCTAACTCACTGTAGTGTTCAATGGCCTTGAGTCGCCGGGCGGCCTGCTCCTTAATTGGATGTTTGGGTGAGAGCATGGCGTAGGCATATGCACGGTGGTGTGAGCGCCCGACGCGGCCGCGAAGTTGATGCAAGTCGGCCAGACCGAAGCGCTCGGCCCGGTTGATAAATATGGTGTTCGCGGTCGGAATGTCGAGCCCGGACTCGATGATGTTGGTCGAAACGAGCACATCAGCCTCGCGATTGAGAAACTTCAACATCACCTCTTCAAGCTCATGCCCCGGCATCTGACCGTGGCCGACCACAAAGTTCGCCTCGGGTACCAGGCTCCGCAACCGATTGGCGATCTGGTGAATGTCGCGGACGAAGTTGTGCACGAAGTAGGCCTGCCCGTCGCGGTTCAGCTCGCGCAGGATCGCCTCGCGGATCAGATCATCATCCCACATGCGCACCTGCGTGACGATCGCCCGGCGATCCACTGGCGGGGTCGCCAGTGAGGAAATATCGCGAATGCCCAGCATGGCCATGTGCAGTGTGCGCGGGATCGGCGTGGCGCTGAGCGTCAGTACCTCCACGGTCGCCCGCAGTCGTTTGAGCCGCTCCTTGGCGTCCACGCCGAAGCGTTGTTCTTCATCGATGATCACCAACCCCAGGTCGGCGAAATGTATGTCTTTTGAAAGCAGGCGATGGGTGCCAATCAGGATATCGATCTGTCCCTGGCGGGCCCGCTCGACTATGCAGGCTTGTTCTTTGGCGGTGCGAAATCGCGACAGGACCTCGACGACAAATGGGAAATCGGCCAGTCGTTCGCTGAAAGTGTGAAAATGCTGCTCGGCCAGCACCGTGGTGGGGACCAGTACCGCCACCTGCTGGCCATGCTCGACAATCTTGAACGCCGCCCGGGTGGCTAGCTCAGTTTTGCCATAACCCACGTCGCCGCACAGCAGGCGGTCCATGGGTCGCGTGCGGGACAGATCGGTTTTAATCTCGGCCAGGGCGCGCAACTGGTCTTCGGTCTCGGTGTAGATGAACGAATCCTCGTATTCGCGCTGCCAAGTGGTATCGGGGGGATAGGCGATGCCGGGTTCGGTCTCGCGCTGAGCCTGGATTCGTAGCATCTCGGTTGCCAGGTCGGTGACGGCGTCGGCCACGCGCGCCTTGGTTTTTTTCCAGGCGGTGCCACCCAGCTTGCTGAGCTTGGGGCGACCGCGGAAGGTGCCAATGTATTTCTGGACGACGTGAATCTGGCTGACGGCGACGTGCACGACGGCCTTGTCGGCGAACTCGATGGCGAGGTATTCGGTGCGACGGCCCTCGCGTTCGAGCGTCTTGAGACCCAGGAAACGTCCGATGCCGTGCAGGGTATGTACGACCAGGTCGCCGGTGTCGAGATCGAAGAAGCTGTCGATCGGGCGGGCGGGTTGTACGCGGCGCAGCGTGCGGCGTTGCCGGTAGCGCTGAAAGATTTCGTGGTGCGGGACATAGGCCGTGGAGCCCCAGAGAAAACCGCGGTGTATGACACCGACAGTGGTCTGGAGTCTGTCCGGACGCTGGGGCAGCTCGTCCAGTAGTTCGATGAAGCGTTTTTCCTCGGCGGTATTATCGCAGAGCACCAGAGTGTCACTCTGGTCCGCGAGCGTGACGAGCGACTGCATGGCCTCGGGTGATTTGGGCTCAAACTGTGGCAGGCTTTGAACGTCCAGGTTAACTGATGTGTGGCTGGCGCCGCTGAAGCGCTGCAAGTGCAATTGTGTGAAGTCATTAGCCCGACGGAACAGGGCATCGACGGGGATCATGCCGGCGGGCTCACCCAGGCGTTGCCAGAAGGAACGTCCCAGCTCCTGAATCTCCCCTGGTTCGAGCAGGGCAATGATGGTGTCGGCTGGCATCAGTGAGAGGAAACCGGTTGTTGCTCCGCTTTGTGGCGCGGCTGCGTGCATACCGGGCAGAGTCGAGGCGGGTACTTGCACGGATCCCAATTTGTGCGAGGAGCGCTGCGTGCCCAGGTCGAACAGGCGAATCGATTCGACCTGGTCGCCGAAGAACTCGATACGTACCGGATCGGTGTGTGCGTTTGAATATATGTCGATGATCCCCCCGCGGCGGGCGAAGTCGCCGGGGATATCGACGGCGTCACAGCGTTGAAAGCCATGCGTGGTCAGCCATTCCGCCAGTGCATCGGGATCCAGATTGAGGCCGATGTCGAGGTTGAGGGATTGGGATCGAATGGTTTCCGCCGACGGTACCGCTTGCATCAGGGCCATCACCGAAGTCACGATTCGCGGCGGGGTTTCATCCGAGCCAGCGTCTCGATTGAGCAATGACACACAGAGCCGTAATCGTTCGCCGGCGACCTCGTCGTCTTCGACCGATTCGCCCGGCAGAGTTTCCAATTGCGGCAGGAGATCGGGCGGGCTACCGAGAGCGGTTTCGATGTCGTCGCGGCAATTATCAGCTTCGTCGGAATGGGCAGCGACCAGCACTAGCGGGCGTTCGAGCCGTTGAGCCGCCAGGGCGGCCAAAATAGGCGCGGAGGATCCCCACAAGCCTTCGGCTACTACCACCCCCTGTGGATTTTTCAGTAGCCGAGTCAGCTCCACAACACGTGGGTCGTCTCGGATGGCGGCGAACACATTCACCACACTTATTCTATCGCCGAGTTGTCGGATTGTGACCAAGCTTATCGGGTGTACAGGTGAAATCGGGCTTGGGCAGGTTTTCCCGAGGTGTTTGAAAATTCGCTGATATAGGGGAATTTCAGTCTGGTTAGTTCGTAATTTTTCATGGCAAGCGGGCCGCGGCGGTCCATGGTATTCTTGTGGGACTATGCCAGAGCAAACGGCGGACGACAAGTTGCGTGCCATGTTGGACACGGTCGGACGGCGCGGCTTTGCCTACGCCTGGCAACTGCTGCGCAACCATGATGACGCTCTGGACGCCATGCAGACGGCGTTGACGGCGGTCTGGGCGCAACGACGGCGTTTGCAGCCGGGCAGGGATCCGCGTGGCTGGTTTTATCGGGTGTTGCGCAATAAATGCATCGATATGTTGCGCGCGCGGCGGACACGCAATCCCGGTCATCTGGAGAGTGAACCGCCCGCCAGGCAGGAGCATGACCCGGTAAAAGATGTCGGGCGGCATGAGGAGCTGGATCAACTGCGGCAGGCTTTGAGCGAGTTGCCGGAGGACATGCGCGAGATCGTGCTGCTGCGGGATTTCCACGACCTGCCGTATGCCCACATCGCCGAGGTGTTGGGCATTCCTTTGGGAACAGTGATGTCGCGGCTGCACCGGGCACGGACGACGTTGGCTGACCGAGTGCGGGAAAACGGGTGATGCCATGAGCGACTTCGAAAACCACGAAGAGCAGCTCTCCGCCTATCTCGATGGTGAGCTTTCGCAACAACAAAGCCAGCGGGTCGAAATCGAATTGCGCCGGTCGCCGGAGTTGCGGGCCAGGCTGGAGGAACTGCGGAAGCTGCGCGAGCGCATCCGGCAACTCAATTACACCGAGCCGAGCGAAGAAGAATGGAGAAAAGTAATGGCGGGCACAACGTTTAAGGCCACACGCGGTCTGGGGTGGCTGCTCTGGATCGGCGCGGCGGTCGTACTGGTCGGGTACGGTCTGTACGAATTCGCGGGTGATCCGGGCGTCAGGCTATTCGAGCGCATCGGCATCTTCACGATGTTGGCCGGCGTGCTGCTGGTGTTCGTAACGGTACTATATGAACGCATCGTCGCGCACCGGCACGACAAGTATAAGGATATTGAGAAATGAGCAGCATGCATGTTGTCACTACGCCGAACTTGCCTGGGTATCGCGTTACGGAGGTGTTGGGGCTGGTGCGCGGCAACACGGTGCGGGCGCGTCATATTGGTCGCGACATCATGGCCGCCTTCCGCAACCTGGTCGGCGGCGAAGTGCATGAGTACCGCAAGCTGATGGCCGAGGCCCGCGAGCAGGCCCTGGATCAGATGGTCGAGGAAGCGCGCGAAATGGGGGCCAACGCGATACTCTCGGTGCGCATGACCACCGCCATGATTTCCAGCGGCATGGCCGAGATTCTGCTATTCGGCACGGCGGTCCGCGTGGAGCCGGAGGTGGGGTAGTTCGCGGCACTTTACCTGGATGACCGTGCGCACTTGGGCATCACGATCCGAGCCCGAAGCGCAAGCGAGGGTTGCAGCCAGGTTGTGTGCGAAACCGGTGCCCTCGCTGGCGCTTCGGGCTCGGATCGCGCGCCGCCCGCTATCCCTCGTGCGAATCGCGTTGCGGTCTGGCGGCGGGCTCTTCGTTCACGGCGCGCAGGCGGGGAACATTGGATGGTTGGGCTTCATTGGTGGAGACGCGGGGGACGCCGCTGTAGTTTTGGGCGCGGATGAGGTCGTCGATGGTGAACTCCTGGCCGCACTCGGGGCAGCGCAGTTGTCGCAGTTCGATGAGTGAATAGCCGCATTGCGGGCAATGGACACGGACGAGATTGTCAGCGCCCACGACCGGCCGACCTTGTAATACACGGATGACGGTGGGCAGCCAGATCAGGATGATGGCGGCGCCGCCGATCAGTACGAGCGCGAAAATCAGTAACTCTTCGTCGCGCACGCGCAGCATTTCATCAATCAACACACCACCACTGATGACACCAACCGCGATAGCCAGAGTGCCGAGGGCCGGTAGAATAAATGCTCTTCCTCGTCGCATTGGTCGCCAAATGACAACGAGTGTTACCAACCAGACCAGACCCGCCAGCAATAGAGCGATACCAATGTGGCTGTCGCGTATCCGGCCCTCAGTGACCAGATGGGCATATGCCCAGGCGGCGAGTATGCTGCCGGCGAGCAGCAGACAGCCGGTTACCAGGCTGAGCGACACACGCAAGGCCAGGTTGGGCTCGGGTGCCCGCCAGGCCCGCCAGACTGCTGAGATGGCACTTTCATCTTCCATGGATGGGCTCGCATGTGCTGCCGGGCGCATCACCTTTTGCTATGGCTGGGCCACTCCGGGGGGCGTCTTGCCGTCCACCAGTCACAGGTAAGCCAGGACTTGACGCAGACGTGGCGGCAATATCACCGTCGCCACGAAACGCATTACTACTCGTCCAATCATAACAGCCGCCAGGCCACCTACCAGGTGTACGGCGCCCAGAGTGAGGATGTAGGGTGTAAACCAATCAAAGAGTTCCGGCATATCGTAGTACATTATTGAGAATACCAGCAGTGCGGCCGTTAGGGATGCCGTTATTGCGAGTATGAGATAACCCCAGCGCCGCCAATGCGGTACGGTGACCATGGCCAGCATGACCAGCAGAAATCCCAGCAGACCAGACAAGATATGCATAAACACGATGAAGACGTCCCACTCGTCGATGTTCGAGCGTGGCACCGGCCGCCAGATCGATGATTGTGTGCTCCCGGTTCCAGAGATCGTGATCGTCGTGGCCCCGCCGACACGCGTGGTCTGGATGGCGGGCAGCGACGCAAGGGCCGGGAGAACGGAACCGGTGAACGGATCCACCGCCGGCTGCGTCGGGGCAGCGGTGCTCGTCGTTGGCGCCGGTTTGGTGACTGGCACGCGTTCATACGTCGTCAACTCGTCGAAGGTGCCGAAGGTGACGCCGACCTGTGCGGTCCACAGCCCTATTGCGCCACCAATCACCATCGGAATCCAGATCAGCACCAGCATGGTACCGAGTCGGCGTAGCCATGCTCGACCCGCGGTAACATTGTCCCTGGCCGCCAGGAAACTGCCGCACTCCGGGCAGAGACTCAGTAGGATTCCGGTGCGTGGATCTGGCCGTACCGCTTGAGTGCGCAGGTTGTAGCCGCAATTATCGCAATAGCGATCGGTTTCGACGTAAGCCACCGTGGGCTGCCGGGCGAACTCGGCCCTGGTGGCTTCCGTGAGCTTGGATTCCGTCATGCCGTTTGACTCCTGGCGCAGCATGGTACCACCCTGGTAGGGGATTCGTGGGTAACAGGGAAATATTCTGGTATCTGGCAAGTCATTTTCGTGAATGCCAATTACTGGCAGGAGGCGTCATTGCTCGACAGATAGCAACGAACACCATCCGCCAGGATTTGACGGTGTGGAACCGGGCCAGGTTCCCGGCCTACGCTTGCTCGGGTGAATTATGAGCAAGAAACCATGCCGGGGCGCGGGCCACCAGAAGTTGCCCGAGTCACTTAGCTGGGCCCTGAAGTACCTGCCCAATTATTTCTCTGAGCGACCCTGTCAGTTTCATGTGGAGTTGATGCGGGATCTCGAGTCAGGCCAAAGCCGCTTGACGGCCTGGGTTGCTCCGCGGGGACATGCCAAGAGCACGTGCGCTGCTTTTGCCTATCCTTTGTGGTGCCTATACGAGCAAAAACGCCGCAATATTGTCATCATCACGCATGAATCATCCCTGGCGCGGCAGTTTGTGCGTGACATTCGCACCGAGCTTGAGAGTAACGAGCTGCTACTGGCGGCATATGGCAACGTGTGTGAGAAAGCCCCCGCGCCGGCGGAGTCAGAACAACGTACCATTCGCCGTAGTCGGCCCAAGTGGTCGGAGGATATGATCGTCACTGGGACGGGTGTCACGCTGCAGGCCAAGAGTACTGGCGGCAGCTTGCGGGGAACGCGGACCGGTCCCAACCGTCCGGACTTGATCATCTGCGACGACATTGAAAAAGATGAGCACGTGGCCACGCCGGAAGGTCGGCGAAAGCTGGAGCGCTGGTTGCAGCGCGTGGTGTTGCCGGCGTTGGCGCCTGATGGTCAACTACTGGTGCTGGGATCTTTGCTGCACTATGACTCACTGTTGGCGAATCTGCGCGATCGGCAGCGCTTTCCACGGTGGCACTATCGGGTTTATCGCGCCATTGAAGCCACGGCGGGCCGTGATGGTCAGTTTCGTCGGCAGGCTTTATGGCCGGCGCGTTGGTCGCTGGCGCGTCTGGACGAGGAACGCGAGCGCGTCGGCACGTTGGCCTTTGAGCAGGAGTACATGGCCAACCCGGTGGATGATTCATTGCGTGTCTTTCGGCCGGAGTGGCTGCAAAGGTATGATCCGGCCGAGTTGGATCTATGTCGCGAGCGGCTGGTCACGCTGATGGCGGTGGATCCGGCGACGGGTGTCAGCAGTGGTGATTACTTTGCCATCTGGGTGGGTCAGATCGATCAGTCGACCGGCGTGATCTATACGCGCGAGTTGAGCCTGGCGCGCATTGGTATCGTGCAACAGGTGAAAGCGATCGTGGCGGCCTTTGAGCGCTGGCAGCCGGTGCGGATCGGGATTGAGACCGTGGCCTACCAAGTGGCCTTAAAGGAGATACTGGAAGACTACGGACTGCGACACGGCCATTATTTTCCGACAGTGTCGATCCAGACAGTCGCCAATAAAAAGGCGCGCATCGAAGGTTCATCGCCATTTTATGAGAACGGCACCTTCCGACTACCGCCAGACCTGGATTCGGTAGCCGAGGCGCAGTTTCTGCACTTTCCGAAGGCCAGCCACGACGATGCACCTGACGTGTGTGCCATGGGCATTGAGTTGGCGCGCAAGCTGCGCAGCGGTCGCAGAGTTGAGGGAGTCACTTTACAACAAGGCACATCTTATAAAGGAGGCTGGTAGGCTCGATAAATAGTGCTCTCGGGACAATTCCAAGGCAACAGAATCAAGATTGCATATTCGGTCGTAGAAAAAGGGGGATTCATTTTTGACTTTGGACAATCAGGGTGCCTAAGACCTAACAGACGGAGGTTTTGGATTCGTCCAACCATTGTGCATTGAGCGCGGGTTCTAGCTTAGTTGCACATGGGAAGGCGCGCTCCTGGGAAATGTACGCCGATTCAGATCGGCGATCGGGCCAATGAAGAGGAAGGAAGTGTTATGAGAACAACCGGGAAGATATTGACCGCAGTGGCATTTGCCATGATTGCATTTGTGGGGACTGCCTCCGCGCAGTATACGATTGCGACGTTCGCGGATCCGTCGCCGGGTGCAGCGAACCCACTATTCGAGTTGGATGGCAACCTGTTCAGTGGCAGTTGGCAGGACACGGGGCTGCTGTTGCAGACGCCGGGGTTGACGGCGCCGGATTATGTGGACGCGACGTTTACGACGACGACGATGACGGTCGTGGGACCGTACCAGCTCAGTGGCGGTACGGTTTCATTTGCCGACAGTGGTGGAGCGCCGCTCTTCGACATTGATTTTGAGAGTGCTTACTTGTTGCCGTCAATGGCTTTTGGCGCTAACGACTTCATGGCCAACAATGTGGTCTTCTCGGGGCCAATTATTGATGGCGTGTTGGAGGATGAGGCGTTTGCGTTCAGCTTCGCGAATCCGGTCGCGACCCCCACCGGTTGGACCGTAACATCCGCGTTTACATCTTCGGCGGTTCCCGAGCCGGGCACGTTAGCCTTGCTGTTGCTGTCCGGATTGGGCCTCTGGCGCCGCCGCTAACATGACGATGGTGCGTTGAAACGCACCCTACGATAATACTGAAATCCTTCCCAAAGGGACGTCCGTGCCGGGCGTCCCTTTTTCATGCGCTGGTTTGGAGGTGTTCAGGGGCGTGTTCTTGAATTAAGCTGAATGTATTGCTGATAATGATCATTCCATGAAGCGGCGCGCATCATTGTTGACACGCCGCTCGATGTGAGTTCGATGATTTACTTCACACGGGAATAGAGTCATGCCCACCAAGATCGCAATTTTCTGGCCTGGAGACTACCGCCCCAAGCCCAACGAGCAGGCGCTGCCGCACGCGGTTGGCGCCACGGAGCAGATCGAACGGGCGTTGCGGAAACTAGGCCGCCAGTCGTACCGGGTCGAGGGTTTTCTGACCAAGCCACACGAGGCGATAGAGAAGTTGGGACCTATCGACGATCCGCTGATAGGTGTTTGCGTGCATTGGTTCTACGGCCCGCACACGACGGATGGCGTGGTCGGTAAAGAGAATCCGTTACTTTTAGCCAGCAACTTTTCCGGCACCTGGCCTGGGCTGGTGGGACTGTTGAATACCGGGGCGTGCCTGGAGAGTCTGGGACGTAAGTTCTCGCGGGCCTGGACCAGCGCGGAAGACTGGACCACGGACGATGCGTTCATGGCCCGGCTCGAAGAGTGGTGCACGACCGGCCGGATCAACTATCCCACCGACGAGGTCAGCTACCACACGGCCATTTCCACTGAAGCCGCCGGTATCGCCCAACAGGTATACGAGCAGATCCGCCACCGGCGCGTGCTGGCTCTGATGCTGGGCGATACTTCGATGGGCATGATTAACGGCTACTTCGGACCGCGGCTGTTAAATCCGCTGGGATTCACTGAGCATAAAGTTGATCAGGCCTGGATTATCGATCGCGGCCGGCGGATTGAGGAAAAGCGCATCGCTACGGCATTGGCCTTCGTCAAGGAAAAGGGTGTCAGGTTTCACTATGGCGAGGAAGGGGCCGAGGACTTCGACGAGAACGCCACGCGCGAGCAGTTACGCGACTATCTGGCGGTGCTCGACCTGGTGGGCGAATTCAAGGCCGACTGTCTGGGCTGGCAGTATCAACTGGGATTGTTGCCATTGCGACCGCCATCGGACTTTTCCGAGGGTCTGCTGAACTCGACCTGCCGGCCGGAAAGCAACGGCGACACGATCGCCTGCGCGACGGAAGCCGATCAAGGCAACCTGGTACCCATGGAGTTGATGAAACGGCTGCTCAAGGCCAAGGGCTTGCATCAGGCGGTGATGTTCCATGACGTGCGTTGGGGCGGTGTCCATGACAAGCGGTTCATCTGGGTGCTGCTCAATAGCGGATCCTGTGGGGCTTATGCTTTCAATCACGATCCAGACACGCTCAAGGGCGTGCACTCTTATCGCCAGCCGGCTGGATACTTCCCCGTACCCGGCGGGACGTTCACCGGCGAGAGCCTGCCCGGCGAGGTGACCTGGGCGCGGGCGTACATTAAGGACGGCGGCATGTGGATGGACGTCGGGCGGGGTGAGGTCGTGCGGTTACCGCCCAAGAAGCGCCAAGCCTGGTGGCAGGGCACGACCAGTGAGTGGCCCTTCATGGCGACTTATATGGGTGTGCGCCAGGACACGATCATGGCGCATTATCTGAGCAATCACGTCGCCGTGGCGTACGGGGACATCTTTGACGAAATGGTGGCTTTAAGTCAGGCCCTGGGATTCAAAGTGCGGATACTGGCCGGGAAGCAGGCATGACTGATTCTATCAACGAACGTGTATACATTGGTATCGACGTCGGGACTGGCAGTGCCCGGGCGGGTGTGTTTGACGCCGGGGGGCGGATGCTGGCCAGTGCCACACATGAGATCCGGATGTGGCGTCCGCAAACCAACTTTGTGGAGCAATCGTCAGAGGATATCTGGCGAGCGGTCTGCGCGGTGGTCCGGCAGGCCTTGGTGGATGCGGGAGCTGAAGCGGAGCAGGTACGTGGGATCGGCTTTGATGCTACCTGCTCGCTGGTGGTGCTGGACCAGGATGATAAGCCGGTCACGGTCAGCCCGAGTGGCCGTGACGAGCAGAACATCATTGTCTGGATGGACCATCGGGCGCTGGATCAAACGCAGCGCATCAACGCCACCGAGCATGAGGTGCTCAGGTATGTCGGTGGCCGGATCTCGCCTGAGATGGAGACGCCGAAGCTGTTGTGGCTGAAGGAAAACCTGCCGCAAACCTGGCGCCGCGCGGCCCGCTTTTTTGACCTGCCGGACTTTCTGGTCTATCGCGCCACCGGTAGCGACGTGCGCTCGCTGTGCTCTACGGTTTGCAAGTGGACGTATCTGGGATATCGCGAGCAAGAGGCCGAAGGTGCTTTGGGGTGGGAAGACACTTATTTTACGCAGGTGGGGCTGGGTGAACTGGTTGAAGAAGGATACCAGCGTATAGGTACTTGTGTGCGGCCGATGGGCGCGGCGGTTGGGGGCGGGCTGGCTCAGGATGCGGCGTGCGAGCTAGGCCTGCGCCCGGGTATCCCGGTGGGAGTTTCGATCATCGACGCGCACGCCGGCGGCCTGGGCATGCTGGGAGCGCCGCTGGACGGCGTGGCCCCGACGGATGAGGGACTGGAGGCGCGCCTGGCGCTGATCGGCGGCACTTCGAGTTGTCACATGGCCGTCTCGCGCGAGGCGCGGTATATCCCAGGTGTCTGGGGCCCCTATTACTCGGCGATGATTCCGGGCATGTGGTTGACCGAGGGCGGGCAGTCGGCGACCGGGGCGCTGATCGACCACGTGATTTTCTCCCACACGCGCGCGGCGGAGCTGCAAACACAGGCCGGGGAGCAGGGACGCACCATATATGAATTGCTCAACGAGCGCCTGGAGAAATTGAGCCAGGGTTCGGCGTTTCCCGCCGAGCTGACGCGGGAGCTACATGTACTGCCCTATTTTCATGGCAACCGCTCCCCGCGGGCGGATGCCACGTTACGCGGCACGATCACCGGCCTGACGCTGAGCGATACCGCTGATGATCTGGCACTGCTATATTTGGCGACGGTCCAAGCGGTCGCACATGGCACGCGGCATATCGTCGATACCCTGAATCAGAATGGCTACCAGATCGCGACGATATTCGCCTGTGGCGGTGGGACCAAGAATCCGGTGTTTCTGCGGGAACACGCGGATATCACCGGCTGCCGTTTCGTGCTGCCGCGTGAGCCGGAGGCGGTGCTGCTGGGGGCGGCCATTCTCGGCGCGGTTGCCTCGGGAGATTTCGCCACAATGCTCGACGCCATGGCGGCTATGAACCAGGCTGGTGAAACAATCCAGCCCACGGGCGGAGTCGTGGCCGATTATCATGGTGCCAAGCACAAGGTCTTCCACCGGATGTATGACGATCTGATGGCCTATCGTGGGATTATGGTGCCGTAGGATATTCACCCCTTAAATTTGGTCTAATGCAACACACAGCAGTACCTGATAGCACGCCGCAACTCCTTAGGATGAATGCTATCGTCAAATCGTTCGATGGCCAGCGGGTGCTGGATGATGTGAATTTCGACCTGCGCGCGGGCGAGGTGCACATTCTGGTCGGCGAAAACGGGGCGGGCAAAAGCACGCTGATCAAGATCCTGGGCGGCGTGCATCGGCCGGACGGGGGGCGTATCGAGATCCGCGGACGCCGGATGATGTTCAAATCGCCGCGCGAGGCGGCCAACCACGGGGTGGCCATTATCCACCAGGAATTGTCGCTGGTGCCATCCATGTCGGTGGCCGACAACATCTTCCTGGGACGCGAGCAATCGGCCGGTGGCTGGCTACGACAGGGGGCGCAGCGAGCGGCGTGCGCCGGCCTGCTGGCGCGACTGGGTGTGGAACTCGATCCGGGCCGGATTGTGGATACCTTGCCGATATCAGTTCAACAGTTGATCGAGATTGCCAAAGCCCTGGCATACCAGGCGGATATCATCGTCATGGATGAGCCCACCAGTGCGTTGAACGAGCCCGAGGTCGAGCGATTATTTGCGTGTACGAAAGAGCTAAAGTCGCAGGGCTGTGGCATCATCTACATCACGCACAAGCTCGAAGAGGTCTACCGGATTGCCGATCGCATCACGGTGCTGCGTGACGGCTTACACGTGGCCACGCGGGCGGCGGCGGATATGCCGGCAGACTCGCTGGTGCGCCTGATGGTCGGGCGCGATCTGGTTGATCCGGGCGCGGCGCGGGCGGCACATGCTACTGAGGACGCGGCAGTCCGCCTCGAACTCGAGGATTTCAGCGTGCACGCCGCGAGTCGGCAGGCCAGGCCGCTGGTCGACCGGATCACGCTAAAGGTGCACGCCGGGGAGATCGTGGGCTTGGGAGGATTACAGGGCTCCGGTAACAGTGCTTTACTGTTGGGTCTGTTTGGCGCGTATGGACGCCGGACGACGGGCGCGGTCAGGATCGATGGCGTGCCCTATCGACCATCAACACCGCGCGGGGCTATCGGGCGGGGTTTGGCGCTGGTGACGAATGATCGGCAACGGACGGGGCTGATTCTGAATATAAGTGTGATGGCCAACAGTACGCTCTCATCCTTGGCGCGGGTATCGCCGAGGGGCTGGCTGCGCTTTGCGGATGAGTTGCAAGTGGCCACCGAAAGCACGCAGTCTTTGAATCTGCGGGCCGCCTCCATGTTGCAGAGCGTGGCCACCTTGTCGGGAGGGAACCAGCAGAAGGTGGTGTTGGCCAAGTGGATGAACACGGAGCCGCAGGTACTATTACTGGATGAACCGACGCGGGGGGTGGATATCGGCGCCAAGCAGGAGATCTATCAATTGATGAATGCATGGCGGGCCGCCGGGCATGCCCTTATCCTGATCACTTCCGAGATGCCCGAACTGCTGATGATGAGTGACCGGATCCTGGTCATGCATCGCGGGCGCGCGACGGCGACCTTCGCGCGCGGCGAAGCCACCCAGGAGAAGATACTGCACGCGGCCATGGGAGGAGATTGAGTTGGCGCCCGATCAATTACCGTCCTGGTCCTCCCGGGAAACAGTCGCGCGCGAGTCCGTGCTGAGCCGCCTGGCACAGCAACCAGCCACCACCGCCATCCTGGCCCTGCTACTTGTTTTCGCCCTGGGCCTGGTTTTTCACGCGGACGGCGCCTTCTACAAGTGGTCCACGCATCGCGATGCACTGCGGCAGGCCTCGGTGTTCGGCATTCTGGCCTGCGGCATGACGGTCGTGATCATCACGGCGGGCATTGACCTGTCAGTGGGCAGCGTGCTGGGGCTGGTGGCGGTGTGCTTCGCACTGTTCAGTATTCACTGGGCCTGGGAACCCTGGTTGGCGATTCCGGCTTGCCTGCTGATTGGTTTGGCATGTGGGGCATTGTCCGGTGGATTGGTTGCGCGCTTTCGTATTCAGCCATTCATCGTGACGCTGGCCATGATGGTATTCGCGCGCGGTCTGGCCAAGACGGTTTCGGGGGGCATGAAAGTCTCGACCGCCGTTCAGCAGCCGGATGGGACTTATGAATTTGTCGGTGTGCCGGAGATCTTCGCCGCGATCGATTCACGCTTGTTGGGGGGCAACGTGTCCGTGGTCATCTTGATATTTCTGGCCTGTGTGCTGGTGTCGTGGGTGGGTTTGTCGCGCCTGCGTTGGGGGCGGTATGTGTACGCCATTGGCGGCAACGAGGACGCCGCCCGGTTGTCGGGCGTGCCCGTGACGGCGATCAAGATCGGGGTATACGCACTGGCCGGTTTGTTCACGGCCGTGGCGGGGATGTGCCAGGCCGCGCAGGAGCAGCAGGGCGATCCCGAGGCGGGTTTGACCTATGAACTCAGCGCGATTGCGATAGTGGTGATCGGCGGCACCAATCTGATGGGCGGCCGGGGCGGCATCGGTTTGACGCTGCTCGGTACGCTGATCATCGGCTACCTGGAAAAAATCCTCAGTATCAACGCCGTGCCGGAAGCCAACCGGCTGATGCTGACCGGAGCGATTATCATCGCGGCGGTACTGGTACAGCGGCGCAAGACCTGATCGGCGATGTGCTTGCCAGTGTGGATCCGGTTGAGGACAATGCGGCCTTCAAAATCAAAACACCTGGGAGGTATGTGAATGCGCAATTCAATCGGATTGACGACCTGTGTAATCCTGACGTTGATAGTGGGGAGCGCTGCCGGGTGTAAGGAGCCGAAAGGTGCTTCCTCCGAAAGCGCGCGCGCCACGGGTGATACCCAATACACGATCGGCATGAGCCAGTGCAACCTCGGCGAGCCCTGGCGCGTGCAGATGAACGCGGATATTGCCAAGGCGGCCAAGCAGCATCCCGAGATCGAGATGACCTTTAAGGATGCGCAGAACGACGCGCTTAAGCAACGGGCGCACATCGAGGAGCTGATCAGCGCGGCGGTCGATGTGATCATCGTAAGTCCGAAGGAGGCGCAGCCGTTGACCGAGCCGGTGGCCAAGGCGCTGGAAGCGGGTATCCCAGTGATCGTGCTGGATCGGCGCGTGTTGGGCGACAAGTACACGTGTTTCATAGGCGCTGATAACAAGCTGATTGGCAAGGCGGCGGGACAGTGGATTGTCGAAAAGCTAGGCGGCAAGGGTAAGGTCGTTGAGTTGAAGGGCCTGATGACATCCACGCCCGGGCAGGATCGGCACAGCGGCTTCCGCGCGGGGATCAAGGACAGCGACATTGAGATTATATTTGAAGCCGATATGAAATGGCTCGAACCCAACGCCCGCAAGGAGATGGAATCGGCACTAGCGCGCTATGGCGAGATCGATCTGGTGTACGCGCACAACGATCCCGGCGCGCATGGGGCCTATCTGGCGGCGGCCGCCGCCGAGCGCGCGGACGACATTCTGTTTGTCGGGATTGATGCCCTGCCGCACGAAGGGGTGATGTACGTCAAGCAGGGGATTATGGATGCGACCTTCCTGTACCCGACAGGTGGTGCGGAGGCCATAGAAATCGCGTTGAAGATTATATCAGGTCGGGAAGTGCCGAAAGAGATCACGCTCGGATCACGGCTATTTACGAAGGAAAACGTGGAAACCGGGGGCGAGGAAATTGTGGCCGAGCCCTAGTGGGGCTACATGCTTAGGCCGTGCCACACAGCTGGTTCATTTTGAGTTTGCTCTATAGGAGACTATCGGGAAGCGCGGGGAGCAGTGGCTATAATAGAAGTAACACCGGTTGGGCTTTATTTCACAGTGGGTCGTAGAGCAGTTTCTGCTGCAAGTCACTGACACCAGCACCGGGAGAGACCGCCTGATGGAGTACAGATATGCCAGAAAACGCAAACCCACAGCCGATTCATGATGTGGCTGGTGAACCGCCAGACGTCCCCACTTCGGCGATCAAGACCCCTCCCCGCAAGAAACGCCGCCGATGGCTACGTCGGTTGGTGGTTCTGTTCGTGCTGATACTGGTATTGCTGGGGGTGTTAATCGGTCTATTACCCACGATTGTGTCCAGTCCGGGTGTTACCGCATACGCGCTGTCATTCGCCAACAATGTCCTGCCGGGATCGATCGAAGTTGAACGGTTGTCACTTTCCTGGGCGGGACCGCTGGAGGTGCGCGGCCTGAAGATTCTGGATCCGGACGATCAGGAGGTCGTGCGGGTGAAGAATATCTCCTGTGCGAGCGGTGTCTGGCGACTTGTGTCGGATTGGGAATCTTTTGGAGAGATTGTTGTCGATCAGCCGCGCGTGGACCTGCGGGTGACGGCGGATAATGAGATCACGCTGGTGCAGGCGTTTGCGTCGGGGCAGCCGCCGGCCAGTCCAACGGAGTCCGGTACCTTGCCCGAGCCACGGGGGCGGGTCGTTGTCCAGAACGGCAGCATACATGTCAGCCGCGTGGGAGGCTCTGAATTTGA
Organism: Planctomycetota bacterium; assembly: GCA_043820985.1. GTDB lineage: Bacteria > Planctomycetota > Phycisphaerae > UBA1845 > Fen-1342 > JAAYXS01. The sequence goes on from JBDRDH010000180.1 coordinate 25,416, forward strand.
GGTAACCGAACTGAACGGCGAGTTGGCGCTCAAATCGCTCGCGGACATCGCCGGCGAGCTTGAGATGACATTGGCCGAAGGTGGCCGGATCGTATCCGAGGCTAAACTGTCCGGGTTGGTCACAAACGGGATCTTTAATGTGGAGGGTGGCAGCGGGACCGTCGAACTCCGCACGGAAGGGGATATCCGACTGGGGCCGCTGATGGAAGTAGCCGCGCCCGGTAGTGGTATCGACGCCACCACCAGCCTGAAAGTCAATGCAACTTTTGGCTCAGACGGTCTGTACGCGGAGTATTCGACACAGGTCGCGAACCTGCAAGCAAGACCTGGGTCCGCCACGCCGGGCAAACCGATTGATGTGAGCTTGAAGGGCGATGTCACGATGACCGCCGACAAGATCACGCTCCAGACCAATCTAGCCGGCGGCGCGGGCAGCGCGCGGGCTGACGTTGTTTATCTACTTACAGAGCGGCCGGCGCCGCTCGCGCTGGACGATATTCTGTCTGCCATTCTGACGGGTGAATCAATTGATCTGCCGGAATTGTCGGTTGAGGCCCAGGCCAGTGTTGATCTGGTGGCGCTTGAAGAGGCCCTGCCGGGGCTGTTACACGTCCGGCCGGAACAGCAGATTACCGGCGGGCGGCTGGAGGTCGTGGGGCTGACGCTCCAGGGCGGGCACCAGCCGAGTGCCAGCGGCACGATCGAACTGAAGGAACTCACGGCGCGCAGTGGGCAGCGCGTGGCGCGTCTTGAGCCGGTTTCGCTCGGCTTCGATGTCCATCTGGTAGCCGGCCAGGGGCTGGAGATCAGCCGCGCCGAGCTAAATTCGAGTTTCTCACACATCGTGGCCAGCGGTGCGTCCTCCAATCTGCGCGCTGAATTCCAGGGCAACCTGACGAAGCTCAAGCAGGAGCTGGGTCAGGTGTTTGAGCTTGACGCGCTTGAGCTGGCTGGTGAATTGACGGGTAAGCTGGCCCTCACGCGCGGCACTGACGATCGAGTGGATGTGTCGGGCGAAGTGGCCGCCGAGGGCTTGCGGTACGCGACCGCTGATCGCCGGTTGGATCTGCCCCGTGCGAGCATCAATCACGTTGGGCATCTCGATCTGGCGGATGGCCAGGTGCAACGGCTGGTGGCCGGCGAAACCAAGGTGGATCTGAATGGCGAGGTCATTGTCACCGGGACGGGCTGGTATGACCTGCCGGAATCCGCTTTTCACGCCGACGTGGATGTGCAACAAGCCAATCTGGGTGCCCTGGCTCGCCGGGCGGCGGACTTGGGTGTCGAGGGTCTGGACCAATACGCCGGCGACTTGCGTTTGCAGGCCACGATTGATCGGGCCGCCAGCGACGCGCCGATCACCACGGGTGGTAATTTGCTGGCGCGGGGCTTGAGCGTCAACGGCCAGAGCCTGGTTGATGGCGATGCCAAGCTGGACTGGACGGCGATCCAGATCGCGCCGACGGCGGTCCAGGTGCAGCGGGTTCAACTGGAGAGTAGCGCCGCGGCGCTGACCGCCAATCAGGTGCACTGGCGCACAGGTGAACGCCTGTTGCTGGATGGCAGGGTTGAGGGCTCGGCCGATCTGGCGCGTTGCATGCGAGCGTTGGGACTTGTTAACGCAATGGAGGAGCCCCCGGCAATTGCCGGTCGCTTGCGCATCGATACCACGTGCCGCACATCCGGCGACGTCGTGACGGTCTCCGGGCAGGGCCAGATTGAGCAATTGGAAGTTGGCACGGGAGCCGAGACGGTTCGTGAGGAACGCTTGCAATTCGCGTACAACGCGAAGATTGACGAGCAGCGCGAGACCATCACCCTGTCCGACACTCGGATCAGCTCGACACCGTTCACGGCCGAAATCGCCGGCACGATCGACAAGTATAAAACCACACAAACGTTGGCGCTTAAGGGGCGCTATGATGCCTCCTGGCAGGAACTGACCACGCTCCTGCACGAACTGGCGCCCGCCACCGTGGACATGGTCATCGTCAGTGGACAGAGCAGCAGTCAGTTCGAGATCACCGGGCCGGCATATAAGCCTGATGTACAGCCAACATTCCGGGGTGTGAAAGCCGGCGTAGGTATTAACTGGGACTCGGCGGAGTTGTATGGCGTGCCGTTGGGATCGGCGGTTCTGGCGCCCAAGCTAAGGGACGGACGACTGACGCTTCCGAGCACGTCGATTTCGGCCGCCACCGGCAAGGTGAATCTGGGTGGCGAAGTCGATTTTCAGCCGTCCGATCCAGTTCTGGAGATCAAGGGCAAGCTGGATTTGCTGGAAGACATCGAGGTGACGCCCGAGCTGGGCAACTCGCTACTGAGCCGAATCAATCCGATCTTCATGCACATGACGCGCGCCTCGGGGATGGTGCATCTAGGCGTGAAGGATATCGTATTCCCGCTGGGTGAAGCCGCCAAGAGCCGTAGTTCCGGACTGGGTCGGCTGGACCTGGTGGATATGAAAATTCGGCCGGGTGGCTTGCTGGGAGAATTGCTGGCGTTGGGCGGCCTGGCTGACGGCGGTGATTACGCCGTCGATGTCAGTGGTCTGGATTTTGTCTTGAAGGATGGACGGATCGTCTATGAGAATTTCACGCTGACTTTCACCGAGGCATTTGACCTGAAGTTCCATGGCTCGGTAGGCTTGGACGAAACCCTGGACCTGGTGGTGTCCTTGCCGATTCGGGCGGCTTTACTCGAACGGCTGGGAGTACGCGGTCCGGTTTCCGAATACGCCCGTTACCTGGCGGATACGCGGATTGAAATTCCAATAATTGGAACTCGGGAGAAACCCAAGCTTGATCTGAAAAGTGTGGACGTGACGGCGTTAGTCGAGCGCGCGATCAAAGCGTCTTCCGGCAAAGCCGTGGACGACTTGTTCAAGGGTTTGCTACAAGGGAAGGATCAGTCCGGCCAGCCGGAGCAACCCTCCAAGGAGCAAACCCAGAAGCAGCCCGCACCTAAGAAACCGGCACAACAACCCGAAAAGAAACGTCCGCCGCCGAGCAAGCCCAAGAGAAAGCCGTGAAGATCAACCGGATCAGGGAACGTATTGAGCGGGTGGTAACCGCACCCGGCGAGGAGCTGGGTCGTTGGGCCCGGTTCGCGCGCTTCCAGATTGGATTATGGCGTTTTTGCGCTCGTCGCCTGCATGAAAACAACGTGGTGGCGATGAGCGCGGCGCTTTCGTACCGTACGATTTTCGCCTTGATCCCGGTGTTGGTTCTGGCGTTTCTGGTGCTCAAATCGGTCGGGGCGCTCGAGGACAATAAGCGGAGCCTGCGTGACTTTCTGGAGGCTTCGGGCTTTGGGCAGTTAGTGTCACTGCACGAGGACAGTGCTACTCAACCAGCCGAAACGGGCGCAACCCAACCAGCCCAGGTAATTAATGTCGCGGAAGAAATTGAGTCATTGGTCGCGAGTGTGGAGAGCAAGCTGACTTTTCAGCGCCTGGGACCCATTGGTGGCGCCTTGTTGATCTGGACCGCGCTGACGCTACTGACCACCGTGGAGCGCTCGCTCAACCGCATCTTCGGGGCGCCGCGCAGCCGCTCACTGGCCCGCCGGACGTTGCTTTACTGGTCGGTGCTGACGCTCGGGCCGCTGGCACTCACCGCCGCGTCTTACCTGGGTCGGGATATCGTCAACACCTTCCACCAGACTCCGGGCCTGTCGTGGTTGTTGGTTTCGATCGGCTGGCTGGGGCCGATTGTGGTCGGCATTCTGATGCTGTCGGCCTTGTACACGCTGCTGCCGAATACCAGGGTTGATTATCGCTCGGCTCTCGGCGGTGCGCTGGTGGCGGTGCCGCTCTGGTTGCTGGCGAAATGGGGCATCTCGGTATACGTGCAACGTCTGGTGGTGACCGGCAACCTGTATGGTGTGTTAGGAGCCCTGCCGCTGTTTTTACTGTGGTTGAACATCTCGTGGTTGATTTTCCTCTTCGGGGCGGAACTGGCGCATACGGCGGCGAACCTGAACAAGATGCAATTAGCCGAACGTGCCGAGCATGACGTGCTGGGTGGTTCCGACATGTTGGCTACAACGCTGGCCATTGCTCAACACTTCGGCGACGGTCGAGGACCGGTTCCCTTCGAACAGGTCAGCGCGCGAATCGGCTTGCCGGGTGATGCGATTGAGTGGTTACTGTCGCGCCTGAGCGTCGCGGGGCTGGTTTGCTCCGCCGAGCATTCCGGGAAGACGTGTTATGTGCTGGCGCGACCGGCCGAGCGCATTACGGTGCGGGAAGTCCTGGAAGTCGCTGATCCGCATGGAGTGGATCCGCAATTGAGCTTCACTGATCAAGGTATCACTTCAGCTCTCGGGCGTATTCACGCCAGCACTCATACTGCCTTGGCGGATTTAACGTTGGCGGATCTGCTTACTACCAAGCCAACCCCTGCCAGCAGTTGACCAGGTCGGCACACTGATTATCTTGGATACACAGTAACAACGCGCTCGGGATGGTGTGGGTACCGATAGCCATCGGCAGTACCGACTGTGCACGGGAGTTGCTTTTTATTATTCCTTCTGAAGACGCCGGTACTCAGCGGGTGTATTGATGTTGGTCCAGCACTCCAGGATTGAAGCCGGCGGTGTGGGAGTGTGAACCCGGGGCTGGTCGGCCAGTTTACTCGGGGCGCGCAGACCTTGCTGTACGAGCTGCTCGATCAGATCGAGTGATTCGGGTTCGTAGATCGCCAGTAGTGGTTCCGCCCGGCCATCGGTGTTTCGGGGCAATATGGCCTGGTAGCGGGGATCGCGCTGTGCGATCAGCCAGGTGAGGGCTTCGGCGCGCAATTTAGGCAGATCGCACGCCACAATAATCCAACAGGCGTCACGTTTCCAACGCAGGGCGGCGAGGATGCCGGCCAGGGGGCCGCGCAGATCAGGAACATCGGGCAGGCAGGTTTGATCCTGCCCGGCGATTGGAACCGCGCCGTCGCCGAGCAATACGGTCTGGTCGGTTTGCTCCCGTAATACGGTCAGAATCCGTTCGGTGAAGGAGGCCCCTTGGAACGGTAGTATGGATTTTGGTTGTCCCATGCGCTTGCTGGCGCCGCCGATCAACACGCCCCCATATATGGGGCACTGGGACCAATCCTCACTATTCGAGAACTCTGCTGTGCTCATGGGCTCGCCAGCGTACTTACTGGTTGGTGGAAGCGCCGACCGGCTTGGCGATTTCCGCGATGACCTCGGGGGGGCATTGCCCGGTTTTCTGCCAGGTTTCGTAAACTCGCCGACCCCAGGGAGACGTCTGATCCGTGTCGGCGAGAAACTTGATGTATTCCGCCGAAGCGGACTGGTACATCAGGCGCACTTCAACGCGCGCCGTGTTGGGCGGCAGCTCTAGATCCATCTCATCCCAATGCTGCCCATCGGCGTACTCGACCCCGACCGGCTGGCAATGATGTTCGGCAAAACGGGCCTGCTGGTAACCCTTAGGCGGAATGCGATTGTCCTTAGCGATCGTGTCATTTAGCGCGAAGAAGAAGGATGGCCCCGGCTCCTTGTTGTATTTACTGGCCTGTGCGGGACTGAGTGCGGGCAGGGATTCGTACACGCGCGTGCTTTCGGGATCGAGCAGGGTGGGCAGCTTCGCTGGTTGGCCCAGAACCGTTTCCTCCTTGTCGTCGTAACGCCCGATTTCATGCAGCAGGTTACTTTGGGCGTCGAGGTATCTGGCATTTACCCACATGCGGCGGCCTTCGGGGTAACCGGTTGGCAGCTTGTGTCCAGTGTGATTGGTGATTCGCAAACGCGCGTGACCCGCTTCTGGGAAGCTCAATTCCAGGGTAGCGGCGGTGCGCAAGAACTCGCGCGCTTTTTGCTTGCCTCGTTCAAGCGCTTCACGATCCACGCCCTGGTCGGACCAGATATGCCAGATGGCATCCTGAATCCAGGTCGAGCCGCCGACGGGACCATGGGTAACATAATGCTGCCGCTTGGGATTGCCGCGGATGTTGGTGGGATAGCCCCCGCCGGGCACCTTGGGATAGTGGCAGGACTGACAGGCTCCGTCGCTGCCCTGTTCGGCGTAGTCGCTCAGCAACCACTCACTATAGGTGCGCTCGATATGTCCATAACTGCGCGGCGACTGCTTGTTGACATCGCTGGCTTGCAAGGGATTCGAGACGTTATGACAGGTGCCGCACAAATGACCCGAGGCCAGGAAACGCGCGTCTCGCACGCCATGCGGGCGCATCCGTATTTTCGGATCGTTGGGATAGGGGCCGGTCATGGCGTTTTCGGGATTGATCACCATCATCCCGTTGCCAATTCCCGGTGGTACCGGGTTAACGTGCCAGGATGCTTCGGGCAGGCGCGGATCGAGCATGCGGTGACAGATTGAGCACGAGACGCCGTGTAAGTCTTCGGAAGTCAACTTGGAGACGTCTCCGCCGGATACACGGCCCGCCAGGAAACCGCCGGGAGTATGGCAACGCAAACAGAATCCGCCCACGCCTGGAATATCCTGCTCGGCGATAGCCATGGCGGCGCGGAAGAGGGGATCTTTAGCGGCATATGACATCATACCGGTCTGCCACGAGGCATGCGCATCATGCTGTCCGCTCGTGGTGTGGGCATGGCAAGTGGCGCAGGTGGAGATGGGCTCGATTCGCAGACCACTTGCCCGGGGCTGTGTTCCGGGTAGTGTTATCCGCTCCGTCGCCCCGGCCACGCAAGACATACCGCCTAGAATTACGAGCAACTTTGGGAGACAATTCGTGTTCATCTGATCTTCAGCTCATGTAAATCCGGGCACTGGCCGGATCCGCCGGTTGGATTTACTGGTTGGATTGCGCGATCCACACCGCGAAGCGACTCCTGAACTCGTTTTGCACGTGATCCCGCATGTGGGCACAGAAAGTGTTATAGGTTTCCAGCAACTCTTTGCCAGCGGGGGTCAGTTCGGTTCCGCCGCCGTGGCTGCCGCCGCGTTGGCGGTCGACCATTTTAATCCCGGTGCGTTGCTCGATCAGGCGCAGGTGCTGCCAAGCCAGTCGGTAACTCATCCGCAGCCGGCGGGCCGCGGCCGCCAGGGAGTGGGTGACATCGATCGCTTCTAGCAGCTTGAATTTTCCGGGCCCCAGGCTGCCGTGCTCGTTAATGACAATCCACACGCGTATACGCGCTTCCCAGGCTTCGGCATGAGTATCGTGTCCGGCGCCGGGCTGTTTGGCACGTGCTCCGTGACGGGTTCTCACCACGAGGAACCTCCAACGTTACCTGGCCGCGCACACCGCCTGGCAGCTATTGCCGGGAAGTGATTATGCGGTGTGGGTGAGTATACACCGTGGCGCGTTGGGCGCGTACAAAACCACATAAGGTGATATTGCACCGTTGGGCCACGCACATGGCCAGTGAGGAGGGCGCCGAGACGGCGGCGATGAGTTCGACACCCGCGCGGGCCGCCTTGGCCACCAGCTCCACGCTGGCCCGGCCGGACAGGACGGCGGCGCTGCCAGCGGTTGAGATGCCCCGTCGCAGACAATGCCCGACCGCTTTGTCAAAAGCGTTGTGACGGCCGATGTCCTCGCCAAACGCCAACATTTCGCCGGCGGCATTGAATATGCCGGCGGCGTGTGTGCCGCCGGTTTGGGCAAAGAGCCGTTGGCGGGCCTGCATCTCCGCGATGGCGGCATGAATCGTCGTCAGATCGACTCTGAATCCATCACCACAATGCATATCACCAGCCAGTAACGCTTCAATATTGCCCTGGCCACACAAACCACAGGAGCTGGTCACAATCAGGTTGCGGCTGGTGGGCGTATCCGGAGGCGCCTCCAACTGCAAGGCGACACAGCGCTGTTCCGGCTGATACACCTGGGCGACGATATCATCGATTGACGTAATCAAACCTTCGGAGAAGGTGAAACCAATGGCCAGTTCCTCGACGTCGCACGGCGTGCAGAGCAGGGCAAAGTTCCCAACATCCTTGATCATCACCGTGATGAGTTCTTCCACCACGACGGCGGAGGGATCCGGCCGGGGTTGGTCACCGTCCGTGGTTACCCGCAATGGCGTAACCGGTTGCACCAGTGAGTCTGGCACACACCGCCAATCCGCGTGTTGAGTCAACAGTTCACCGACCGCCGCGCACAGCGTGGTGGAAGTTAGCTTATGTTGGAGTATCTCGCGCCAATTCTCCGGCTGGACACTGTCGGAGATTCGCAGGTGTGCCTGGGTGCGCAGTAAATCGGCGTCGGATCGGATGTCACCGCGGTCGGTGGCGCTATCGAGGAAGATGATGATGTCGCCGGCTCCCTGGCGCGCCAGCTCGTTGGATTCGACCACGACGTGTTCGTGCCGAGCTTGTGCGGCGCTGACGAATGCGGCCAACTCCTGGTCGGTCTGGAAATAATTCGCTGGCTTGCCGGGTTGGCGGGTGCCGCAACCCTGCTTGGCATAGACTGCGTTTGGCAGTGCCGCACTTAGCTTTCGGGCCAGGGTGGTCTTGCCGACCCGGCGGCCGGCGCCACAAATTACCCAGGTCAGGCTCATGCAAAGCAACCCAGTTGACACGCGCGGATTTTGATGTCCAGGTGGTTCAGCAGCTTGCCGGCATTGCCGCGGCTGAGACCGAGTTGATCTGACATCTGAAAAGCTCGGATGCAGGCGATCCATCCGCCCGGTTGCAGGATGGTGGCTTTGCTCTCGTCGCGCTCCTCGCCGGGCAGCACCTGAACATCACCCTGATCGCCGGCCACTACGGTTATTCCCAGAGCTTCCGCCGTGACAAAAGCGCTGACGGATTCGAGCATTGATTCCGGAACGGCGAGTGTTGCTGGCATGCGGATTCCTCCATCTAGTAGCAAGCTGTGTATGGCTGGCGCCGGGAAAAACCTTCCTGATCCGCGAGCAGATCGAGGTGCAGCGTCGCCGTATCTTCCGCCACGGGGATAATAGTGGCACCGTGGGGCAGTTTGCGCTCATCCACCGTTTTAATGTAACAGTTACATTTCTGGCACGTTTCGAGCCAGCGCGCGTCCTGCTCATCAATTCGAATGTAGCTTAAGCCATCCGGGTCCTGGCTGCCACAGAACGGACAAACCAGTCGTTTGTGTGCCCAAGCTGCACCGCAGAGCGAGCAGAAGAGCGTGCGGGCACCCTTATCCCGGGTCAGCCAGGCCAGTCCCGGAACTGAAGCGCAGGCCGGACATTCCCGAGGGGAGTCATCGGCTTTAGAGATCTTCGACTTCGGCTGAGGCCGGTTAGCCGTGACAGCGCTGACAAAAGGCGCCGCCAGGGTACGTCCCACGAACAGTAAAGCGTTCAGCGGGGTATCCGCATGGTCCGCGAGTGATTCCAGGTAATCCTGATCTGATCCAAAAGCCGCCGCCCGAGCGAATTGCACGAGTTGTGATGGGTCCTGAGCGAATTGCGAAGCGAGTTGCACTAGCGCGACATCGTTCTCGCCATGCTGCCGAACGGCCGCGTTCAAGGCCGAGAAGAGTGACTCAAGTAACTCCGGATCGAAGCTGACGTCGTCCGGAGTAAGCGGCGATTCCTGGGCAGATATATTTCGACTACTTCCACTGGTTGAATGCTCCACCAGCAGCTTGCCATAAATGTCCCACTGGGCAGTGAGCAAGGCCATGCGCAAGCGGACGTATGTGGGTGAGACATGGTCCTGTCCCAGCAGCGCGTTAAGCGCTGTCATGGCCGCGGGCAAAGACCAAGTTCGAGCGCCGCCTGCGGTTGTGGACACGGGCACTTCCTCCACTGCGCGATTATATCCGCGTACAACCAAACAGCAGCAGCTTACAGGTGTCGGGCAGTGGCCGCCAGGGGCGGCCGCTGCTTGATAAATCAGCGTTAGAATCCGGTCGTTTCCTCGTATACCCGCAGAATGGCATTGGCCTCGTCCGGGCTGATATTTGAATTCGGCTTGCTGATCATGCGGCGAATTATCCGCATGCGCTCCTCGGGTGACTTAATCGCCAACGTGCGCAGGCGGTCCACGCCATGACACTGTGCGCAGCGCAGCAGCTTGAGCGAGCCATGGATACTGGCCAGATCTTCATCGGTAAAACGGGTATCCGGCATGGTGCTCATGTGGGCCACGGCCTGCTCGATCTCGCCGCGCATGTTATGGGGGCCGGCAAAACGCCGCTCTGTATGGCAACTGGTACATTTATCCTCGTGGAACAGCGCCATCCGGGGGGTGGCGATGTTGACCAGGTCCTGCTTGCTCGCCAGCACCTCACGCAGCGCGCGCACCTCGTTCCGCGTATCGCGCATCAAGCCGCACAGGAAAATTATCAACAGCGTGCTCAGCAAGGTCGCGAGGACAATGACGAAACGGTATCGATTATCCATGGTAATTCTCCAATCCGGATGTCCCGGCTCTCAGCGCGTATTACGTGGCCTCGGCCCGCGTATGTTTTTCCGAGAAGATCGGCAGGTTCCGGCATATCAGCAGGTAGACAAGAACGCCGAATGACACAATTCCGGCGGAAACCGCGACCTCCATCCATTTCGGGTAGTAGGTTTCTCCAAACTCGGAAGTGATGCCGATGACGGCGACGTTCATGCGGTTGAGCACCAATCCCAGGATCACCAACAGGCTGGAGAAAAACAGCCAGGATCCCGAGCGGGCGAACTCCGGCGTCAGCAGAATCGCCAGCGGAATCAGCAGGCCAATTACGATCTCGAGCCAGAAGGCGAGTGACTGCGGCGTGAGCACGAGCAATTCCATGCCAACCCCCAGGCGCACCAGGTCAATCGCGCGCATCGCCAGATAGCCCATAATCACCCAGGCCAGCACGTGACCCACATCCTTCAATATCTCGGTTTCCCGGGGACGTTTGAAGAAGCGGGCACTTAATGTGGACTCCACAATCACCATGGCCAGACCCGCGGCGACGGCGGAGACGAAGAAGTGCACCGGCAGGATCCCCGAATACCAGATTGCGTGCAGCTTGTGCGGCACGATCAGGAACAGCGAACCCAGTGAGCTCTGATGCAGGGTGGAGAAAATAATTCCGGCCATCAACAGCATGGTGGGCATGTGCGGATCGCGATAAATCAAGCGCACCTCAACGCAGAGCTGGAACACGATGAGCACGGCGGCGATCGCAACCACCCAGGCCACTGATTGCGTCAGTGCGATCGCGAACAAGACCAGCAAGGCAATGGCGATCCAGGGAGTTACATTACGCCAAAGCTGGCGTAAGCCCGTTAGGCCGAAGCGTTCCAGCACGGCGGGTAGGAACTCCAGGAACAGGACTGTGGTGTACAGCATGACACACCAGCCGACCTCGAACATGGGTGACTCGTGGTGCCACATGAAGATCATGTGCCAGATGGTCCAGGGCCGCCCCAGGTCGATCAGCAGGGCCACGATGAACAGCAGGTAGCCCAGAAACGCGGTGAGAATCGTGGGCCGTACCAGCGGCCGGTACTTCTCGCCGCCAAACATGTGCATCAGGCCGGCCACGACAAACCCGCCGGCCGCCAGCGCGATACCGGCCAGGACGTCAAAGCCGATCCAGAAGCCCCACGGGTAGCCCTGATTCAGGTTGGTAACCGAGCGCAAACCGGTGGGGAAGCGATACAGCGCCAGGATAATTCCAAGCGCGGCCAGCAGGAATAGAATCACGCTGCCGAAGCCGAACTTGCCCTTGTAGGTTTCGGTTGTCATGTCTTGCTCCTATTCCTGTGACGCGCCAGATTCGGCTCGTGCCACTTCGTTGGCCCGCGTACGCAGCCAGTATCCGACTCCCAGCAGGGCTCCCAGACCAAGCATGACCACGGGAATCGCTTTCATGGCCGGCTCGGTGTGGGCCACCATCGGACTCTCCGGCACATCCGTGATGTAGCCCAGTTGTTCGAAGGGTACGCTGGAGATGTGCAACACGCAGGTGCCACCAGCTTCCTCCAGGCCGTAGATGTGGTCGATGTACTTGCTGGGATTGGTTGATATGCGGCGGCGAGCCTCGGTCACCAGGGCGTCACGGTCACCGAAGGTGATCGCGCCGGTGGGACAGGCCTTGGCGCAAGCCGGGATTTCACCCTCGGCTTGCCGGTCGGCACACATCGTGCACTTGGTGATATATGGATTCCACGACTCGTACTCGAAGCGGGGCACCACAAAGGGACATGCCAGCATGCAGTACCGGCAACCAATGCACTTGTGTTTGTGGTACATCACCGGTCCGGTGGGATCACCGTTTTCGTCGGTGAGCTTCTCCAGAGCTTTGACCGGGCAAGCCGAGGCACAGCCGGGCACTTGGCAATGCATGCATTGCTTCTTGCCGAAGACCCACTCGTAGCGGCCGTTGACCGGTACTTCGTTGTAGGTCACCAGGCACCAGGTTTCCTTGCTCAAGTCGGCGGGATTCTGATAGCCCGGGCCCGCGAAGAAGTCGGTTGGTTCCGCGGAGCGCTTGTATTCCTGTTTACAGGCCACCTGGCAACCACGGCAACCCGTGCAGCGCGGCAGATCGATTAGTAGAGCTTTCTCCGCCATCACGCCACCTCCTGTTCCGAAGACTTCTCGATATCACAGAGGAAAGCCTTAAACTCGGGGATCATCGTGTTCGCGTCGCCGACGTGCGGCGTCAGCATATTGGCGCTGTCGCCAGTGGCCAGACCACTGTAGCCCCAGTGCCAGGGGATCCCGATCTGGTCTATCAGCCGACCTCCCACGAAGAATGGCTCGAAACGGTTGGTGACCAGGGCCCGCGCGCGCAGAGTGCCACGCATGGTCTTGACCAGCACCCAGTCTTTCCACTTAATGCCTTTGCGCCGGGCCAGATCGGGTGAAAGTTCGACGAAGACGTCCGGTATCAACTCGACCAGCCAGGGGATATTGCGCGTCATCGCACCAGCCTGCCAGTGCTCCGAAACACGGTAGGTCGTGGCGACAATGGGGAAATCCTTCGGGTCCCCGATTTTGTCCGGCTCCCAGATCTTGATGGCCGGATTGATCGACTGGTTCGGGTGTAACAGGTTCTCGACCGGGCTTTCCAGGGGCTCGTAATGCTCCGGAAAGGGGCCATCCGCTAGGGCGGTGGCGAACAGACAGGCCACGCCCTCGGCCCGCATGATGAAGGGTCGCTTGGATTTTGGATTCTCCAGACCGTCCGGAGTGACCATCGGTTGCCAGCCGCCGTCTGGGACATCGCCTTCCCACTTGGAGGTATCCGGATTCCAGTTGATAACCCAGCGTTTGGGGCTCCAGGGTTTGCCATGCAGGTCGACCGAGGCACGGTTGTAGATGATGCGCCGGTTGACCGGCCAGCACCAGGAGAAGTCCGGATTCAGGCCCACACAGCGTCCGGCGGGAATCCCACTGGGATCCTCGCGCATCCGCTTGGCCATGCGGTTGATGGTCTGGCGACCGCGGACCTCGGTGAGATGGTTGCCGGCGGTGCTCTTCTCGATCTCTTTGCCATCCTCGAAATCGACATAGCTGTTGCAGTACAGCCAGTTGCCCGAACAGGTGCTGCCGTCATCCGCCAAACCGGTGAAGCTGGGGACTTGCTTGCCTTTGTTTGGCCCGGACATGTAATAACCATTGATTTCGGCGGCCACCCAATGAATGTCCGGCTCGCCATGGTCGTCCACGTTGTAATTCCAGTCCAGCTTGGTGATCGGCTCGGGGAATTGCCCGCTCTCCTGCTCATAGAGGGCTTTGAGTTCACTGACAAGCCGAGTGATGATCCAGGCATCCGAGCGCGCTTCGCCGGGTGGCTCGGCCGCCCGGTAGCGCCACTGGGCCCAGCGGCCACTGTTAACCACGCTGCCTTCCTTCTCGACGGAAGCGGCCGCCGGCAACAGGAACACCTCGGTGTTGATGTTGGCGGGATCGACGCCCGCGCGTTGATTCGGATCCCAGAAAACCGAAGTGTCCGTCTCGAAAAGGTCGACGCACACCAGCCAGTCCAGGTTCGCCAGGGCGGCGCGTTCCTTGTTGGAATTCGGGCCACCCACCGCCGGATTCTGCCCGAAGCAGAACAGCCCCTTGATCTGATCCTGGTACATGGCCTCGAAGAGCGAGATATACGAGAGATTCTTGCCATATTTGCCCAGGTAGTTGAAGCAGAAGTCATTCTCCGGGGTGGCGTGGTCGCCCCACAACGCCTTCAGCAAGCTGACGGTGTATTTGGGGTAGTTCTGCCACCAGTTGGCACTGAGCGGATCGTTGCTTTTCGGTGTGGATTTCGCGAGATACTCAGCCAGGTTTTGTATGGCAGCCTCGGGGGCCTTGAGGTAACCGGGCAGGATGTGGAAGAGCAACGCCATGTCGGTCGAGCCCTGGACATTGGACTCGCCGCGGAGGGCGTTGATGCCGCCGCCGGCCAGGCCGACATTACCGAGCAGGAGCTGGAGAATCACGTAGCTGCGGATGTTTTGCGTGCCGTGGGTATGCTGCGTGGTGCCCATGGCGTACAGCCAGGTGCCCACGCGGTCGGGCGCCCAGGTTGAGGTGAAGATGTCGCAGATGCGCCGGTATTCTTCCTGGGGGGCGCCGGTGATGTCGCAGGCCGTATCGATGTCGTAGCGCGCGAAGTGTTTCTTCAGCAACTGGAAGACGCAGTGCGGATGCTGTAGCGACATATCGCGTTGCGGGACACCATTTTCATCCAGCAGGTAAGCCCATTTTGATTTGTCATAGGCGCGCCGATCCTCGTTATAGCCGGTGAAGAGGCCGGCCTCGAAGCCGTACTCCGGATTGATGATGTATGACGCATTGGTGTAGTGCCGGATGTATTCCTGGTTGATGCGGTCGTTTTCGAGGGCGAAGTTGATCATTCCGCCGACGAAGGCGATATCCGTGCCCGAGCGCAGCTTGCAGTAATGGTCGGAGAAGGAAGTCGTGCGCGTATAGCGTGGGTCGCACGAGAGAATCACCGCGCCGTTCTCCTTGGCTTTCTCCAGCCAGCGGGCGGCAATCGGATGGTTCTCCACGGCATTACTGCCGCAGATCATGGCGACATCCGTGTTGATCATGTCGATCCAGTGATTGGTCATGGCCCCCCGGCCGAAAGAGGCGGCCAAACTGGCCACCGTGGAGCTGTGTCATATCCGGGCCTGGTGTTCGATCCAGACCAGACCCATGGCGCGCATGGCCTTGACCAGCAGATAGCACTCCTCGGTGTCGAGGGCCGCGCCACCCAGACAGGCGATGCCATCGGCGCGATTCACGGTCAGGCCGTTTTCCTGGTTGAGCCAGGTTTCGTCGCGCGTCTGCTTGACTCGCGCGGCGATCATTTTCATGGCCTGATCCCAGGTGAGTTCCTCCCAACTGTTCTCTCCGGGTTTGCGGTGCCTGACTTTCTTCAGACGCCGATCGTTATGGTGAATCTGGTAGAGCGCGGCCCCCTTGCTGCACAGGCTACCTTCGTTGATGGGATGGTCGGGATCGCCCTCGATATTTACAATTTTGCCGTCTTGTACCTCCACGATCTGTCCACATCCGACACCACAGTAGGGACAGATCGTGGTCACGATCTTGCCACGTTGCGGTGTGGCCTGCGCCGCGTAGGCCGCGCTACGTCGTGGGTCTACGCCCAGGAACGTTAGCAGGGTTCCTGTCCCTGCAGCGCCGGCGCCTGCAAGGAATCTCCGCCGGGTAATCTCCATCATCTCTCTCCTTGCATCCGTTTCTGGGCCAGGCTGCCGAGCGCCAGCCGGCTCGATTAGGGTGCCCGGGTCACACCGAAGACACACTCGTTTCCGGGAGCGCGCACACATATCTAAGAGGTAAAAGCCGCGGTAGCGAAATGTATGAGCCACACCTCAAGTCGGGTCCTCTCTGCCCGTGCCCGAGTAGCCCATTCCGAGCTGTTATCCGCCGACCCACCGCTCTGCTGTCACTTCAGCCTGAGTGCTCAAATGCCGAGCTGCCGTTTTATGCGGTCGGCCGACTGGCCACACCAGCAGTGCGAATTGCTCACAAGACATGTAAATGAACTCTTCCAGACCACTGGTGACCAATAACCATACCTTAGTACATCAGAGATAATCGATCAAGAGGCACGCCGGATCAGAATCGTGCTTGTGAACGTTCCGCCTACGCAGGTTGCTGGCCAGACACGCGCCTGGTGGTATCTCGATATGTTTCTGGAGACCGATCGCGCCCGCGGGCCTGACGAGGCGACGAAGATCGCATCTGGTTCCACGACGAGGGATTAATAATGCCGCGACAGATGACATTCTGGATAGCTTGCTGCGCGGTGTTGGCAATAAGTGGCTGTGAACGCCAGGGGGGCTAGACGCCGGCCGTGTGGACGAAACAAACCGTGCCGGCCCGACCATACCGCGCTACCGCATCGCCGTCATTCCCAAGGGCACGACACACGTGTTCTGGAAATCGTTCGAAGCCGGCACCAAGCAGGCCGGCGCGGGCTCGGATTGGTGTGGCGAGGATCAGTACGCGGCGTGTCAGTTGTCGGGCTGATCGCCGGCGCCGCGACCGTGCGATGGGGGGGCGGCTTTTTTCCAGTATTCATAGGCGCGTTTGACGGCGAGGCCCAGCAGGGTGTTTTTAGGGTACTGGCCACGCTTGTCAGGTTGACCGGCGGGTATGCCGGTGAAGAGTTCCAGGGCTTCGTGGATTGTGCCGATGGCGTAGACGCTGAATTGTCCGTTAGCGCAAGCCTCGACCACGTCTTCGCGCAGCACCAGATCGCCGGCGTTGGCTTGCGGGATGATGACGCCCTGGGTGCCGGTCAGGCCGATATCGTGACAGGCATCGTAGAAGCCTTCGATTTTTTCGTTAACACCGCCAATTGGCAGGATGTGACCGACCTGGTCGATGGCGCCGGTCATGGCGAGATCCTGGCGCAGCGGCCTATCGGTCAGCGCGCTCAAAAGGCAACAAATCTCGGCACCCGAGGCGGAATCGCCATCAATACCACCATAGCTCTGCTCAAAAGCGACCGAGGCGTTGAATGCCAGTGGATGCTCGGTCCGCAGAAGCCAGCGCAGCAGGCCGCCGAGGATGTAGAAGCCCTTGGTGTGAATGGCCCCGCTCAGGGCCGATTCGCGCTCGATGTTGATCACGCCGGCGGTGCCGGGGCCGATGGTGGCAGTGATGCGGGCCGGGAAGCCATACATCAAGGGACCGGCTTGCAGGATCGCGAGGCCGTTAACCTGCCCGACAACGGAGCCCTCTGTTTGAATCCGAATCGTGCCGTTTGCTATGAGTTCGCGGAAGCGCCGGGCGGGCAAGTCAGCACGCCGCTTGTTACGCTGCACGGCCTGGCGCACATCTTCACAACTGACCAGCTTATGCCCATTGTGCCGGGCGACAAAACTGGCTTCCCGCGCGATGTCCGCCAGGCGGCCAAAGCGCGCGGTGAGCTTGTCCTGGCGAGCGGCGATGCGGGCACCATGCTCGACCAGGGCGATGACGCCGGTCCCGTCGAACGAAATCAGTTTTTCCTCGCGCACAATGCGCGCCAGCACGCCGGCGTAGTCCGCGACGCCCTGTGCGTTGCGTGGAATGGTGGTGTCAAAATCCGCCAGAACCTTGAAAAGTTGCGGGAAATCGCCGTCATACGCGTCCAACATGAAATACATGTCGGCGTCGCCGAGCAGAATCACCTTGACGTTGATGTCGATCGGCTCGGGCTTGAGTGAGGGTCCCGACCAGGGGAAGGTCAGTTCGGGGGGGACGATCTCGAGTTGGTTGGTGCGCAGTGTGCGCACCAGGACTCTCCAGGCTCCCGGCTCGGTCAGGACGTCTCGGGCCTCGAGGATCAGGTAACCGCCATCGGCACGCAGCAATGAGCCGGCGGCGATGCCCATGTGCGTGGCCCGGGCCTCGCCGCCCTGCGAGAACTCATAGTCGATGGTGCCCAGCAGCTTGCGCATGGTGGGGGTGTTTTCGACGATGATCGGGCAAGGGGACTCGGATTTGTGCTCCAGTACGACATTTACCTCATACAGAATGTCCAGGTCCAGCTCTTCTTTTCCAAGGTTTGGTAAGTGATTGTTGATCACATCCTCAACAATCTCGTTAATGAATGTACGCACGCTCGGCAGGGGGAAGTCTTTCTCGATGGCCCCGGTCAGCTTGCTCAGTAAGGTGCGCGCGTTCGACTCCAGCAACTCCTGCACCGCCTGGTCATGCTGACGGCGAATCTCGTTGGCTTTCTCACTGATTTCGCCGAGTTGCTGCTGGAAAGCGGTCTGATTTTCGCGCAAGCGGGTTTGTTCCTCGGGGCTGATTTTTCCCTGGGCGATGAGTTGATCGAATTCCTCTAGTGGTACGGGCTTGCCGTCGATCAGGGGGAAGATCGCCGTATGGGTGACCGGGCCCACTTGCTTTGACACCAGGGCCAGGCCGGCGGCTTGCAGAGCCTGGTTGAACGGTAGCATGACCTGTTCAAATTCCTTCTCGGATTCCTGTTCGATGGCGGTGCGCCGCGCCTTGATGGTATCAGACAACAGAGCCGGTCCTAGATGATCGCGAATGAAACCCGCCAGCTTGTTGATGCGCCGGCGAAAGATGTGCGCCTTGCCCGGCGGTAGCGTAATCAAACGCGGACGATCCGGGTGCGCAAAGTTGTGAACATAGCAGTGGTCCTGCCCGTGTGGGCAACTGGGCCGAATATCCTCCAACAAACGCTGGATGAGGGTCATACGCCCGGTGCCGGTCAGGCCACGCACGAAAATATTCTGTCCCGGGGCATTGGTTTCCAGACCGAAGCGTAATGCTTCGACGGCATCATCCTGCCCGACCACGCCGATGATGGGTTTAACGTCGTTCGTCGAATCGAAGGTGATCGTGGTGGCGTCACAGCGCCAGCGAAGAGTTTCAATGGGAAGTGGCTTGATCGGACTGAACACCGGCTGGCTTTTGCTCGTTTGTCGTCTGGGTGCGGTCATGCTGTGTACCTCCACGACATATCATGCCAGAAAACTGTCGGAGAGGAAATCCGTACCGGAGTGGATGGCGCGGATACTTGGTGCTGTTTATGGAATTTGTCCCATCAGTCGCCGCATGCTCCCGTCGATGGTGGTTCATTTCCGAGACCGCTCTAGCGTGACACAACCTCGATTGGGATGGCCGGAAGAAAACCGACGGAAACACGCTGCTTTTTCTTCGCTCCCTCCTGGCCTCGTTGCGGCCGCTCCACGTCCATGAAGGCCTCGACGATCAGGTTGTCCGCGTACCCGGGCTTCACATCGGTGCCGTCGGCTTGCAACACAAATGCCAGGGTGCCGGAGGTGAGGGTTACATCCTGAAGCGTAATGCCTTTGGGCGGATCGTTGAGCTCCAACTCGATATCCCGCAGTTCTGGACGACCCGGAACCTTGATCTGTACCTGGGCAGAACCACCGGTGGGGAGCCGCACTGGAATATCCCCGCTCAATTCGACTGGCGATCCGGCACCTTTGCCACCAATAATCGCGAACATCAGTTCCTGTGACGGCGCTATATGACGGTACAGGAAGGCCTGCATCATGTTTTCCGCGGGAATGACCGGTCGGCTGATCTTTCTTTCGCCGATCTTGGCGCGTCCCTCCAGTTGCAACACAACGGGTTTATCGAATCGTCTGCGAGGCGCTCGCAGGGTCATGCGAACACAGTCCCGGCCGGCGGGAATCCGCGCGCCTTCCAGCTTGAAGCCGCGCGTGGCATCCTGCAAGAACAAGTCGACCGCGCCGTTAAAACCGTCTTTTCGCAGGATATGCAGGCTGATCGGTACGGTTTGTCCGGCTCGGGCATTGATGCTGGAAGGTGTCAGGTACAGTGCGAAATCGGGTTGCGGCGGTCCGATGCGCAGGCGATAGCCATACGCCGCGCCACCCTGGCTGAGCGCATCAGTGAGTTGGATGCAATACGTCCCATCAGCCGGTAATTGAGCGCGCAGGTACGAATCGGCGTGATGGGTAAGCAGCCCCATGTCCGTATGCAGGAAACCGTCCTTGTGCTCGTAATCGTCATTCCAAGCCAGGACGCGTCCGGATTCATCGGTCAGCCGCAGCAAGGAGTCCAGTGGGGAGTACAGTCGGCGGGCCATCACTTCGGCTACCACCACATCGCCATCCCGGCCTTTGAACTGGAAGACGTCCACGTCGCCGGGCTCAACGACGCGACCGTTGACGATTATAGGTAGCGTGATTCGTTGCGCTTGCGCGGGGCTATTGTTATCCTCTTTTTCGTTTATGGACGGCAGCGTATCCAGCGCATAGGTGACTGGATTGGACGAGCGCTTACCCCGACCCCAGGTCTTTTGCCTGACGCCATCCGCGTCAGACTTGGCATCCAGCAACAACCTTTCGGTGGAAAGATTCCAACCCTCAATGGTGACGTACCGGTTCTTTCCGGTGCGCGCGCCCAGAGGAAAAGCTGACGTAATGAAGGGTTGTTCACTTATACTTATGCGGTAGACGAAGTCCTCCCGGCCGCGATAGATCGAGTCGCGGATTGCCAGTTCGTATTCACCGTCCTGGGGAACCTCGTGGAAGAGAACCGGATCGGGATCGAATCGGTAGTCATCCGCATAGGCCACTTCGTTGCCCTTGGCGTCGTAAAGAACCAGCGTGGCCTGGAACCAGCCCGGGACGGCGTCGGCCAGATATGGTATCAGCCGGCGAGCAGACGCCGTGATTACCAGCTCCTGCCCCTGCTCGGCGTGGAAGCGGAAGCGGTCGATGTCGCCGGGCATGATCTGTCCGTTTATGAGAATGGGCAGATCGTGTGGTGTTTCTTTTGGCAGGGCCTTGAAATCAACGGGGACATTGGGCTCCAACTCGCGGATCTCGGGCAGGGCGCCGACCTGGAAAACCATGGGATTCGTCAGTCCCTGGCGTGTGCCGAGGCGGAGTTCCCGGTCGCCGGGAATTGCATCGTCATCGATCGTAACTTCAATGACCACGGTTTCGCCGATTTGCGCGTTTTGTTGCCGCTTCCTGAAGTTTTGAAGTATGTGCCGCAGGTGCAGCAGTTCTCTGATGCTCATGTCCGCGATGTTGTCCAGCAGCGGATGTGGCGGCAGTTCGACCGGTTCTTCGGTCGCTTTGTCCTGCTTGTTTTTTCCGGCCATTCCTGGTCCGGGTAGACCCAGTTCGCGCCAGGGGGGCGTGGCGCTCACCTGTCCATCTTTGGCGAGTTCGGCCCAGCGCTTCTTGAACGCGGCCCGCATCCGGCTTCTAAGCTCGATACGCTGTTCCTGGTCCAGGTTCCTGAGCGGTGGATAATGTTTGATGACTTTGGCGTGTACCCCCTCGCCGGAGATGTATACGTCACTGGCGCCCCTGAGAAACTGTCCACCGACCTGGATTTGTGTGACTGTGTCCAGCCGACCGCCACCAGGGTAGAGATAGCCGATGTGTGGTTCGCGCTGAGCCACCTGGCCCCAGGCATCCGCCGCGTAGATGGCCAGGATTAATAGTAATGCGCGTCGAGCTGGCATCATAACACCATGATTTCCTTCAGGCGGCCGCCACTCGCCACACCATCTTCCGCCGATGGTAGAACCTGGACGTCCATTCCGCGTGGATTGGGCAGTGGGCCAGCGGGATCGATGCCCAGCAATTCATACATGCTACCGATCAGATCTTGTGGATACACAGGACGTTCGGCGACGTATTCGCCTTTAGCGTCCGAGGCGCCCACGACCTGACCGCCTTTGAAGCCGCCGCCGGCCACAACCGTCGAGAAACAATTGCCGTAATGTCCCCGGCCGCCGTTCCAGGGCGGCTCCCACTGGACTCGTGGCGTGCGTCCGAACTCGCCACCCCACCAGACGATTGTGCTGTCGAGCAGGCCCCGGTCGGCCAGATCCTCTAGCAGCGTGGCCATGCCCCGATCCATTTCCGGGAGTTTGCGGCGCATGGTCTGGAAATGCTGCTTGTGCGTATCCCAGCCTTTGTAGTTAATCGTGACGTAAGGCACACCCGTCTCGACCAGCCGCCGCGCCATCAGGCATGATTGCCCGAACGTGCTGCGACCGTAGCGCTCGCGGAGTTCGTCCTTTTCCTGCGACAGATCGAACAGCTTGCGGGCATCGCCGAACATCAATTCGTATGCCTGCTTCTCACAATCGTCGAGTTTTGTGAAGTTGGCGTTCGCCGGCATGCTCCGGCCCAGTGTATCCAGGGCGTGCAGCAGATCCCGTCGCCTGATTTGACGCTCATCCGAGATACCTCGGGCGATGATGCCCTCGACGGCGAAACGTTGCTGGTTGGGATCGCCGCCAGTGGCAAAGGGCTTATAGCCTTGCCCCAGGAATCCCGCTTCGGAGAAGCGTCCTTGAGTTTCGGTCAGCACGATGTAGGGTGGGGCCAGACCTTCGTAGCCGTGCTCGTAACCCTTGAACAGCGAGACGACGGCACCCGCGCAGGGGTAGACCAGCCGGCCGGGCTGGCGACCGGTCTGCACAAGGTATGACGCCGTCTCATGGGCGTTCACTCCGTGGGTCATGCTCCGGATGATGGAGTACTTATCAGCCTGCTGGGCTAATAGTGGCAGCGATGCGCCGATTTGAATGCCGGAGACGTTGGTGGAGATGGCTTCGTTCAGGGGACCGCAGTAGTCATAGCCGGCGTCGGGCTTGGGATCGAAGGTATCCAGGTGCGCCGGGCCGCCCCACATCCAGATTTGTATCACCGAACTGGCCCGGGGTGGCTTCTCTGTAGCTTGCGCCAGAAGCTCGCGCGGATTG
Organism: Planctomycetota bacterium; assembly: GCA_043820985.1. Classification (GTDB taxonomy): domain Bacteria; phylum Planctomycetota; class Phycisphaerae; order UBA1845; family Fen-1342; genus JAAYXS01. The sequence goes on from JBDRDH010000180.1 coordinate 48,053, forward strand.
CACAGCGCCAGTCCCGCCGCCCCGAGCAATCCGCATTTCAGTGCTTGTCGCCGGGTGACTTTATTCTGAGGTACCTGTGTGCTCATATCTTCGCGCCTGTCCGAACGACTCAATGCCGGTAGAGAAATTCCTTCGTATTAATCAGCGCCCAGGCCAGGTCATTGGCGGCCTGCTGAACATCTCTTCTATTCTGCTTGAAGTAATCCGCCGCGGTATCCAGTTCATCGGGGGTCGGATAACGCGCGAGGATGTGAACGTAGAGCGCTTGGATTATTTTGCGGGGGTTCCTTTTGTGCGTTTGCATGATGTTACGCAGACGCCAACTGTCCTCGATCTTCCTTTGAATATGTGTCGAGTTGAGCAGGTGCAGGCGCTGGGCCTTGGAGGGCTGGTTATCGCGTTCGGACCACAAGCCGGTGTCGCGCGCCGGGCGGCCGAACATCTCCAGGAACTGGCTGCTAATGCTGCCGTCCGCCAGGGCGATGGTCCGCTGGTTTTCCGGAATGTAAGTGAATGGTTCCGGAATGGGGCTCGAATATTGCTCTCCGGGGCCGAAGATCCAGCACAAGGCGTCAATCAACACTTCCGCGTCCAACTGGCGCACCGAGTAATATGCAAACAGGACCGCGGCGTCCGGATGGTCGCTCCGCGGAAGAGAGGATTGTTGATAGGTTCGGGAGTTGAGAATCAGCCGGTAGATGTGCCGCAGGTCGTAATTGGCGTTAACCAACTCCTTCTCCAGGTAAGCGAGCAGTTCAGGATTAACTGCCGGATTGTCTGGCCGGATATCATCCGGCTCGTGAATGATCCCGCGACCCATCAGCCAGGCCCACACGCGGTTCACCATATTACGCGCGAACCAGGGATTGTCTGGCGAAATCAGCCAATCGGCGAAGATCTGGCGCGGGTCCGCGCCGGGGGGGATCAGCACTGTTGTACCGTTGGGTAGAACGGTTTCAAGCGTGTCGGCTGGGGCCGGATCGAGGTAGACGATTTCCTCCTTCCACTCGGCGGTCCTTTTGAACGCGATTCGCGAGAAGAAGGTTTCCAGATTCTGGCGACGGTCGGCCAGCCAACTCTCGAGACGCACCCCCATGAAGGTCAGGGCCACGGTCCGAGCAATCGTGGCGGGCTCCTGACCCTGGATGGCGCGATAGAAATTCACCGGCGGCACGCGAAAGTTACTGCCGCTCGAGGTCAAAAGCTCGCGGGCGAACTGGTCGTAAGGTTTGTTCTGTGCAATGGCATCGCGGATCCAGCGGTGATAGGCCTGGACCGCGTTGGGCCAAAGATTGATGGGGAATTCCGCCTTGACCCGTAGCAGATCACACCATTTAAGCGCCCAGTAGTAGGGGAATTCTTCCCGTAGCAGGAGGTAGTCTATCAGTACGGCGCGTTTGTTGGGTTGCTGGCTCTCAAGGAAGCGGTTGACCATGTCGGGTTCAGGCAAGGTCCCGATAACATCCAGGTAGACTCGCCGGACGAATACTTCATCAGAACACCGGTTAGCGGGCTCGATACCTTGCGCGCGGAGGCTAGCCAGTACCAGTTCATCAATGGGATTTGCGGGTACGAACTCACCTTCGATCTCGAATGGGCGCACGACGGGAGGATCAGCCAGCCCGGCCAGCGGAAGCATGAAGACCACAATTACAATCAAGGTGTGCTTCATAGTCTGCCCAACAAGATTATACGCCACTTCGCACGATTAAACGGGTAACTATTCTTGCCAAAACGGCCATCAATACCCTCAGCGCACTCAGAGAGCGTCCGTGGCAACCCTGCCATTCAGTAAAACGAGGTTTCGAGCGGATTATTGCCGTCAAAACGGCTCCGTAGGCGCGGTCTCGTCCTGCCCGGTGATGAGGTCTGTGTACACTTACTTCTATTCAGGCGGGCTGTTCCCGCCGGGGGATTAACGGGCGCGGCGCCAATCGGAGTCGGCAAAGAAGCTTTCCAATTCGCGCCAGATGGCCTCCAGGTCGCAGCGCATCAGAATCAGGTCCTGCCGGTGACCGCTCAGGTCCTTGATGTGGTTCGTGAGCACGACCTCCTCGCGGAATCCGAGCTTGTGGCAGATGCTGCGGGCGGCGACCTGTGGTCGGGCGATACTCACCAGGATCTGCTCCACCTTGGCACTGGCCGCCAGACTGTACAGTTCCCGGGCCATTAGCATCCCTAAGCCCCGGCGTTGATATTGCTTGGCCACGATCAGCCGCATTTCGCCGACGTGACAAGTCCATTCGTGACCGGCCAGTTCGATAGCCCCATCAGCTATGACCTGGTCGTCCACCAGTGCGATCAAGCGCAGATATTTCCCGGAGTCCATTTCGCGGATTCGTTGCTCAACCACGCTGCGCTTGGTGACATCGGCCCGCAGGTACTCGCGATCCTCCTCGGGCAGGCCCTGGAAGAACGCCAGACAGAGATCCAGGTCATTCATGTCGAGCGGTCGGATACGGACGGGGGTTCCGTCCTTGAGATGAACCACCTTGTCCATTGCACACCTCCTGGCAGCCGTTGTGGACGTGTTCAGTTATTTAACGGCGGCGCGCGGATCGGTCTCGAATTGGCGCAGGCACGCCGGCTTGAAACGCTGTCGTTCGAATCCCAGCTCGTCATAAGGCACTCCCTGGGCAAAGGCCAGGAGCTGGAAATAATAGATCGGCGGTGTGTGATAGTCCTGCCCGAATTGCTTGGCGACTTTCATCTGACCATGATCGAACTGCCCGAAGCAGGTCGGGCAGATCATGCAGAGCAAGGCCGCCTGTTCGTCATTCACCGTGTTCAACAGGTCGTTCATCATGTTGTCGGGAATTTCGTCCTTCTGGCAGGACTTCCCACAGCACAGGTACCAGTTGCGATGGCGCACCGGCCACGCGCCCAGGGCGGTGACCAACTCCTCCAACAAGTTTGGATCGTTAGGATCGTCGACCTGCATGATGCGGCTGGGTTTCAAGAGGTGGCAGCCGTAATGGATGGCCACCCGCAGATCCTCCAGTGGGCGCGTAACGGAGGCGCGCACGGCCTCGTACCCGGCTTCGTCGCGAACCAGCGTGGCGATATGCCGCACGCGGCTGGTACCGCGATATACGCGCCCGATACGCTTGAGCCGCTCGTTAACGCGCGCCCGCAGCGTTTCGTCCTGGAGCAGGTGGTATGTTTCCGAAAGAGTCGCCGTGCAGCCGGAACAGTTGGTAAAGATGTCCAGCTTCAACTCTTCCGCCAGCGTCAGATTCCGGGCGGCGACCGTCAGCCAGGCGAGTTTGTCTTTCGACTTAAAATAGATCGGGTCCGGGCAGCACGAAGCCCCCGGTAGATCGACGACCTCAATACCGAGCCGGGGCAGAGTATGCCGAATCGCGAACTCCATCGCCGGGTGGCGCGCCGGGATCAAACAGCCGGGGAAGAAGGCGAAGCGCTTCATGCGTCACCTCCTTCACTAACGTCCGGTTCGAGCAGTTTTCGGATCTCCTCGACCGGCACCGGCGGCAGCGGCGGCAGGCCGAATTTTTCGCGATTGCGGTTCACCGCGGGATTGATCGGCGTCGTGCGGCCGGTTTCCTCGAACATCTCGATGATCTTCGCGACGGCATCCGGGTAGATCCCACGGTCCGCCAGCATGTTTTTCAGGGAGATGATTACCTCGACCGGCTTGACTTCCTGCGGGCAGCGTTCGTGGCAGTTGTAGCAGTTGGTACATTGCCACAGGATGGAATCCTCGGTTAGTAACTCTTCGCCCAAGCCATACAGCACTTTCAGCATGATATCGCGCGGGTTGAAGTCGGTGCTGTAGGTCGTGGCCGGGCAGTCGCCCACGCACGCGCCACACTGGTAGCAGAAACTCGCCAGGTCGCCCTCGATTTTCTCGGCCAGTTCCCGCCGAAAATTGAAGTCGACCCGGACGGGTTTCTCTTTATCGCCAGACGGCCGGGACATCCGGTTTACTCCTTTTTGGGCGGCTTCTTCTTGAGGTGCCGGATACTGTTCGAGCGGCATTTGGGACACGAACGTTCCTTGTCTTCGCCGTGTACCACCGGCTCCTGATACTCGTACCCGCACATCATGCAGCGAAAAGATTCCAGGGTTTTTTCCGCCATGCTTGTCTCCGGTAGTACCTTAACCTACTTATTGGCCGCGCTGGACGCTTTCGCGGCTTTCCTGGGCTTGGGTTTCGGCTTGAGCGCCTCGCGCGCATGCTCGATTTCCGCCAGCGTGACCGTTTGGCGCAGCTCCTCCATTCGCGACATGACCTGGGCAAACTTCTGTCCCTCGGCGGCGCTGACCCACTCCAATTGCAGCCGTTCCGGTCGCACGCCGGCCCGCTCCAGCTTGTCCCACAAGTTATGCACGCGCTTGACGGTCTGCCGGTTGGCGTTGATGTAATGGCAGTCGGCGAAGTGGCAGCCGGAGACGAGCACCACGGGCGCCCCGCAACGGAAGGCTTCCAACACCATCTCCTCCGAAATGCGCGCCGAGCACATCGACCGCACCACGCGGTTCGAGGCCGGATATTGGATGCGCGAAATGCCGGCCGTATCCGCGCCGGCGTAAGAGCACCAGTTGCACGCAAACACGAACACTTTGTCTTGCGGTTCGAGTTTCAGGATCGCGCGGATCTGGGCGATGTATTGGTCGTCGGTGAAATGCCGCATGGTGATGGCGTTGAACTGACAGGTGGCGCCACAGGATCCGCAGCCGGCACAGGCCGCCTCAATGACCACGGGCACCTCACCTTTCTTCCACGTAATGGCGCCATAGGGGCACACCGCCGCGCACTGGCCGCATTTCTTGCAAGCGACCTCGTCGATGTAGCTGGTGATCGCCTCGATCTTGATCTGGCCGGCACTGAGCAGCGCTCCAACCCGCGCCGCCGCCGCCCCCGCCTGGCAGACCGAGTCCTTGATGTCCTTGGGACTCTCGCAGAATCCCGCGAAGTACACGCCGCGCGTGGGTGCGTCGACCGGTTTCAGCTTCGGATGCGACTCCATGAAAAAGCCGTCCGACGTTTTTGAGAGCGTCAGCATGCCGGAGATTTTGGCCAGATCCTTGGGCGGCTGCACGCCGACCGATAGCACGAGCATGTCGAGCTCGTGTTGTTCCAGCCGTCCGCTCGTGGTGTTCTCGACGGTCACGACCAGGTTGCCGGTGCGCGGATCCTCCTGGACTTCTCCCGGCAATCCGCGCACGTAGCGCGTTCCGGCTTCCTTGGAACGCTGGTACATATCCTCGAAGGATTTGCCGAAAGCCCGAATGTCCTGATAGAAGACCACGTTTTCGACGTCCGGATAGTGGTCGGCCAGCAGCAGGGTGTCCTTGATCGTGTTCATGCAGCAAATGTTGGAGCAGTACGGCCGGCCGATCTTCGGGTTGCGCGAACCAACACACTGAATGAAGCCGATGCGTTTTGGACGTTCGTGATCGCCGGGCCGCACGAAGTGTCCGGCGGTCGGGCCCCCGGCACAGATCAACCGCTCAAACTCCATCGAGGTGATGACGTTATTGAAGCGCGTATAACCGTACTCGTCCATCTCGGTTGGATCGTAGACGTCCAGACCGATCGCGACGATCACCGCGCCGACCTCCCGCGTCAGGATCTCGTCACGGTCGTCATAGTTGACCGCCTGCTTCTCGCATACTTCCAGACATTTCCCGCACGCGATGGGATTGTTCCCCAGACAGTCCTCCATGTTGAGGATGTACGAGCAGGGCACCGCCTGGGGGAATGGGATATAGATCGCCTTGCGCGAAGCGAGGCCCAGTTGGAATTCGTCCGGTCGCACCACCGGGCAGACTTTGGCGCATTCGCCGCAGGCGTTGCAGAGATCCGGATCCACATGGCGGGCCTTCTTGCGGATCCGGGCGGTGAAGTTCCCAACATATCCCAAGACCTCTTCCACCTCGCTGAAGGTGAGCAGTTCGATGTTTGGATGCCGACCGGCATCGATGGCCTTAGGCCCGAGAATTCATATCGAACAATCCATGGTAGGATACGTTTTGTCCAGTTGCGCCATAATCCCGCCGAGGGACGGCTGCTTTTCAACCAGAGTCACTTGTTGACCGGCGTCGGCCAACTCGATCGCCGCTTCGATACCGGCCACCCCACCGCCGATCACGAGGATGCGCGTTGTGACCGGAACCGTGAGCTCCTCCTGCGGCTGTAGAAAGCGGGCCCGGGCGACCGCACTGGCTACCAGGTCTTTGGCTTTCTGGGTCGCGCCGTTGCGATCGCCCGAATGTACCCAGGAGCAGTGCTCCCGTAGATTGGCCATTTCCATTAGATATGGATTCAAGCCCGCCTCGCGGACACACTGTCGAAACGTGGGTTCGTGTTGGCGCGGCGTGCAGGAGGCAATCACGACGCGGTTCAGCTTGTGTTCGCGAATCGCGTCCTTGATCTCGTTCTGCCCCGGATCGGCGCAGGTGTACTTGTTGCGGATCGCGCACACGACACCCGCCAGCGCCATGGCATACTCCGTCACCAGGGCCGTGTCCACGGTGCCGGCGATGTTCAGCCCGCAGTCACAGACGAAAACGCCAATGCGAATCTCGTGACTTGCGTTTTTGGATACTACCATTCGCGGTCCTTCCTCATACGCCAAGCCCCTACGCGATGGCCTCGATCACCATCTCGGCCAGGTCGCGCAGCTCGATTTCAATCTCGCTCCGTAAGTTCGGATCCTGCATCGCACAGCGAAAGTGGATCTGGCACTTCGGGCACGCCGTCACCAACACTTCCGCCCCGGTGGCCCGCGCTTCACGCAACCGCTCCACCTGAATCTGCTTGGCATAGCGGTCACAGTTACTCCAGGTGCCCCCCGCGCAACACATGGCCCGCGGTCCCGAACGCCGCATCTCCGCCAACTCAACCCCCGGCAGGGCTTTCAGCATCCGCCGTGGGGGCTGGTAGATCTCCAAATGGCGCCCCAGGCGACATGGATCCTGATAAGTCACCTTGCGCTGGCCATTTGGTTTCCATTTCAATTGTGTCAGACGGTCGTCGACGAACTCGCTGAGATGCACGATGCGCGGTGGCCGGCTGTTGAAGTACTGCTGATAATCAAGCTTCCACGTCCGCAGGCACTCCGCGCAGGATGTGACCACGACCTCCGCGCCGCTCTCGGCGACGAGCTTCACATTGTGTTTCGCGAGCAGCTCGAAGCTGTGGCGATCGCCGTTCCAGAGCAGGTCGTGCCCGCAGCAGCGCTCCTCCTCCGAGACCACGGGGACCACACCCAGGGCATTCATCAGTCGGATGGCGGCGCGCGTCCCACCCAGCGTATTGGCCTGAAATTCGGCGAAGAAGGCGTCGTAGTACATCGTGCAGCCGGTCCAGTAGAACACGTCACCGGTCTTGCGCTCGGTCTTCAATTCATCACTTAACCAGCCCAGACGATTCTGCTGTGTTCCGCCCTTGGCCATCATCCGCATGACCGACTGCAAGGCCCCGCCGTGCGGGCATTCCGGCTCGACGCCATCGCGATAGGACAGCTCCCGCAACTTCTGAACCAGATCGGTATACGCCACGTCAGCCGGGCAGCGTTGCTCGCACAGGCCGCATGTCAGGCAGGTGAACAGCGTGCCGTTTTCGAGTACCTCGTGCTTATGCCCCAGATTGGTGGCTAAGACGTGCCGGCGCGGACTATAGTCACCGCCCGTGCGCGTGATCGGGCACGTCGCGGTGCACTTCCCACAGTCGTAGCAGGCCCACGCACGCGTGTTCTTGACTGTTCCGGCAAACTCTGGCATTGACATCGACTCCCTAATGCTCGTCGGCGGCACATTCCGGCGAGGCGGCCTTTGCCGTCGGCCGTGAATTGCGGCTGACCGGGCTCGGTCCCAGAGCGCGCACCTGGTCGGTGAACTCATTAATCACTTCTGCGAAGCGCGCCCCCTCGGCGGCGCTGATCCACTCCAGTCGCAAACGCTGCGCCTCCAGACCCAGGAGCTTGACCATGTTCTGGGTTTTCTCGAACTGCTCGAGCGCCCGTTCATTCCCAAAGACGTAATGGCAGTCGCCTATATGGCAGCCGGTCACGAGCACGCCGTCGGCCCCCTTCTCAAAGGCCCGCAGCACAAAACCGGGCTGAATCCGCCCGGAACACATCACACGAATCATGCGAAAATGCGGTTGATGCTGAATCCGCGACACACCCGCCGTATCGGCCCCGGCATAAGAGCACCAGTTGCAGGCGAACACCACGATGTTCGGATTCCATTGGGTATCGCGCTTGGTATTCGTTTTATCGCGGGACTTGGATGGCATACCTGTCTCAATCCTCGGGCGCCGCGCAGGCTGAAGCCTGCGGCTCTTTATCAAAGAACGCGTCGATCATGGCGTTCACCTGAACATCCGTGAAGTGCTTGGCGGTGATCGCTCCGGACGGACACCAACTCGTGCACGTCCCACACCCTTTGCACAACGACGCATTGATCCGGGCGGTGTACGTGCCGTCCGCGCTCTCGATCAGTTGTGGGGCCTGAAACTGGCATATCTCGACACACTTACCACAGGCCCGGCACTTCTCCACGTTGACCACCGCTACCGCCGGATCCAGACTCACCTTGTCATGGGCCAGGTACACCGAGGCCTTGGCAGCGGCGGCCGAAGCCTGTGCTACCGTGTCCACGATGTCCTTCGGACCCTGGACCGTCCCGGACAACAGCACGCCTTCCACCGCGGTCTCCACCGGGGCCAGCTCCGGATGTCGCTCGAGGAAAAATCCATCCAGCCCGAGGCTGATCTTCAGCATGTCGTGAAACTGCGCCGTATCCGGCTGCCGCGGACGCATGCCGACGCTCAGAACCACCAGGTCGGTTGGCACTTCGAGTTCGCGGCCGAGCAGCTCATCGAAGCACCGTATTGCCGTGGCCCGTTCCTTTCCCAACACTTCCGGCTTCTGTCCGGGAGGAATACGAATAAACAGCACCCCGGCCCCGCGCGCTCGCCGGTACATCTCCTCGGCTCCGGTCGAGATGGTGCGTATGTCCCGGTAGAACACGGTCGTGTTTATGCCGCGTCCGCAGAGTTGCAGCGCCTGCTTGATCGCCGTGGGACAGCAATAGCGCGAGCACCCGGAGAAGCTCTCGGGATCGCGCGAGCCCACACAGAGCACGAACGCCGCGTGGGCCGGTCGCACGCCGGCGATCATCGGACCGGCGGCATCATCGCAGAAGCTCCGCTCGAGTTCCTGGCTGGTAATCACATTGGGCAACCGGCCGTAGCCGAACTCTCCCTGTGGATCATGTAGATCGGCTCCCATTGCCAGAATGATTGCCCCGACCGCCAGGGTGGTATCGGTCTTGCCCTTCAAAGCCACCTCGAAGTTGCCGACAAAGCCGGTGATGTTTTCTACTTCGGTGTTCAGTAGGACACGAGCGCTGGTGGCTTTCAGGCGTTTGATTTTGGTTTCCAGTACCTCGGCCGCCGGCCGCATGTTGGGGTACAGGTATTTGAGATTCGGGACTGCCAACCGACCACCCAGCCAGCGGGTCTTCTCGACCAGCGTTACCGGAAAACCCTGTGCCGCCAGATCCGTGGCCGCCTGGATGCCGGCGATCCCGCCGCCGACCACCAGGGCCGCTTGCGTCATGGGCACTTCGCCTTCCTGCAACGGCTCCAGGTGTCGCGCCCGCGCCACACCCATCCGAATCAGCGTACGGGCCTTCTGCTGGGCCGCCGCGCGGTCCTCGGCGTGAACCCATGAACACTGGTCCCGGATGTTGACCATTTCGAGTAGATATGGATTAAAGCCCAGCCGAGCACACGTTTCCCGGAAGATCGGCTCGTGTGTTCGCGGCGTACACGCCGCCACCACAATTCGGTTTAACCGGTGCTCCCGGATCAGGTCGGCCAACTCATCCTGGCCGGTGGCCGAGCAGGCGAAAAGCTGGTCATTGGTAACAACCACATCCGGAAGTGCCGCCGCCCGCGTCGCCAGGTCCTCCACGTCCAGCACGCCGGCGATGTTGATTCCACAATGGCAGACCAGCACCCCGATACGTGGTGGCCCGGAGAGATCCAGCGCCTCCTCCGGGGGCACGGAGCGTTCTTCTTTTTCGATGCGATGCCCCGTCAGGAAATACTGGGCCCGGGCCGCCACCGCGGAGGCCTGGGCCACACTGTCCGGGATCACCTGCGGTCCCACGGCACTGCCGCAGACAAAGATTCCCTCGCGCGTGGATTCCACCGCGGAGATGGACGGATCGCGCCGGGCAATGAATCCGTATTGATCTGTTTCGATACCTAATACTTCGGCCAGCTTGATGGCCCCGTCGTTGGGAGCCGCGGCGACCGAGAGGACTACCATGTCGGCGGAGATTCGGCGTTGCCGATGCGCCAGGGTGTCCTCGACGAACACTTCCAGCGTATCGTCTTCCGGCACCAGATCGACCTTGGCCGGTCGCCCCCGGATGTACGTCGCACTATTTTCATCGCGTGAGCGCTGCACGAAGTCGTCAAACCCTTTTCCGAACGCGCGCAGATCGGTGTAGAGGATGGTGACTTCCTCCACCTCCGGATCATGTTGCCGCACCAGCATGGAATCCTTGACCGCGTTCATACAGCAGAAACGGCTACAGTAAGGTCGCCCACCCTCCCCACGCGCCCCAACACATTGAATGAAGACAATGCGTTTGGGCGTTTTCAGGTCCGACGGCCGCACCACGTGACCCTGCGTCACGCCCGAGGCGTTGAGCATACGCTCGAATTCCAGGCTGGTCACGACGTTTGGAAAACGCCCATACCCGTAGTTACCCAGCTTCCGCGCGTCGAACTCCTGGAAACCCACCGCGACCAGAATCGCGCCGGCGTCGAACTCAAACTCCTCCGGCCGCATGTCGAAGTCGATGGCCTCGACGTCACAGGCCTTGGCACAGTGTCCGCAGACCAGGATGTTGTTCTGGTAGTCGGGTTTCTTGCGTTGCTTGATTTCCTGGATGCGCTCCAGCCGCTGGCGTTGTCTCTCGCTGAGATGGCCCCCGAGGTTGAGACAGGCCTCGCGATCGATGACGTAAGTGGCCGGCACGGACTGCGGGAACGGCCGGTAGATCGCCTTGCGCGCCTTTAACCCGACGTCAAACTCGTTGCCGCCGACCTGCGGACACATGTCAACGCAGAGTCCACAGGCCACGCAACGGTCCTCGCGCACGAAGCGCGGCTCCTTCCGGATGCGAACGCGAAAGTCCCCCGGCTTCCCCGCGCAGCCGATGACTTCCGCGTTCGTGACCACCTCGATCAAGGGATGCCGACCGGCATCCATGGCCCTAGGCCCGAGAATTCATATCGAGCAGTCCATAGTGGGAAAGGTCTTGTCGAGCTGGGCCATGCGGCCGCCCAGCGTCGGCGACTTCTCCACCAGGGTCACGCGCACGCGCGCGTTGGCCAGATCGAGGGCGGCCTGGATGCCGGCGATACCACCGCCGATTACCAGGGCGCGCTTGTCCGTTACCGGCTTCGGGTCGTCTTCCGGTTGTCCACTCGAAGCTCTCACTCCAGCTTACCTCGATGGCGGTTAGCTTTATCCCGATTGGTCCGCCGCGGCGCCGGCCGCTTTTTGCCGAATCGCCTTGTGCCCGTACTCCTCATCAAAATACGTACAGCCGGCGTCGAAGGCCTTGAGGTTCAAATCCTCGGTGCCGGGCGGCACGGAGCCCTGTACCGCGGCGCGCATCTCTTCCCGGGTAACGAGCCCGGTGACGGCGGTGAAGAAACCCAGCATCACGATGTTCTGCACGATCGAACGGCCGAGTGTTTCCGCGATGCGCGTCGATGGCACGCCGAACGATGGTTGCCCTTCCTTGATCGTCGGCCGCACCAGGTCCTTCTCGTATACCAGGATGCCGTGCTCTTTGAGTTCATCCCGGTACTTTTCATAGCCCTCGGCGGACATGACCACGAAAATGTCGGGTTGCCGAATGTAGGGATACAGTACCTCGGTATCCGCGACCGTGAGCGTGGCGCTGCACGCCGAGCCGCGTGCCTCGGGTCCGAAACTCTGAATCATCGTCGCGTGCTTGTCGGCGTTGATCGCGCACGCCCGGCCGATGATGTAACCCGACAATACCACGCCCTGGCCGCCAAATCCGGTGATGCGAATCTCGGTTCTATTCATGGAGCCAGCCTCCTTCCGGCGGCATTGGCACGTATTTGTCACCCAATACCTTGCGGTAGTGCGCGTGCATCATTTCGGAGAAGGTGCGCCGTTCCTGGTCCACGAACTTCCCACAGATGATCGTGTCCTGAAAGCCGATATCCACTTCGCGCGTGTCCGCCCCGTGGCGGATCTCCGCGTTGTCGTGATAGAACTGCATCAGATTGAAGCCGGTGCCCAGCTTGTTCAACCGCGCGTACAGTGTCGAACACGGCGCGATTACCTCAACAAACCGGAAACCCGTCCGTTGAATGCCCTCCTTCAATGACTTCGTCAGCCGGCGAATATGCAGACTGGTCCAACGCGCCACGTAGCTCGCTCCGCAGCTCTCCGCCAGGTGCGGCAGGTTGAACGGCCGCTCGAAGTTTCCGTACGGCATGGTCGACGATCTCGCCGTCAGCGGCGTCGTCGGCGCGTTCTGCCCGCCGGTCATGCCGTAGATGAAGTTGTTCACCAGGACCACCAGGAGGTCGATGTTTCGCCGGGCGGCATGGATAAAGTGGTTGCCGCCGATGCCCGCCAGGTCGCCGTCGCCGGAGAAAACCACCACGAGCAGCTCCGGCCGGCCGAGCTTCAATCCGGTGGCGAACGGGATCGCCCGTCCATGCGTGGTGTGAAAGGCATCCAGATTCATGTAACCCGCCACGCGGCCCGTGCAGCCGATGCCCGAGACGATCGCGACCTTTTCCAGATCGACGGCTGACTCTTCCAGCGCCGTCGCGAAGCACTTTACGACCGTGCCAATCCCGCAGGTCGGACACCAGATGTGCGGGATGCGATCCATCCGCAAGTACGGCGCGATCGGATGATTATCGGCGTTGATATCAGTCTGATTTGTCACCGTACTCATTTCCGCGATCCTCCGTCCTTGCCGCGCGCCGCTTTCAATATCGCCGCGCATATCACGTTGGGATCATGTACGCTGCCGCCGCCGTGCGGGACGGACAGCGTCGCGGACCTTCCAGCGGCACAGCGCTCCACCTCCAGCACCATCTGGCCGTAGTTGATCTCCGGGACGACGAATGCCTTGATCTGGCCGGACAATTCCCGGATTCGCTTCTCCGGAAACGGCCAGACCACGATCAGCCGGATCACGCCAACTTTCACGCCTTTCTTTCGCGCCAGATCGACACCCATGCGGGCCACACGCGCGGTGATGCCGTAGGTCACGACCACCACGTCGGCCCCCGCGGTCTCCTCCTCGTCGAAGCGCACGATGTCGTCGGCATTGGCACTGATCTTCTCCAGCAACCGCCGCACGCACGTCTCCTGACACTCGGCGCTCATCACCGGGTAGCCGCGCTCGTCGTGTGTCAGGCCGGTCGTGTGAAAGCGGTAGCCGTCCCCCGCGCGGGCGAACTCCGGCACGAGATTGCCGTTGACGTGGTACGGCAGGAACTTCCCTGGCGATTCGCCCGTGAGTTTGCGCGGCACGACCTCGATCTCGTCGGCGGCCGGCACGACAACCTTCTCGGTCATATGGCCGACGCATTCATCCATCATGAACATCACTGGCACGCGGTACCGCTCCGACAGATTGAAGGCGTCCACCGTGAGGTCGAAAGCCTCCTGGGGCGACTGCGGACTCATGGCGATCAGTTCATAGTCGCCATGCGAACCCCAGCGGGCCTGCATCATGTCCGCCTGTCCCACCATGGTTGGCAGGCCGGTGGATGGGCCCCCGCGCTGGACGTTCACGACCACGCAGGGCGTTTCCATCATCGCGGCCAGGCCGATGTTCTCCATCATCAGACTGAAGCCTGGGCCGCTGGTCACGGTCATGGCTTTTGTACCGGTCCAGGAAGCGCCGACCACCGCCGCCATGCTGGCCAACTCGTCCTCCATCTGGATAAACGTCCCGCCCATGAATGGAAAACGCCGTGCGACGCGCTCCACTACTTCCGTCGAGGGCGTGATGGGGTACCCGGCCACGAACCGGCAGCCGGCGGCCATGGCCCCTTCGCCACAGGCAAAATCGCCATCCAGATAGTGGGCGCCGGTCAGCACACCTTTTGGGTCCGCTTTCAAAGTCGATCCTCCTTACTTACACCTCGCCGGATCCGGGCGAGCTACTCTCGTCCGGCGGCGTTACGTTCGCATCCGCCGCGACGTCCCCGTCTGGCATGGGCACGCTGTAAATGGCAAAATCCGGGCAGATCATTTCACACAGGTTGCAGTTTACGCACTCACCGTGCTTGACCACTTTGGGCGGGTGATAACCCTTGCGGTTGAATTCCTCGGACATCTCCAGTACGTCTTTCGGGCAGTATTCGACGCAGAAGCCGCAGCCTTTGCAGCGATCGGCAATGATGTGCACTTCACCATGCGGGATCTTGATTCGATCGGAGTCGAGTGGTTTGCGCCAGTATTTCATCGGACACTCCGCGAAGCTATCCTCTTAAGTCGCGGCTGGGCCGCGCTCCCGGTTCATCAATCCCTCTCCGGCGTATCCAGGCCAGTGTGCGCTCGGCGCGCCGCCTGATATGGACAGCCGCCGTGGATCTGTCCCACGGGACATTCATTCTCGATATATGCCGCACAGCGCAGACACGCCTTGGTGGCCGCGCCGCCCGTATCCAGCAATGAGACCGCGAAACGCTCCAGCAAGTCCGCGAACTGTTCGATCTCCGGAGCTCCAAAGCGGTCAAGCACCGGTGACAAACGGGCCGTTTTGTGTTCCTCGTATTTTTGCACCAGCCGCCGACCCTTGCGGCTCACCGTGAGTAACGTCGCCCTTCGATCGCCTTTGGACGGCGAGCGCGCGAGCAATCCCAGGTGTTCGAGCTTGTCGATGTTTTTCGTGGCGGCGGGCGGGCTTACGCCCAGGTACCCGGCCACCTCGCCGACCTGGTGCCGGCCGTTCATGGCCAGCAGGCGCAAGACGTGAAACTGTGAGGCCGATAGTGAAGACGGACTGATTTCCTTTAGCAGTTGAACGTCCAGGATCTCGTGTATGGCGGATGCAAAGATATGACTGTAACGCAAGAGCCGCTGGAACTGATCCTGGTTCTCCAGTTCCTCACCATGTCTGGAAGCAGCTCGTGTGCCGATCCGCGGATGCATATGATTAACCGAGTTCGTATTTAACGCGCTTAACTAACATGCTAACAATGGCTATGTCGCCAAGTCAATCTGTGATGCATCTGAATGACTGGCAATCTCGCGAATCTGTCGGCTGCCGGTAAACCGTAGGTCTGAGCGCGGGGCTTATTCCGGTCGTTCCGTCGGTGGAACAGTTGTCAATGATCTGGCGGTGAACCGTGAGAAAACGTGAATTTACCGGCGGATGGTCACGTTTAGACTTGCCATCGGCCAGGTGCTTGGTTGATAATAAGATTTAGACAATCAGTTCTGTAACCGCCCCTCCATCAGGTGGCGTGCTCTTCTTGAGGGTGACGAGCAGCCCGGATATCCAGGGACGCGGGCGGGTAATGTATGCCACTGCGATGCGCGGGCAATGTCGCAACAGTACGACCTGGAGGTAGTATCATGCCAGTGGAAGATGTCGTCAGATGGCTGTGCCACGATCATAGCGAGGCGGGAGAGGTGACCGATTGCCTGCGCGAGATCATGGCCCGACCGCCCCGCGGTGATCGCCGACAATGGGTACAAGAGTTGCGCACCCGCTTCGAGGACGCGATGGTATCCACCCGCCAACACATGGATACGATGGAGGCAGGTGGGTATTTGCACCCGATCCTGGAAGCCCGCCCTTCGCTGGCGCCGCAGGTGGAGCTACTCAAGCATGAGCACATCGAGTTAAAGCGCCTGATCGACGGCATTCGTATCGCCGTGGAGGAACTCTCGCCGCATGACAACCTGCTGATGCGAGATTGCTGCAAACGGATTGAGAACCTGTTGTCCTGGATCGAGCGGCACCAGGAACACGAAACCCACATCGTCCTTTACGTCTTTGCCAAGGATTCCGAAACGCACTAGGAGTGGCCGGAGCACATCCTGTACACACGGTCCAAAGTGGATCACGCGCTCGCGCGCGAAAAGCCGTCACTATCTACTCATGCTGAAGTCCCAGAAATCCGGGACAAGGAAATCCGGGACAAAGGAAATCCGGGACATAATACTAATTACTTGACAGCAGTGCTCGGATCGGCTACTGGTACGCCATGCCTCGCATCGCCCGTGTCGTCGTCTCAGGAGTGCCACACCACGTGACGCAGCGCGGCGTTCGCTCGCTGCCGGTGTTCTTCGGCAAAGAGGATCGCCGGACCTACCTGCGCCTGCTCGCCGAGCAGGGCAAGTTGCACGGAGTGGAGAAATCCGGGAGAAATACGGGACATAATACTAATTACTTGACAGCAGTGCTCGGATCGGCTACTCGTACGCCATGCCTCGCATCGCCCGTGTCGTCATCTCAGGAGTGCCGCACCACGTAACGCAGCGCGGCGTTCGCTCGCTGCCGGTGTTCTTCGGCAAAGAGGATCGCCGGACCTACCTGCGCCTGCTCGCCGAGCAGGGCAAGTTGCACGGAGTGCGGTTCCTGGCATATTGCCTGATGAGCAACCACGTTCACCTCGTCGCCGTCCCGTCTACGGAGGCGAGCCTGGCCCGCGCGATCGGCGAGGCTCACCGGCGCTACACACGCTGGGTGAACCTCCGGCAAGGCGTTCGCGGCTATCTTTTCCAGGGGCGGTTCTACTCCTGTCCGCTCGACGAGGTGCACCTGCTGACCGCCGTGCACTATATCGAGCACAATCCCGTCCGGGCGGGGATGGTCAAGCGGCCCTGGGACCACGCCTGGTCGAGCGCCCGGTTCCATGTCGGGCGGCGCGCGACAGACGCGTTGGTCGAGGACCGTGACCTCATAGGGCTGATTCCCAACTGGCGCGAGTTCCTCAATACCGACCGCAGCTCAGATCAGGTCCAGCTCGTACAGAGCAGAACCCGTACCGGCCGCCCCTGCGGCGACAGAGCGTTCATCAAACGAGCCGAGCGCATCACACGACGCAAGCTGACCCCCAACCGCCGCGGCCGACCCCGCCGGGCAGAGAAATAGTATTGTGTCCCGGTTTATTTGGACGAGTTAGCCGGCCTGAGGGTCGACATGGAATGGGTCACTGCCGCCCTGCTGGACGAAGGCGTCAAGCTGTTCGCCGATTCATTCGACAAGCTGATGGCCGATATCGAAACCAAACGCGCTAAGCTGCAAGTATCCTAATAGCCAGGGCAATCATCCGATCCGCGCGCTACATTTGTTTGGCGTCCTTCGCGCTCTTGGCGTCTTGGCGGTTACCTGGTGAGCTGTCAGGACGCTGGGAGAGGAAGCCGACGCTGGAGGCGAAGCAGCGTTCGCGGAGTTGTTCGTGGGCGTCCGCGTCGCGTTGGTCCTCGGCGCGCAGGTCGTCGAGGTTGGCGTTGCAGCGGTCACAGCCGGCCTGGTTGGCGTGAAAGTCGATGTAAAAGTTCCAGTCCTCGTCGAGCACGCCCAGCAGGTAACGACCCAGCGTCGAACGCTTCAGGCAGGAGATGCCCTCCTCGCGCCAGATGTGTGCGACGGTGCTATCCTGGGCCAGATCGGCCTCCTGCCATTCATGACCGGCGTCCGCCGCCTGGGTCAGCTTGCGCCACTGCTCCAGCACGCGGAACTTGACGCCCGCGACGGCGGTCTCGCTCAGGTCGAGATCCTCGGCGACTTCCTTGTTCCGCAAGCCGAGCACGATCAGCATCTCGACCACGATCAAATCCTGGAATCGCCGCTGATCACAGCAGCGCTCCACCCATTGGCGCAAACAGTCGACCAGCGCCCGCCGTTGCGCGGCGAGATCCTCTTTCCCGGCGACGTAGCGGCTGGGCGTCTGGGCATCCAGCCAGGCCTCGGGCGTCTCGTCCAACTCCAACTGGTCCAGGCTTTTGCGCTGGCCCTTGCTGTGTTTGCGAAAGTAGTCGTGCAGCTTGTTGCGCAGGATGGCGAACAGGTAGGTTTCGAGCGAACGGCTGGAATCGTAGCTCGGCAGACTGCGCATCAGACCCAAAAAGGTTTCCTGGACGAGATCCTCGGCGTCGCCGCGCTGCGCCAGCATGCGGCGGGCGAAGCTCACCAGGCGGCCCTGGTAGCGCTCGATGACCTCGCGCCAGGCCTGCTGGTCGCCGGCTTGCACGGCTTCGATCAGATAAGCATCAGCTTCGCTGGCGGCCATGAGAGCATCCCGCAGTAGGGACTATCGGGGCACCGGTCGGGTCGAACAATGATAACAAACGCCGGTGAGTTTCCGCGTCATCGGCGGAATTCACCCGGTCGCCCTTCAATCCTGGCAAGATAACTCGGAGTTGCCCGCCCGCCAACCAGCCGGGATGTATTACATTGTCAGGTGTGCCGCCCGCAGGCCCGGCGCGTGCTGAGCTTCAAGACCACGTAAGCCAGACCCAACACACCCAGGGCCATGACGGCGGAGCCCAGCCAGGTCTGGCGGGAACGCGTCTCATGGTAAGTCACACGAGCGGAAGGGAGTGCCGCGAGAATGTACCGGCGTGGGACGGTGATATGCAGCACGTAACTGTCAGCCGGACCGCTATCGACCACGTCGTCAGCGGGCGGGTGCCGCTCAATCCTGACGGTGTCGGGGCTGGCTTTACTGATTGAGGTAGCACACAGTTCCCTGGCGAGGGCCTCGTACTGAGAGGGATACATCAATAGCTGCAGTTTTTTAGTCAGCTCTCGGTGTTCAAGCGGAGAGCGCTTGGCCAGGTCCCTCAGGTAGAGTGCCATCTGATCGGTGGCGTGTGCCAGGGCCAGGGAGCGCAGGCCTTGCTCATATTCAGCAGGCGCGTCGTCTTCCCACGCGGGCAACGGTGTCTGGGCGGAGCCCCAGGTGGTTACCGTGACCGGCAATACCAGTTGTTCACCCTGCCATATCGGTTGCGGATTGGGTTCGATTTGCCAGCTATTTTCTTTCCATAGAGGCTGGCCGAGCTTCAAAGTGTATCCCGCCAGCGACTCGGGCAACACGTCTGGATCAAGAGCCGACGCGAGTGCGTTGACGTTGACTTCCGATCCGGAGATCTCCACGCGCGTGGAACCGGATTGCACACTCAGGTTGGGGCTGGACAGAGGGGACGGTATCGGTTGAATTAGTTTCAAACTCAGAACAATCAGCAGCAAGCACAGGCAGAAGAAGCCGATCATTGGTTTGCGGATCAGTAATACCAGCACCGCAATACCTAACAGCAATAACAATACCAGGGCAATTACCCCGAATGACACACCCGAGAAGACAGGAGCTGGACCCATGGTCGTCTCGCTTACTCCAGTTAAACCACGACAGTTTCAGATGCTCGCCGTCGGGGCCAGGTCATCAGAACAAACGCGACCATCAACGGTATGGCTACCGATATCAACGGCCAGGCGTGTTGATCCCAGTCCACATCTGACCAGTCATTGTTGGTGAACAGCGCGTAGCATGCCTCCGGACACACAACAAGTACCATGACGACCGCCCATAGTATCAATGCACAGCCCAGGCAACCGCGTAACAGATGTAGGCCACCTTCGCGCCGCCGGGCCAGTATCAATAACAGGCTGCCAAAGGTTGTAATACCCAACAGCAGGGCCCCCGGAATTCCGCTATCAACAATATCCTTAACGCCGGGTTCCTTGAGGTAAACGTCGCTCTCATCGAACATCGAATCGACTTTAGCTTGCAGGGCATCATGTCCGACGGCTAGCGCCAGCCCGAGTACCAGCAGCAGCTTGCCCAGGAAGGAGACGCCGGCATTCACCGTGCGCCCGACGAACGAGGGCGCCGCCGCGTCGATCACAATCGGGGTTTCAGCTTGTTCCGCGGATTGCTCGGCGAACTCTCCAGGGATTTGGGATGATTGCGACGCTGCTTTCTTGCCAGGAATCCCGAGACAAACCAGGGTTACCACACTTCCAGCGATGAGCCCGAAGAGTGTTCCGGCGAATTCATCACCCCTCGGTGACTGAAACGCCAGGATCGAGATCATCCCCGCCGCCAGGCACAATCCACACGAGATAAACAGTGGGCGTAGCGTGCCGCGCCAGACTGGCTCCTTGTAGCGTTTGAGGGTCTTACTCAGCATGAAAGGCATGCAAGCCACCCCGGCTAGTGTCGCAAACAGCAAGCCGGAGGAGTCGTCAGCGACGTGATGATCGAGCACTAGGACGAAAAACGCCGTCAGGCTGCCAATCACTGCCAGTGTAGTCAGTACGCCAAAGAAGATTCTGAAGAACTTTGAGCGCGGTACGGCGGAACTTCTCCAGGTCGAGTCACTGGCGCGGTACACGCCAGCGGGTGGTTCCGGAATGCCGGCCGATTCTTGTGGCGAGGCTTCCGCGGCATAAGCGGGGCTACCTTGTTCGGTAACCGGCGACGGATCGCTTACTAGCCCGCGCGCATGCCAGCGACCAGCGCGCCGATGCCCCCGGCCCACCGCGTATGTTGGCCACAAAGCCGCTCCGGCTTGTGTCAGCAGAGCCAAGGCGCCGCAGGCGGCAGCCGACATGAAGAGGTAGTGTCCACCACCAGCGACAGCGGCCACAATTAATCCCACGATGGCAGGCCAAAAGGCCAGCTTACCACGAATCGTCCCCACCCGGCCGGTGTTGATCAAGTGAGTCCAATCACAGAACAACATCGCAGCCAACATGGCCAGCAGTACATGTGTCGCCGGCTTGGCTACTTCCGCGGCCATGGCAAAAGCCGGAATCATTAACAGCGCCGATACACCTACATACGCCAGCCGGTCCCACATGGGGCTACGGGCCGGGGTCCGTTGGAGAAACTTCAGGTACGTCAGCAGGGAGCCAAAAGTACCGGCGGCCAGACCGAATCCCAGGGCCGTGGCGAGCTCGCCCGAGAAGCGCCCCCCAAACAGCACTCCCAGTCCGATGGAGACCGCTACCATGACAGCTAGCAGCACGAAGATCTGACCTTTGCGGCCGTGAGGTCGTCCACCTGGCGGCGCGCCTGTTGTGGGCGCCGGGGCAGTATACCGAGGCTGATGAGTCCACTGCCCGCCGAGCCGGGACACTTTCTTCTCAAACTTCCGCGAGAGCTTCTCGGCCTTTTTTTGCAGTTTTTCTGACAATCGATCAGCCACGCCGGGGATCGACAACGGGGCGCGCACGTCCAGCGGCGGGGGCGGCGGTACTGGAATCGGCGGGGTGGTAACCGTGCGTTCGACGTTTTCAGGCACAATCTGTCGCGGAATCCTGGAGAGGGAAGTCGGATCGAAGGAGGCGACGCTGGCGCTAAAATCAGCATTCTGGCGCAGAGCCGCCACCATCTCGCTGGCATCCGCATACCGCTGCTTGGGATCCTTGGCGAGGGCCTTGGCGATTACGCCGGCGAACGGTTCGGGAATGCCGGTGATATCGGGCGAGTCACTGAGATGACGCATCAGGATCTCACCCATACTCGCGCCAGTGAAGGGCAGGCGCCCGGTCAGCAATTCATAGAGAATCACGCCCAGGGCGTAGATATCGATCGCCTTGGTATAGCTGCCGGAGCCGATCTCGGGAGCCATGTAATGTACGGTACCAACACTGACCGTCTGGCCACTGTGCTTACTGACCGAGATATGCTTGCTGAGGCCGTAATCGCCAATCTTCACATAGCCGTCATCATAAAAGATATTGGCCGGCTTGAGATCGCGGTGCACGATACCCCGGTCGTGCAGATACGCGAGGCCCTGGGCCACGCCATCGACAAAGAAAGCGGCCTTCTGCGGCCCGAGGCCGCCAGGCTCGGCTACCAGTAGGTCGCGCAATGACGGGCCGCCGACGTATTCCATGATGACGAACGGATCACCCTGGGGATTGTCGCGCACATCATAAATCGTGATCAGGTGTGGGCTCTTCAGGTTCATGACGTGGGCAATGCCGCGCAGCTCGACTTCGGGATTATCGCGCAGGTACTTGAGCGCTACCTGCTTGCCCGAGTCAGCCAGGGCAAAATAAACCTCGCCAAAACCACCGCGGCCCACGGCCCGTTGCACCGTGAGACCCTCCAGTGGGCGGTCTCCGTGTTTATATGTGTATGGCACAACCGCACCTCCGCAGTTCGCCAGCCGGCCGTGGCCGGCTGTGTGTTGCATTCTCAGCTACCGGTCAACTTTCGCACTTGATCTGTCGCCGGTTCGATCTTCGCGCACCATCGTAAATACTCGCTGGCTCGGCCGCTTCATTCAGGTTTGATGGCCGAGATTGCCACCAGTGTATATCTTCACCGTCACCCGTTGATCTCCGAAATCGAGAGTCTGGTCTGGGGTCAGTGGTTTGGGATCGCCGAGCTGTCCACCAGCTCCGGTCGCCGTACGCCCATATAGTTGACCATCACGGTCGAACACCACTACCTGGGATTCGCCTTCCTTGGTTCGCAGGTGACAACTGGGTTGTGGCCCGATCAGGCATGTTTCCCGAAAGAGTACGACGCTACTCACGTCCTGTGCCAGACGACAACGGTGCGAAAGTTCGAGCACCGCCGAAGTACTCCTGACACTGGGCTTGCGAAAAACAAATTTGGCCTTCGGCCCGAGTACCACCCGATCGCCGTCGCGCAGCAGAGTACGCTTAACCGTGCGATTATTGACTCGGACCGGGCCATACGCCGTGAGGAAGTAGTCTTCGCCGGCGCGCAGGATGTCCGCGTGATGCGCCTGAATGTCCGCGGGCAGCGCGATATCCACATGTTGACTGCTGCTGGCACGACCGATGTAGACGCAATCCTGAGATAACACCAGGCTGCTGCCGGAGCCATCCACCAGCATCAGCAAGCCATTGGGTATCAGGCTGGTGGCCGGGCCGGCCAGTGGCGTCGTCGGTTGTCGGGGGGCCGGCTGAGTGAGCTTAATCGCGGTGGCCGGGCCGGCCATCGAGGTATACAAGCCCAGAGGCGATGCCTGCAAGCTCTCTTGGGACGCCGCGATTTTGCTCAACACGCCGAGTCCTTCTTTCACCCAGCGGACGTCAGCGCGTGTCTGTTGTAACCGTAGCAGTGTCTGCCGCAGAGCGGGGTACTCGCGGTCACGTAGCTGGGCAATGCCACGCGCGCACAGGTCCGCCATCTGTTCATATTCCTCGCAGACCGGATCGGCGGCGCGCATGGCGGCCATGGCGGTGCACGCCCCGACAAAACGATCCAGGCGCCCCTCTGTAAACCATTCGTCAAGCGTATTGTGCAAGGCCGGCGCCAGCCGCGTGGCCATTTCATCCGCCGACTGACTACGACCGTGTCGCTCGCGGGCTTCCCGCCAGAACCGCAACGCCGTCAGGACGTCGCCACGATTGAGAGCCTCGTCAGCCTGGGTGAGTAGCTGCGCGCTGCGCTGCAAGCGAATATCGAGATCCTCGCGGAGCTCATCACGCCGCTGCGTATCATCGATGTTGTCTAGCGCCAGGCGCCCGGTTTCGAGCCGACCGGCGTCAATATCCTCGGCGGCGCGCTTATATGCTTGGCGCTCATCGGTTTCACGGTGCTGCTTCTCCCGCATCTGGCCTACTACCCGCTGGCGCAGTGTTTCGAAATCTGGTCCGGTGTGACCGATCGCGGCCAGCTTGTCCAGGTCAGCCAGCGCATCCACATGCCGTCCGGCTTGCAGATGTAGCCGGGCGCGCGCCTGCAAGGGCTTAACCAGAGCCTCACACAGTTTTCGTCCCCGACGATGTGTGCGCACATCAGCCTGGATGGCAACGCCGTAGGCTTCCTCGACGCGACCGTTCTCAAGAGCTTTTTCAGCAGCACGAATTCTCACGTAAAGCCAGTGGCCTAACATCGTTGACCTCGGGAGTTCGACGCTCACCAGTAGCGAGCCAGTCCTCGTATCCCTGACCAGGTATCTTCACGCGCTCGGCAAACGAGCCGGCAAGGGTTCAGCCCGGCGCCATGGTATTCCGATGGGAATGCTCATTATTCACGTTTCCGGATTCGCTGGGCCAGTCCCAATTACACAACCGAAGCCCATAATCCTGGATACTCCCGGATTACGCCGCGGTTATCAATCATATCTCCTGTGGGAATAGAGAGATACACACCTCACATCTGGTTGGTTATTGACAAGCAAGATTTGCGCTGCAGCCCAAAGTCAGGCACAAATTACTTAGGGTCCTTGCGCCAATGGCCGATGGCGCTGGAGACGGATTGTTCTTGACCGATTTTGGGCGGAGTCTTGGAAGAAGCCGAGGTGCTCAGATGTGGCCTTCATGGCTTTGGGAACTCCTGAGAACCCTGGCACAGATTTACGACTATGTGTGTCTGGGTTCCGAGATGGCGCCGTGACACGGGCGCTGCTCGATCCGATCTTTACGCCCCGGGAACGCCGGTGGGGCATCTACATGGCAACCGCCATGTGGCTGTCAAGCGTTACCCTACTGGTCCTGCTAACCGTGTGGTCAGCTTAGCCACACGAACTGGTCTGAGAACGAGTTTGTCACGGGTCCGGTGAGTTTCGATCGGGGCCCATCGGACTTGGTGGTCCAAACCACGTCGCGTCACACGGGTCGTGTTGGTCACCGCCAACCGAACGAGTGTGCGTAGTGGTTGTTCCCTGGCTGGACCACCCCCGGACAAGCTATTACTTGCCGTTCGAGTTGCCGTCGGCACGGCGTTCAGGATGTAGTGCCTGACTGGGTACTATCCATAGTGCCGTCTGTCAGGGTCGCCAGCATGGTGCTGTCTACCGTGTCATCATCCGGCGCCCAGCGTCCTTCGGGGGCTAATTGTATCTGCCGGTCGCGGATCACCTGTAACAGGTACGCCACACTGCCGGTAGCCATCAATGAACCGAGTGCCAGGGCAACCTGAACTTCCCAGAAAACAGTCTCCCACCAAATCCAGCAGGTAACCAATAATACGCCCGCGACGAAAGCCGTCAGACATACCCAGGTGGTGGCGCGCAGCCGCGTGGCCCAACCCCTTGGTATCACTTCCACGAGCAGCGCCGCCAAGGCACACCACATGAAAATCGTGGCCGCCAGTGGCCGCTTGGCAAACGGTGGCACGTACATTTCGGCCAGCAGCGAACGAATGGCATCCACATGCACTTCACATCCAAATATTTTCCGATCACCAACAGTGGAATACTGGTCGGATGGCAGGAAGTCACCGACCACTATCGTCTGCCGGTCGAACCACTTTTGCAATTGCGCGCGATCCGCATCCAGCACATCTTCCAGTGGTATCCGCGGCGTGGCCGGCGCCTCGGGGGGGATGGTTTCGATGTGCATCTGGAAGACCAGATCCCCAGGCTGCAACATGCCCGCTCCCATCACTCGCTCGATCTTATCGACGTGCATGATCGGTATGCGCGTGGTCTGCGTGTGCCACTCCGGCTCGCCAGCCTGAAACTGGTGTCTACGGTAGCGTAAGACTACCTGGTGTTCGTGCACTTCCAGATCGACGTCCGCCCGTGGGTGGCGTGCGGCGGCAAAACCCGCGACGGCCAGGCCCGGAACCGGCTTGGCAAATCCACGCCGGAAGCAAATCGGTACCACCCATGCGCCGGTATGAGCCCGCGTATCGGGTGTAGTCGAGGCTAACGAACCGTAGCTGTATACCAGTTTCCGGATATTGGCGCACAGCTTGGGTTCGCTGTTTATATCGAATTCACGTGCGCCTATCACTACCGGAATATCCGCGGCGCGCATGGCTTCCAGGCCCTTGAGCAGTTCCGAGTCATACTCCGGGTGACACTCCGGGATGTGGTAGTCAAAAATAACCGCGCGCGGCGCGGCCTGGGCTAGAAGTTGTAATAAACGTCCGTGGATCAGCCGCCAACTGCGGCGGTTCGTGGCGTCCAGTCCAGGTAAGCCGAGGCCAATACTCCCATTGGCGATGGCCGCGATGGTCTGTTCAGAGAAAACCACCAATGTTGTGGAGGGCGTATTCACTGTCGCCGCCGCTGAGTTCCCGGATACCGACCAGCGTGCTTCGGCGCGCCAGGCCAGAATCGTCAGCAGGCCGGCAATCGCCACGGTCGCGAAAAAACGCACGGAGAGCGGGTAACTGCGCAGAGCATACAAAGCCCCACGCAAAAGCCGATAGGCCAGCGGCGTATTCTGGCAAACACTGATCTTGCGGCCAGTGAGATAGTGTTCGATGTCCGCGATCAGTTCCTCGCAGGAGCCATAGCGATTTTCAGGCACAGGCGCGACGCAGTGCGAGATGATCGCCGCCAGGTCCTCGGCACGTAACACCTGGCGCTCGCGCAGGCTGTGCAACAGCCGCTCCGGCTGGCCGGCCAGCTTGGCCGGCTCACCAGTGATGCTGTGATACAGCAGCGCACCCAGAGCGAACACATCAGCCCGCGCATCCACCGGCTCACTGGCAATTTGCTCGGGGGCGATGTAACCGAAGGTGCCCAGCACTCCTTCCGGCGAGCGTGGCTTGCCGTCCTCGTCATCGTCGGTCAGCCCCAGCTTTTTAGCGATACCGAAATCGACGATACGTGGCTGGCCAGCGCTGTCGATCAGGATGTTCTGGGGCTTGATATCACGGTGGACAACGCCCTGCTCGTGGGCATAACCGACCGCCTTGGCCACGGATTTGACAATATTAATACGTTCCACCAGCGGGACGTGTTGAGAGCGAAAATAGCTGTCGAGTTGTTCGCCTTCAACAAACTCCATGGTGTAGTACAGCGGCGGCGTGCTCAGATGGGCTTCGTAGAGCGTGGCGATGTGCGGGTGTTGAAGCTTGGCAATCAGGTGGACTTCATTTTGGAAGTAGGCCTCCCGAATAGGGGTCTTGCCAAAAAGCACCTTAAGCGCCTCGGTGCGCTCCTTGGCATGGTGGATGACCTTGTACACCACGCCGAAGCCGCCTTCACCAATGCGTTCGATAATCGTGTAGTTGCGAAAACGCGGGTAGGCGTCGCCCGTCAACTGACGGAAGAGCGTGCGACAACTCTCGCATTCTTCCAGGTGTTGCTGGGCCAACTGACGGTTCTGACCAGCCAGTTTCTCGCGCACGAGTAGTCCGGCAGTTTCACGATGCGGGCACTGATGACTATGCCGAGTGGGCATTCAGACACCTACCATCGGAAATCGATGCCGGGACCCATCCTGCGGGCGGATAACGGTATACGAATCACTCACGCGGCATTATAGGGCGCTGCTCATAACAATGCACTGGATTCCCCTGTCCAGAACCGACCAGTTGATCGAGCTCCGATGTTTGGTCAGTATCATGGATGGACTTGCACCTGGCCGTAGGCCGGCGGGTGCGCGATGATGGCGAACTCACACTCCAGGTACTTGCGCCCAAACTGGCGGCAAGCCTGGCGGGAAGATATGAAGATATCGACGGTATTGTGTCGGAAGCGCCGATGCGTCCGATCTGTTACCATGAAGGCGCGTCCCAGCGCTGGAATGTAGACCCGTGAGCCCAACGGTATGTCAGCCGGCGCGGCACACTGCCCCAATCCCGCTGGTACACCCGAGGCAGTTAGCCCACGGTCGCAATAAGCCGTGACGCGACAGATGCGGTAGCGAGTGCCACTGTTTTGTTCGGAAGGGGTTGCTGATTCTTTGGAGCTGATCGGAATTAACGCGGTAGCCGGCTCAATCTTCGGTTCACCAGGCAACAGCGCGGTCAGCGAGTCGTTTTCGAGCAGGGTCCTCGGAACGCTCGCGTGCCGGGAACTGTCTTTGGCTCCAGCCCCCGCCAATTCTTCCGCGGCCATAAAGCTCGCGATTAACAGGGCGCAGCTTACCCACAGTGTAAGTCCGCGGAACCGCAACATGCCCAGCATCTCCGTTTGATTTACGCCGATATCTCGCAACCACACGCCCAGTGGACTGAACCGTTGCCCATCGGTCATGCGAGATGTAGGCTAAAAGTGTAGCTGCGCCAGTTTGTATGTCCACCCAGGTTATGGTCTTTTTTAAGATTCGGTAATTGTAAATATGTGTTATTAAGAAGCTTACAGTGACAATGTGGGTTTGATGAGGGACATGTGGTTCTGACTGCGTGCCATCGGTGGCTGTGGCTGGTACACTTCGCGCTACTTGGATGATCAGGGAGTTATATCATGCGTCGACCATTTGTCGCCGGTAACTGGAAGATGAATCTCAATTTGCCTGAGGCGCGTGGGCTTGTGACACAAATCCGCAAAGGGATCGATGCCGAAACGGCTCAGGGTATCGATATGGCTGTCTGCCCGCCATTCGTCTACCTGTTTCCGCTGGCGGAAACGACATTAGCTGGGCCCCTGGCCCTGGGTGCTCAGGATTTGTATCACGAGCCGCGGGGGGCATTTACGGGCGAAATATCCGCCGCCATGGTTGCGGAAAGTGGCGCCAAGTACGTGATTATCGGCCATAGCGAACGGCGACATACCATCAGCCATCACGAGGACGATCGTATGATCAACCTCAAGCTCCACGCCGCTCGCAGTGTTGACCTGATCCCCATTCTCTGTGTTGGTGAGACCCTGGTCGAGCGAAAGGCCGAGCAGACACTCGACGTGCTGACGTTTCAGCTCCAGGCGGCGCTGGTTGGAGCGCAAGTCAACTCGGCGACGGATTTAGTGATCGCATATGAGCCCGTATGGGCGATAGGTACTGGGGAGGTCGCCACCCCGCCGCAGGCCCAGGAAGCCCATGCACACTTACGGAACGAATTACGGAGCCTGTTAGGGGCTATCGCGGACAATGTCCGTATCCTCTACGGCGGGAGCGTTAAACCGGATAATGCGCCGGAAATCATGGCCCTGCCGGATGTGGATGGCGGACTGATCGGTGGCGCCAGCCTGCAGGCCGAGCCATTCCTGGCAATCATCGCCGCGACACTGGCGGCTAAGCGCTAATTACGTTATCCTGTTGGGTTCTGTCGATATATCGTTGTGGCAGGTGGCCGCAACCAACACAGGCACTCAGACGAGGTTGAAGCTGGCATGATTCTGGCCTTGTGGTATCACAATGTCCTGGCATTCTTTTTCTCCATCATAGCGATCCTGCTGATGGTGGTGATTCTGCTGCAGCGTGGCAAGGGTGTCGGTTTGGCGGGGGCTTTCGGGGGCACAGGTGGTAGCAGCGCCTTTGGCGCTAAAACCGGTGATTTCCTGACCTGGTTCACCGTGATCGGCGCGGGCATCTTTCTGCTATCCGCCATTCTGCTGAACTACATCTTTGTGCCGGGGCCTCCACAGTTGGCCCCCAACAATCCCGCGCCACAGTCCCCGGCACCAACTGGCGATACCGGCAGCCGGTGGCAGAGTGACGATGCGACTGGCCGGCTGGAGTACGCCCAGCAGCCGATATTCGGAGAAGACAGCGCCTGAGCCGGTGCTGGCGATAGAGCAGAGCAGCAGATCCCCCGGCCCCTGGTAGAGGCGTCATCCCAGTCATAGCTGAATCCAGGTGATACGATGATCCGATCGATGACCGGCTTCGGGGAAGGGCAACTCGAAGAAGAGGGTCATTTCCACCACCTTGAAATCCGTAGCGTCAATAATCGTTATTTCAAAGCCGCCATTCATCTACCCGAGTCATTTGCCTTTCTCGAAACCGACGTGGAGCGTTTACTGCGCGAGAAATTGACGCGCGGGAGTATCACGCTGCGCTTGCATATACGCGATCTGACCGCCAAAGCAGCCCAGGAAATAAACACCGCCGCGATCACCCGGTATGTAGCCCAACTGCGGGAAGCCGCCGGCAACGACCCCGGCGCGACCATTGACCTGGCCACCCTGGCCACATTGCCGGGAATCTGCCAACGGCGCGAGCTGACCGAGGAAGAGCGCGCTCGAGGCTGGAATACCATCAAGCGCCTGACGACCGAGGCCCTTGAAGGTCTGATCGTCATGCGCGCCACGGAAGGGCAGGCGCTGGCGGCCGATTTGAAGGCGCACTGCAAAAGTATACAGGCCCGCCTGCAAGCAGTACGTAGCCGTGTCCCACACGTCAAAGAGGACTACCATCAGCGGCTGGCCAGCCGGGTTCGTGAACTGATCGCTGAACGTAACGTACAACTGGCGAAAGAAGACCTGATAAAGGAGGTGGCCATCTACGCCGAGCGCAGTGACATCAGCGAGGAACTGAGCCGGCTGGATGCCCATCTCGAGCAGTTCGCTAGCTTGACAGTGTGTGATGAATCCAGCGGCCGCAAGCTGGAATTCGTGGCGCAGGAGATGCTGCGCGAGGCCAATACGATTGGCTCCAAGGCCAGCGATAGCCAGGTCGCCAGAGATATTATTGAGATCAAAGCCGCGATCGACCGCATCAAGGAACAGATTCAAAACGTGGAGTAGGCCCGGTCGCCGCGCTGCGCCGTCGCCATCCTGGATAAGGATGCATCCCGCGATTCATGCTCATTGACACGCACTGCCACCTGACCTTTGGCGAACTGGCGCCACAAACCACGGCTGTGCTGGCACGCGCCCGGCAGGCTGATGTCAGGCGCGTGATCAATGTCGCCACGTCCGTGCCGGAAGCTCGCGCCGGAATCGAACTCCTGACCAAGCATGACAACGTCTGGCTGGTGGCCGGGATTCATCCCCATGAAGCGGCCAAATGCACGCGTGATGAGCTGGATGCCCTGGCAGCCTTGCATCGGGGTAAATGGTCGAAGGATTTTGATATCGCCTGCCTGGTGGGCGTCGGCGAAACCGGTCTGGATTTCCACTATGACTTCGCCTCGCCCGGACAGCAGGAAGAGATCTTCCGCTTTCAACTGGAGTTGGCGCTTCAGGTCGAGCGGCCGGTAGTGATCCATGCGCGCCAGGCGGAGCAACGTGTTTGTGACATACTCGCGGATTATCCACAACTTGCCGGGCGCGTCGTGTTTCACTGCTATTCAGGTGACGTCGCAATGACACGTCGGGTGCTCGATCTGGGATGCTGGCTGTCATTCACTGGCGTAGTGACTTTCAAAAATGCCGGCGTGATTCGCGAATCAGCCCGCTACGCGCCCGGCGCGCGGATCATGGTTGAAACCGATGCGCCGTATCTGTCGCCGGAACCGGTACGAAGGACCTTCCCCAACGAACCGGCGCTGATGGTACACACGGCGAAATTTCTGGCTGAGTCGCGCGGCGTGGCATTTGATAAGTTTGCCGAGATGACCACGGCCAATGCCATTGAATTCTTCAATCTGCCGGAGGAACGAGCATGAGTGGGTGCCTGGTGACGGGAGGAGCTGGATTCATTGGAAGTCATCTGGCGCGCGGTTTGCTGGCCCAGGGACACCAGGTGCGCGTACTCGATAATCTCAGCACCGGGCACCGCGCCAATCTCGCCGAGATCGAGAATGATATCGAGCTGGTAGTGGGTGATATTCGTGATCCCGAGATTGCCCGCAAGTGCACCACCGGTGTTGAGGCGGTTTTTCATCTGGCGGCCCGGGCCAGTGTGCCCCGTAGCGTGGCACATCCCGAGCAGGCCAACGATGTCAATATCAACGGCACCCTGAACCTGCTCCTGGCGGCCCGTGACGCCGGCGCCCACCGCTTCATCAACTCGGCCAGCAGCAGTGCCTACGGCGACACGCCGACGCTGCCGAAACACGAGCAGATGAAACCCCAGCCCTTGAGTCCCTACGCCGTCAGCAAGCTGGCCGCCGAGAATTATTGCAGTTGTTTCGCCAGTTGCTATGAGTTGGAGACAATCTCGCTGCGTTACTTCAATGTGTTCGGGGCGCGGCAGGATCCCAAGAGCGAGTATGCCGCCGTCATTCCGGCCTTTGTTACCCGCATGCTGCGGGGCGAGTCACCAAT
Source organism: Planctomycetota bacterium (assembly GCA_043820985.1). Lineage (GTDB taxonomy): Bacteria > Planctomycetota > Phycisphaerae > UBA1845 > Fen-1342 > JAAYXS01. Next base: position 79,894 of record JBDRDH010000180.1, read on the forward strand.
CGTATTTGGCGACGGCGCGCAATCGCGTGATTTTTGTTTCGTCCAGAACGTAGTTAACGCCAATCTGCTTTGCCTGAAGGCCGACAAGTTGGCTGGCGAGGTCGTAAACATCGCCTGCGGCGAGCGGACCACGCTCAACGATATCGTGGAATTGATCAACCAGGCCCTGGGCACGAGTATCGCGGCTGAATACCAGGCCCCACGGGTGGGTGACGTGCTGCACAGTCTGGCGGCGCTCACGGAAGCCCAACGTGTCATCGGCTATGAGCCCCAGATCTTTTTTGCCGAGGGCCTGGCCCGCACAATCGAGTGGTACCAACAAAACTCAGCCTGAAGCGCCCAACTCAATCCGCCGTGACGTAGCCGCGCGCGCCCATGGATGTGTAGCGACAGAGGATTTCATGTTCGCGGCAGTTGAAATGTGCCGCCAGCTCGGCTTCATCCAAGCTGTCCCCCAGCAAAATCACCTCAGCGCCAATGCGATCGGTGGGATCGACTGAAACAAAAGAAGTGTTCATGCCGGCTTCAATCAAGCGCTGGCGCCGGCCGTTGACCAGCACTGGTCCGGGGCTTAGCAGATTGCTGTAGCCTCCCAGAATCACCCCCACGTGCCGGCACTCAAAGCCGGAATAGCCCGCGCCGCCGGTGGTTTCGCGCACATGTTTGAGCCGGGTGTGCACGCGGACGGCGCCGCGGTACAACGCCAGGCCGGGACGCACCGCGTCCAGCCAGGCTTCGGGGGTATCAAGCAGGCTGGTGGCGGCGGCGTGGATGGGCACCGGCTTACCCTGGCAGGTTGTTCGCAACAGCCTGGCGTGCGCGAGCGTTACGGCGTGCGTGAAGACGTCCGCTACCTGACAGCGTTTGAACAGGTCATCAATTTCTTCCGGGCGACAGCCGAATCGTTGCATCCCGCTGTCCATGTTCAGGGCCACCGGCAGGCCGGCAAAACGCTGGGCAGCGGCTGATGTGGTTATCGCCGGACGCACATTCAGGCGGCGATATTCGGCCGGATCACCCTCAGGCGGGCCAAGTACAATCCCGGGCCGGCCCAGCGCGCGTGCTTCCTCGATTGAGAAATAGGCAAACTCATCCGCCATGGACGCCAGGGCATCGGCCACGGGCACGGCCCCCAGGCCATAGGCATCAGCCTTGATAACCGCGATCAATTTCACGCCGGTCCGTCGGTGGATGGCTTCGGCAGCCAGGCGGATCTGGTCGAGATTGATCGTAACCTGGATGTGAGGGCTGCGCATGTGCTGACCGTTACATGTCTCCCCGATACACAAAGCCAGTATACAGTTAGCCGGTTGCCAGACAAGCAGGCTGTTGGGCATGGTGGCGATCGAGCTAGATGGTTTCTATGCTAAGAGCCTGACCGCCTTACCCAGGAGACTGCGAGAGTAGTAGGCGATATGCGTCTGAGCGAATTGCAATACGAGCTGTCCCCCGAACTGATCGCCCAGCGACCGGCCGAGCCACGTGACGCCTCGCGATTGCTGGTGCTACACCGCGACAGCGGGCGTATCGAACAGCGTACCTTCCGCGATGTCGGGGAATACCTGCGGGCCGACGATTGCCTGGTCCTCAATAACACGAGTGTGGTCCCGGCCCGTTTTTTCTGCCGCCGAGCGACCGGGGGGCGTATCGAGGCCTTGTTCCTCTGCCAAGACCAGCACGAGATGCGCGTGCTGCTGAAACCCTCGGCCCGGTTGCGAACCGGTGAACGGTTAAAATGTGACCTGCATGGTTGGGGAACGGCAAGCTGGGATTTGATCGTCGGCGAGAAGCACGAGCGCGGTGAATGGTCGGCACAATTTGATCCACCCGATCCCGCCGGTGTGGTGCTGGAATGCATCGGACATACTCCTCTGCCGCCATACATCCGGTCGGATACCGCTGGAAGAACCGGTCAGCCGGACGAGGCGGATCTGGAAAGCTATCAAACGGTTTTTGCCGAGCGAGCGGGCGCGGTGGCGGCCCCGACCGCCGGCCTGCATTTCACCACTGAATTACTGGTGCGGCTGGCAAATGCCGGCGTGCGGCAGGCCAAGGTAACACTGCACGTCGGGCTGGGTACCTTCGCCCCCATCGAGGCCAACGATCTGGCTCGGCACAAGATGCACGCGGAATGGTACGAGATTTTGCCACCGACCATCGCGGCTCTACAGACGGCCCGGGCACGTGGTGGGCGGATCGCAGCGGTGGGCACCACGTCAGTGCGCGTGTTGGAGTCGCTGCCCGGTTTGCACGTTGGAATTGGTTCCGGCTGGACAGACATATTTATTTATCCGCCATACGAATTCCGCCATGTTGATGCCTTGCTGACCAATTTCCACTTGCCCGGCAGCACCTTGCTGGCATTAGTAATGGCCTTTGCAACGCCGGAATTGATCCACAAGGCATATCAGCTTGCGATTCAGGAGCGCTACCGGTTTTACAGCTACGGCGACGCGATGTTGATTCTGTAACCGATACTTGTGTTATAGCCCCGCCAGCACCTCGAAGAAGTTCGGGAAGCTTTTGGACACACAGCCGGCGTTTTTGATCACCACGCCTTCCGTAACCAAACCGGCCAGCGTGAAGCTCATCGCCATGCGGTGATCGTCGTAAGTTTCTATTTCCGCCGGCCGCAAGTCGGACACGGGATGAATCGTCAAACCATCATCCCGGACATCCACGCGCGCCCCCAGGCGTTGCAACTCAGCCGCCAGGGCCGCCAGACGGTCGGTTCCCTTGATCCGCAGATTGGCGACGTTCTCTATCCTGGTCGGCCCGTCGGCATATAACGCCGCCACTGCCAATGTCTGAGCCGTGTCAGGCATTTCATTCAGGTCCACGGTCACGCCACGCAAGGTGCCGGATCGTGGACCCGCCACTTCCAGGTAATCGGGACCTTCACGAACCGTGCAGTTCATTTGCTCCAGGATGTTGACGAAATGCACATCGCCCTGCCGGCTCTGGCGGGTGAGACCGGACACGCGGACACACCCGCTCGTTATGGCGGCGGCGGTCCAAAAGTACGTCGCGGCGGAGGCATCCGGCTCAACGTCATACTGGCCAGCCTGATAACGCTGTCCGGCGGGGACGACAAAGCGGGGAGCATCCGTGGCCAATACCTCAACCCCCAGGCGCCGCATGACATCAATCGTCATGTCCACGTAGGGCCGACTTGGTAGTTGGCCGTCGACCGCGATGTAGACATCATTCCGCGCGTATGGCGCCACCATCAAGAGCGCACTGAGAAACTGGCTCGAAGCGGGTGAATCAAGCTGAATGCGTCCCCCAATCAAGCCATTGGCCATCATGGTAACCGGCGGATAACCGGGAATATCCGCGTAACCAATCCCGGCGCCTAATTTCTGCAAGCTAGTTACCAGGGGACCGATCGGCCGGGCGCGCATGCGGGCCGAGCCATCCAGGTGGAAATGTCCGTGTCCCAAGCACGCCAGGGCGGTCAGAAACCGCATCGCCGTCCCGGCGTGGCCGACGTTGATCTCGCTCCCGTCGGCTGGCAGATATCCCCGACAGCCATGAATTCGCAGGTAGTCGTTATTCGCGTCACGCTCGATGGCAACTCCCATTTGCGCGAGACCAGTCAGCATCTGTTCGGCATCGTCGGCCCGAGACGCGCCATGTAACTCGCTCAGTCCGTCAGCCAGGGCGGCACACGTCAGCAGACGATTGGTCAGGCTCTTGGATCCAGGCAGGGTGGGATTGCCACGGAGCGCTCCCGCCGGATGAACGTGAACGTCAGTTTGCTGCCACTCGACGCGCATTGGTCAGGCCTGGTGCTTTTGTGGAGGTACTTGTGGGTCATGCCGCCGGCGCGAGCCGATACAGCACTTCCAGGGCCCAGCAGATATCGGCGCGGGCGATGGTTTCCATGTCACCGTTAGCTATTCGGCCGAGCTGGACACGTTCGTCATCCGCGTCCAGCCAGATTCGGCAGCACATGCCGGGCTCGGCATCCAGCCGACAAAGTGCCGGTAGCCCGGGGCGCGGCTGATTCTGGACCGAGACAATTAATGTGTCGCCAGCGTTGCACATTGGGCTCATGGTATTGTCCGGCATACGCACCCCAAACAAGCCGGGAAAGCACTCGACGATTTCCGGGCTATGTACATATTGTCGTGCTGGTCCGTCAGGGCTCTCGACAGTCACCAGTTCCACCTGGTGGAATACCGCCTGGTCGTACTCGCCAGCCGGCTCGACCAGGCGGGCGGTTTGGCGCCGCGAAACGGTCAGCGCTATTTCCGGCAGCAACAAAGGAAAAGCGACTTGCTCGGCGTCATTCTCGGGCTCGGTTAAACGTCTTGGCAACTCGTGGCTGTCGAATATTGGAATCAGGTGGCGCGGAACTGGCGCGGTCAATTGTTGTTGGGCGGTTGTGCGCGTCCGCTCTCCCACTTCCAACAGATCCACGAATGATTCGAGTGCGGAGGCAGACGTCGGGTATTCCTCGAGCAGCCTGACAACCTTGGTGAGCAGCTCCTGGTGTCGGGCGCGCGTGCCGGAGATCACCACCGTGCCCCGAGCCGCTACCCCGGTCAACAGCCATTGCAGGTCCTCGCCCGTGACCTCACACATGCGTACCATGATTTCGCCCGGCGGGACCGTCTGGCGCTCGAAACGCTTATATTGCTCAAGGGGCAGGTCCAGACGCTGAGCGAATTCAGCCGCGCCCCGAGCGCCAAAATGACGGCGGCGCATTTCTCTGATTCGTTTGGAGAGGGCTTGAGTCACGCTCACGGCTGGCTTCCGTAAATTCCACCTGAGTTATCACTTCAGTTTATCACAAAGCATATTATTCTGATAGCGGATCCCCGCACCGGTCAGCTCCGCAAGCCTGTGCACGGCGATAAAGCAAGAGGCGGGCACCGCCAACCTGGGTCGATGGTGCCCGCCTGAATTATACGGCATTGGCGCTAGCGATGTTTACGGTAGCCGTAGCGGCGTAGTCCGCCTAAACCGATCAAGGTGAGCACCATGGGCATCATACCAACCGGACCACAGCCGGGACCGCAACCAGGTGGGATTTCAGTCACCACATCACCGGTACCAGGCGCTGGTTGACCGGATTGGCCATCGGCCGGCGACGTCACGGTGATCTTGATAGTCGTCGAGCCCACCGCGCCGGTGGTGTTGGCTACCGCCAGCACGACGTTGTACTGGCGCGGCTCGGTGTAGGTATGGTCTACCACATCGCCTGCCACCTGGGGCGAGCCATCACCAAAGTCCCACGCATATGACAAGGCACTGCCATTCGGATCGCTTGACGCCGTGCCGTCAAACGTGACTGTGAACGGCGCTGGCCCTTGGGTACCACTGGCCATGATTTGAGCCACCGGACTCTCCGGGCCGCCGTTGCCGGTCACGACCAGGGCGATGGTGGCCTGGTCGGATTGGCCGGCCTCATCGGTGACCGTCAAAGTGGCGTAATAGGTGCCGGATCTGGTGTACTCATGCTCGACAACCGGCAGGTCGTAAGCCAGCGCGGAGTTATCGTCAAAGTCCCAGACATAATCCAGCGCGCCGCCCTCGGGATCGAACGAAGTCGTGGCATCGAACGTCACATTCAGCGGTGGCGGACCAAATAGTTTGTTGACCACGATGATAGCCATTGGGGGCTGATCGCCACCGGTAGTGCCGGTCGCGCGGATTTCAACCGTGCGTGTGGCGGACTTGCCATATGGCCGGTTAGTCACCGTCAGGCTCGCCAGGTAGATACCCGGATCCGTGTAAGTGTGCACGGTGCGTGACGTCAGCACCGGTGGAGATCCATCACCGAAGTCCCAAGCGTAGTCGAGACCCTGAGTGTCGGAATTGGGATCAGTAGTCAGATCGCCACTGAACTGCACCCGCAACGGCGTCACACCGGTCAGCGGAGCGGCGGTGATGCGCACCGTGGGAGGGAGCGCCTCCGTGACCACGACCTCGATGGCATCCTGATCCTGAAGGTTGAAGGCGTTCTTGACGGTCAGTGTCGCGTCATAACGGCCTGGGGTATCGTAGGTATACGTCACGGGGCGATTGATATCCCGGGTGACGAATTCCTCGGAACCATCACCGAAGTTCCAGGTGAATTCCAGTGAAGCCCCATGCGGATCACTCGAACCGTCATGATTGAAGGTCAACGTCAGCGGTGCCAGGCCGACCGTGCTACCCGCCGAGACCCGGGCCACCGCCGTGGGAGCCTGCGGTACAACGACCTCGCCTTCGTCGATCAGCACGGCCTGGCTGTGTTTGGTCAGGCCGGTTGTGAGGAAGCGGAAGGTGTCACCCACGCGGAACGGAATCGGCCCGGGATTAAGTATGAAGTTGAGGGCGATACGTCCGAATTCGTCGGCATCGGAGGCATACATCGCACTGGTGGTGGCCAGACCTTCCTGCGTGCCGGATTCGGAACCGACCACTTCCCATTGTTCAAAGTTCGTGGCTGAATCATTAACGCAGGTCACGGTCCAGGTTTCGAAACGCGCGATAGCCAGATCGGTGCTGTCCACGGTAAGCGTGCCATCACCCAGGTTATCGAGCGCTGCTCGGGGAGCCGACCAACCATTCTCGTAGTTGCCTTCGACACCCAAGCCGGGCAGTAGTCGGGCATAAAACGTGTAAACTCCGTCGGCCAGGTCACGGATATCCGCGGGGAACACGCCGTCAACCTCGCCGGGCGCCTTGGTCGTGTTGCCCAGGAAGATCTGGTAGTCGTAGTCGGGCTCCTCGCCGGGCTCGCTCAGATCAGCGTAGAACTGGATTGTCGTACCGCCATATTGGTCATACGCCCGATAGCGCAGCGAGTATATGCCATTAACCGAGACATCTGGTAAAGCTCGCCAGGTGAAGGTCGGCAACTCGCGTGGAGACCAGTAAAACGTCACGAGTGAGGAGTTCACTAGCTCCTGGATATCGACAATCTCAAGGCCGCAACTTTGGGCGTCGTACCAGACGTTGGACGGGTCGGTCGAGCGGTCCCATTGGGTGGCGCCGCTGCTGCCGGGCCAGGGGTCGCCGTCATCGCCACTGTTTGTACCAGCTTCCAATTGCTGCAAGCCGTCGGCCTGTACCATCTGATAGATAAAGTGACTCTCAACACGCTGCTGGATCGGCAGATCCTCCAGGTTGCCCTGGCGGTCAACGTGCATAATCAGAACGCCCCACCCCGGGTGATTCACATCGAAGGCCGGGGGCATCTCAAGCTGTCCGAATTGCACCGTGCCGGGCGAGTTACGCCAGAGATAGAACTGCTCGCTGGGATACAGTGGATTGGTGTACACAAAGACCGTGCGGTTGCGATCGAACTCCCAGGTGCGCAGCTCAATCGTCGTTTGGGCCCTTGGATCCAGATTGCGGGTGATGTCCACCGGCGTAATCCAGCCGGAATCCTGCTTGAGGATCGGTACCGGATGTACGTAGTTGCCCGCCATGATGCACCAGGCGCCGATCGGATTGTTAATAATCGCGCCGCTGAAGTTTTCGCGATAGACGTCATAGTCATACAAGTCGGGATACCCCTCCCACATATGACAGTACTCGTGCACGGAGAAGGTGGTATGGAACGTCTCGCCGGGATCGTAGGTGCCACCCTCACCCTGCCCCGCGCTCAGAGCAATGCCCAATCCGTCGAAGAACATGACTGGTACGTAGTGCTCCAGCCCCTCTTCGGTCGGATTGAGCACATCACGAGTACGGATTGGCTGGTCGAACGAGGAAGCTGGCAGCGAGAACATGCCCTGGGCCGTCTCATCCGGACATAGCACCACGCCGGAAATCACGTTCCCAAACGGCCCGGGGCCACCGAGGAAGTTGTCCCAGTCAACCGCCTCGTCCAAGGCGGCCACGACATCCTCGAGCATACGGTGGCGGTTGTAGGGGTACGCGCCGGACGGCCCGCCATTGGGCGGCGTGCCGGGCCATTCGTCCACGCCATAGTTCGATTGGATGGACTGGTTCGGCAGGCCGTACTCGCCCGCCACCCCGGGGCCCTCGCCCAGGTCGATCAGACCGTCGAGGTTGACGTCGCGGTGGTACCAGACCCAGTCGGTCTCGCCGTCGCCATCAAAGTCAATCTCGGTATCAGTCAGGCTCTGGCCGTCGGTTCGCCAGGTCATGTACTCGATGTTGAGCTGGTTGCCGCCGTCGAAGCCGCCGTCGCCGTGCACGTTGTAAGCCAGCGGGCCGCCGGGCTCGACGGCGCCATCGGGCGCGGCTCCGCCGGAGGTTCCGGGGCCAACGTCCTCGCCCCACAGCCGGTTGTTGGAGGCCGAAGTTATCTCACCGAGGTAGCCGTCACCGCCCGTGTGATAGATCGACGATTCCAGATCGACGAATTCCGCCCAGCCGTCGTACCAGCCGGTGTTCACGTCGGTATAGTCCGGCAGAATGGTGCCGGTAAACTCTTCGCCTTCATACGGATTACCATTGTTGAACGGCCCGCCGCCATTCGGCTCGAACGGGTAGTAGAGGAGCGGGTCCCCGCCGACGATGGGCGGCACTGGTTCGTCGGGATTGAACTTTCGCAGATACGGAATGGTAGTCATCCAGGGCGGCGGATCGCTGCCGAAGCGCTCATTCCAGAACACCTCGAGCGACCACGGGTTGGGCCCCACCTCCGGCGGGCGCGTGATCTTGGTGGCGCGTGCCATTTGCTCGGCCCGTTCTCCGCCATCGACCAGCGTCGCAGAGACCCGCTGGAGCTTGTTGCTGCTGGTGGCCGTGCCGCTGTTGCCCCACCCGTCAGGCGGGTCGTAGCGGTGGTTGCCGACGCGGGCCATGAGCGCGTCGCCATCGCCCGGGAAGTTCGCGCGAGCATACTCCTCACTGGTGCGTCTAAAGCCATGCGCGCCGGGGTTCCAACGCCGAACGTAATCCTCGAATGGCTCGGGAAAGTCGAACTCCGTATTCATCTGCTCGTCGAGATACTCGGTATCGGCGTTATTGCTTTCCGGATCGGGGTCGTTTATCGCATATACGAAATCCCAGAACAGGTTCGACGGCACACCCTCGGCGCCCTCGACCGCCGCACCTACGTCAACCGCGTTACCCAGTTGGCTGTCGCCGTTGCGGTCGACCCACATCTCCGTGGCGCCCCAGTCACCCCGGAACAGCCGGACGGTTTGCGTCTGGCCGGCGGCGCTGGTGATGATGAAAGTCTGGAAGTTATACTCCCAACCGTCCAGGTTCCACTGGCCGTCACCGTTACTATCGAACCACTCGGTATCGTTGTTCCAGTTGTTGAGGTATGCGACCGTGCCCTCAGGAGCGTCTTCCGGCGGGTACGTGACGCTGGCCGAGAGCAATTGAGCATACGACGTGGCCCGCTTGGCAATGTCGATGTGGCCGTTACCGTTCTTGTCGATACCCCATTCGGAAACGCCGGCGTCATAATGGCCGTCGCCGTTGAGGTCCTGGAAGCGCTCGCCGGGCGTCCAGACGGCATAGCCGTACTCATCCGCCTGGAACGCACCCAGCCATTCCATGTCTGCCGTGTTGAACGGGATCAGCGCGCCCTCGCCGACGGTTGTCCCGTTGCCGTCAAAGTCCATTCGGTACTTCGCGCTAAACAGGTTAAAGCCTTCGCCGGTGCCCCACTCCATGAAGAAGCCGGCCTGAAGCTCAACGTGCGAGATAATGCCGGTAGCCTGGAAACCGGTGTCACCGTCAAAGTCAGGTGGCGTGGTGGGCCAGGGTAAACTGATCCAGCCATAGACGTCGCCACTGACGGTCACATCGCCATATGAGCACTCTTCCCACCATTCCGCGAACGACATGACGAGCGGAGCGTTGCCGACGCCGTTCTTGTACTTATCAAAGTACTGATCCCAGACGTCGTTGCGGTTAGGTAAAGTTGCCGGCCCGCCACGATCCTTAGGGATGTCGGCCAGCAGCACAACGAATTTGCGCTCCTCCGCACCGGTAGTCGAGGCCAGGTAAGCCAGCGGCCAAACGGCCATGAATGTAATCAGTGGAAACCATCCGAAATACCGACGTGCATTGGGAGCCATGAGACGCTACCTCCAATAGCTTGAATCGCAAAACATCGCGACTCTCTTGTGGGCCTGACGGACTGAGCCCTTCAGTGAGACAAACTACCCAAGCCCACTTCCCCTGTACGGCTGGAGACTTCCCACTACGGGCCTCGCCACCCTATATATTAGGGTTGCCGATCAAGGGGGGCCTTGCCGCGGCCCAACTCATACTTTTCACCCACGCATCTTAGCATAGGATCGTGGCGGCTTTAAGGGCTTAATCGTCTACCCACGGCAGAAGATACAGGATAACCCAAAGCAGCTTATCGGGCACATAAACCACTATGCCGATAAGAGATACGCGCCTGACCCGCAATCCGTGGTTGCAATCTGAATAAGCCTCCAACAGATGATTTCTCGATTTCCCGGCAACTGTTTTCGGACATGGATTTCTTCGCTTTAGTCCTGACTTTATGGAACGCCGCCAAAAGGCTCCAGAGACACTCGCGTGAGATTGGAATCCACCTCCAGCGTCAGGATCCGAAAACGGCGTCTGCCGTTTGGCCATTCCCAGACGTTCCGCGTCAGGATGGTATTGGAACCGTGCCTGTCCGCATCAGCCGGATCGATCTCCAGGCTTTCGGCAAGAGCCTTCATTGCAGCCTTGTGCGGCACCGGGAGCGATCCCGCCCGCACAGATTCTATATGTATCAATAAGTGCTCGTCACTGAGATCCAGACGCACCGTGGCCGAGAGCACAACTTCCACGCCAGCTCGCGAAACCGTGGCTGCTATGCGAACGCGGTTACCGGCCAGGAACGATATCTGTGGAAAAGTCGCACCCTCAACCTCAAAGCTCCAATCCTCAGGTAGTTCCGCCCGGGCCGCGAGCCAGCGATTTACCTGCTCCTCATTCAATTCCAGGTTGAACGTCTGCCCACGATTCAGCGCGCCGCCGATGGCGTCCAACATATTCACAAATTCGCGCTTATCTTCTTTCAGCCTCTCCTGATCGATCGTCATCGGCACGTACCACGCCGGTCGGCAAGTCGCACAAGCCAGCGCGCACAGTACGGCGACCCAGAAAACAGCTCCGATAATTATTGAGATAATTCGCCAGCGTGGGCGACGAGCTTTACTCGTACGAAGTGACAAAATGGCCTCATCACTCAGGCGCGGGGGTGGAAAAACGTTAATCGAGAATGACCGGGTCCGGGCGGTTATTCAGCTAGGGCATGTCTGAATCTTCATCCAGTTCATCGAAGGCCGAGATGGCATCCTCGATGTCAAAGTCATTCTCGCCGAGCTCGAAGACCTCCTCACCACCACCGACCGCGGGGGCGTCAGAGACCGGTGGAGCGAGTTCAGCGTCCGCCGGCTCGATGTTTTGCGGCTTACCATCGATTTGGACCACGAATACGACGGGACCAACGCTCAGACGGTCGCCGGGGGCTAGCTTGCTCTCGGCGACGCGCTTGCCGTTGATGAAGGTGCCATTGGCACTGCCTAGATCCTTTACGGTAACCTTGTCGTCCGCAATCGAGATTTGACAATGCTGGCGAGATACATCGCCGGCCGGGACACGCAATCCGGCATCTGAACGTCGCCCGATGATGGTTGTGTCCTCATCGAGCTCGAAATCGCGACGATCGTCATCTTTGAACCTGACCAGGACGACTTTCATAAAGCGGTCCTCAGCAACGCCGACCACAAATATCCCTGCCGCGCGTGACAAAAATAGTACGCTCGGTAACCCTGATAACCAGCGGCCCGGCATAGCGGTGAGCGCCAGTTTTGCACGTATCCTGTTATGCTAAACGAACTTTACCGCCATGACAATGCCCTCATACTTACCCAGCCTGTACGTCCACATACCCTTCTGTCGGTCGCGCTGCGCTTATTGTGATTTTTATTCCACCGTCCTGAGCCCACCAACTGTCCCACCGCTGCTTGACGCACTGCTGAACGAGCTTGAACAGGTCAGATTACGCTATTGGCCGGCATGTCAGACCATCTTCATTGGCGGCGGCACGCCAACCGTACTGCCGGCCGTGCAGCTTGAGCGTCTGCTGCAAGGCTGCCGGCGGCTGACGCGGCCCAGCGCGAACATCGAGTTCACCGTGGAGGCCAATCCAGCCACGGTTGATCGTGAAACCGCGGAAATCCTGGCCACGGCCGGCGTCAACCGGGTGTCAATCGGAGCACAGTCATTTGAACCGGCGGAATTACGCGTGCTTGGCCGCACTCATCAACCCGAACAAGTCGGTGAGACAGTCGCTATCTGCCGTGGACATGACATAAAACGGATCAGCTTGGACCTGATCTTCGCGATTCCCGGACAGACGTTGAAGTCATGGCGGACAATCCTGCAAGCGGCTGTCGCCCTGGAGCCAGAGCATCTTTCCTGTTACGGGCTGACGTACGAGCCCGGTACGCGGCTAGCGGCAGACCTGCGCGCCGGTCGGGTGACGCGTGTCGAGCACGATCTGGAAGCCGACATGTACGAGGCGACGATCGATGACCTGGCCGCCGCCGGGTATCAGCAATACGAGATCAGCAATTTCTGCCACCCCGGCGGGCAGTGCCGTCACAATCTCACCTACTGGCACAATGAATCCTACCTGGGCATCGGTCCCTCGGCGTCGGGCTACATCGACGGTGTGCGTTATAAAAACGTGGCGGATATCGCCGAGTATATTCAGTCCATAAACTCCGGTCGGTCGCCGCGCTGCGAGGAAGAGTGTCTCTCGCCTACCAGGTCGGCGGGCGAGACGGCCATGCTGGCTTTACGCCTGATCGAGGGCCTAAACCGGCGCCGCTTTGCTGACCGTTTCGGACACGACCCGGTCGAGCACTTCGCGGCAGCCGTCGAGCGTCACGTCGCTGACGGCCTGCTGGAGGTTACTGACGAAGCCATCCGCCTGACTCGGCGGGGGCTGCTCCTGGCCAACACCGTCATCGCGGATCTTATTTGAACGCACCGCCGCGCCGGCGGGCAGCTTCGCGCCCAACGAGCTTGGCATCCACGACATCAGCGGCAACGTCTACGAATGGTGCTGGGACTGGAACGGCGAGGACTACTACGCGGCCAGCCCGGTGGAGAATCCCACCGGTCCGGCCAGCGGCGAGCTGCGGGCCTGCCGCGATGTCGGTTTCGGCTGTCCGATCCGTAACGAAGCGGTCGCCAGCCGTGGTATGGGCGAGCCAGACCTGACCTTCGGTTGGGGCGGCTTCCGCGTAGCCCGGAGCGTGCGCTGAGCATTTCGCTAACCACAATCCGAGCCCCGAGCGCCAGCGAGTGGGTTTAGTTCTCCAAGCCCGATCCGAGCCCTACTTATGTCGCGCATCAACGGGAAAGGTCATCCACTTGTTCCAAAGAGGTCTCGGGCGGAGCGATGCCAAACGCGGTTCGTAGAGACGCGGCGAGGCGTTGTTCGTCGTAGATGACGCCGCACTCCGGGCATGGATGCGGTAGGGGCAGGCCGTGCAGTGAATAACCGCAGTAAAGGCACTCCTTACGTGTCAGAGCTTTGGCATAGCGGCGTGCCCGGAGAAATGATAGCTCGCGTTGGAGCAGCATCATGAACATGAAGACAGGCAAGAATACGACCACAACGGTCCCCGAAGTTCCGCCGAGAGACAGGACCCACACAATCAGGCCCAGCGGAATGGCCAGAGCCATTATGCGGCCCAGCAGCATGGCCCGGCGGACGGCCAGCGGCAGCTTGTAGAGTTTGATGCTCTCCTTCTCGCGCTTGTTCTGCCACCACATCATCGTGATACCTCCCA
>JBDRDH010000181.1:0-11136 GCA_043820985.1 Planctomycetota bacterium
CAACATGCCCGCGCTGCGCTTGGGCATGGCACCCGACTTCACGCGCTAATCGCTACTCTGAAATCTCACAGCATGCCCGCGCTGTCGCTTGGGCATGGCACCCGACTGCACTCGATACTCGCCTATCTGAAATCTCACAACATGCCCGCGCTGTCGCTTGGGCATGGCACCCGACTGAACTCGATACTCGCCAATCTGAAATCTCGCAGCATGCCCGCGCTGCGCTTGGGCATGGCACCCGCATGGCACCCGACTGCACGCGCTATTCGCTACTCGCTACTCATCACTCCCCCACATGCACCACGCAGCTTCGCCGACCGCCGGTGTGGCGGTGCTCCCAGAGGTAGATGCCCTGCCAGGTGCCTAACGCCAGGCGGCCGTTGAGAATGGGGATTGAGAGGGTGGTCGCGGTCAGGGCGGCTTTGATGTGGGCGGGCATGTCGTCCGGCCCCTCGGCGGTGTGGGTGTATAGCGCGTCATTCTCGGCCACCAGGCGGCTGAGCCAGGCGTCCAGGTCACGCCGGGCACTCGGGTCGGCGTTTTCCTGGATGGTAAGACTGGCCGAAGTGTGTTGCACCATGACCGTACACAGGCCCTCGGCGACGCCGGCGGCGCGAACCACCGCCGCGACTTCGGATGTAATTTCTTGTAAGCCCTGCCGATGGGTATCAATACTTATTTGCCGGGTCAGCATGGTTTTACCGCCATCGCAATTATCCGGGTCGATGCGGAATAAATCCGCCGACTGAGTACTATAGTTGGTAGGTAGCGCGACCGCGAACGGCCTGGAAAGAGGCTTGCGTCCAAACTCACCGGCGTGCTATGGTGTTAGTGCTTAGCCCACCGGCGTGGATTATGAGTGGGTGAATCCCGACCAACCAAGGAGCAATCATGAACGTCTCACGATATTTCCTTATCACCATGCTCGCGGTGGCTTTGCTGGTGACACCCGCCCTGGCGACCAAACTGGGCGATCCCGCTCCGGCCCTCAAAATCAAGGATTGGGTCAAGGGCAAACCGGTTGATTTGAAAGTCGGGCAAGGCAAGCAGGTTTACGTCATTGAGTTTTGGGCCACCTGGTGTGGACCCTGCCTGACCAGCATCCCGCATTTGACCGAGCTACAAAAGAAATACGGCGATCAGGTCACATTCATCGGAGTGTCCAGCGAAAAGAATGTGAAGGATGTCCAGAAATTCGTTACCAAGATGGGCGACCGCATGGACTACGTGGTCGCCTATGACAACCAGGAGCAGACCTACAAGGCTTACATGCAGCCCTTCAACCGCAATGGTATTCCACACGCGTTCATCGTTGACCAGCAAGGCCGCCTGGTCTGGGAAGGACATCCGATGTTCGGTATGGAGGAAGTGCTCGAAGCCGTGCTGAAGGGTAACCAGGACATCGCCGCCCTGACCAAGATCAGCAAAGCCGCCGAGGAAGCGTATATGAAACGCTTCGTCGAGCGCCGTGAGTTGCTCGAGAAATACTTCGCCCTGGTCAGCAAGTCCAGGAATGCCGAAGGTGCCGAGGAATTGGGCCGCCAGGTATTCACGGTTATCAAGGATGAGCCGGCGATGTTAAACGAGTTCGCCTGGATGATCCTCACGAAGGAGGATGTCCTGACGCGCGATCTTGACCTGGCCATGCAGGCCGCCACGGCCGCGGTTAAGGCCAGCGATAGCCAGGATCCTTCTATTCTGGATACCTATGCGCGGGCCTTGTGGGATACCGGCAAAAAGAAGGAAGCCATCCAGGCTCAGAAAGAGGCTATCAGTATCACCGATAACGAGCGCATGAAAGAACAGCTCGTCCAGGTGCTCAAGAAGTACGAGAAAGAAATGGCCGACGAGAAATAGGTCCCCAATCCAATCAACGCCGCGACCAGCCTGTCACGCCCGGCTTGCGTTACTCCGCGAGCCGGGCGTTCTCATTTCATCCGAACCAGAACACTACAGTTCTCTGTTGTCTTTCGGCTTTAAGCCCTCCGTGGTAAATTCCGCGCATGCAAAGGGCCTTACTGCCAGCCTGGGAGCAAATCCCCACACCAATCGTGGGCATGCTACATCTGCCGCCATTGCCGGGCGCGCCACGCCATGCCGGAGACGCGGCCAGCATCATCAATTTCGTTATGCACGACGCCGAAGCCCTGGTGGCCGGCGGCGTTGACGGCCTGCTCATGGAAAACTATGGCGATACGCCCTTTACCCGGCTACGGGTACCGGCTGGTGTGGTGGCCTACATGACAAAACTGGCTGCCGAGGTGCGCCGGCGATTCAATGTGCCATTAGGCATCAACGTGCTACGGAATGATGGTTGCAGCGCCCTGGCGATCGCCGCCGCCGTGGGAGCCGAGTTCATCCGCGTCAATGTCCTCTGTGGCGCCCGGCTCACTGACCAGGGCTTGATCCAGGGTATCGCTTACGACCTGCTGCGTGAGCGACGAGTGCTGGGAGCGGAAGCAATTCGAATATTTGCTGATATAAATGTAAAACATTCCAGCCCGTTGGGCCCGCCGCGCGCGCTGGCTGATGAAACCCGCGATGCTATCGAGCGTGGCGGCGCGGACGCCCTGATCGCCTCAGGGGCTAGCACGGGCCATCCCACTGATATTAAAGAACTTACAGAGATTAAAGCTGTTGCCGGTCATACCCCGGTATTCGTTGGTAGTGGAGTGACGACGGATACCGTACGCGATTATGGGACGATTGTTGATGGGTTTATCATCGGAACCGCTTTCAAAATCGACGATGTTTCAACCAATCCTGTTGAGCGCGCCCGTGTCCAGGATGTCGTACAACGCTTACGTCCAGGCGGGAGAGATGTATAAGTCTGTTGGCTCGGCGAAGTTTTGCCAACGAGCCAATTCCGATATGCTGTAACGTTCGTGTATCACCTGCCGGCGGACGCGTTCGCGGAATGAACGCTGGTGCCGTTGGCTGACTAGATTCGCTGGAAGGAATGCCTCATGTATCGTCTTTTAACACTGATTGTCGCCCTAACCATTGTCGCTGGTGTACATGCACAGGACCCAACATCAACATCGGCCGATCCCCAGACCAAGACAGCCCCCGAGCAGGCCCAACCCGCCGAGCAAGCCCTCACGGAGAAAGCTCAGGCCCCGTCAAATCCCATGCATCCGCGGGTGAAACTCGAAACCACGCTCGGCGACATCATCCTGGAGCTGGACGCGGATGCGGCCCCCATCACGGTGGACAATTTCATGGACTACGTCGATTCGCAGTTCTATGACAAGTCCATCTTCCACCGTGTTATCAAGGACTTCATGATCCAGGGTGGCCAATTCAACGCCGACATGGTGATCAGACGTAACGGCATGCGTATGCCAATTAAAAATGAGTGGGAAAACGGTTACCAGCACGAGCGCGGCACGATCGCCATGGCGCGGATGGGTAATCAAATCGATTCGGCCACCGCGCAATTCTTCATCAACGTGGTCGACAACACCACTGGCACGCGTTTCGATCTCGATACGCCCCGCGACGGAGCCGGCTATGCCATCTTCGGCAAAGTCGTCGAGGGTATGGATGTCGTTGACAAGATCCGCGACACCCCCGTTCAGGAACATCCCAAGTACCGGGCCGGTGGGCCCGTGGTTCCGGCTGAGCCGGTCGTTATCAAAACCGCCCGGCTGATCGGTGAATATGATGCCAAGAAGGTCAAGCAGATCGTCGCCGGGCTGGCCTCCGCCGAGGAGAAAGCCGCCGCCGCCGAGCGTGAAAAAACCTTGAGTGCATATATCACCAAGACCGAGGCCGAAACCGGCAAGAAGTTTGAGAAGACCCACTCGGGTCTGATGTACCTGGTTCTCACGGAAGGTACTGGTGCCAACCCCAAACCGACCGATCTGGTCGAGGTGCGCTATGAAGGCTGGCTGCTGGACGGCACCAAGTTCGACAGCTCCATCGATCGGGGCGGCAGCTCTTCCTTCCGCCTCGACGGCGTCATCAAGGGCTGGACCGAAGGCGTCGGTCTGATGAAATTGGGCGGAAAACGCAAGTTGCTCATCCCGCCCGATCTGGCCTACGGAAATCGCAACCACCCGAAGATCCCGGCGAACTCCTGGTTGATCTTCGAAGTCGAGTTGGTGGCCATTAATCCGCCCCCCAGGCAACCGGCCGCGCCCGCGAATCGCCCGCCGCCGACGACCAAGCCGTAAGACACCGGCGCCGGCGCCGATTGCGAGGCGCCATCGACACCAATCCGGCCGGCGCGGCCAGCATCCGCGCCGGCCGCGGCGACTGAGCGTTCTCCCAACTACACCGCACGGAGCCCCGACAGATGCCCGACGATCGGCCCGCCGACACGCCCCGCAAGCTCTCGTTCTTCCAGCAAATGGAGAGTTTCCCCGCTACATTCTGGGTTGCCAACGTCATCGAACTCGTGGAACGTTTCTCGTTCTACGGCGTGCGTACTATCGCCGCGCTATACATCGTGGAGACCGCCGAGAAGGGCGGGCTCGAGCTGAGCAATACCGACAAGGGCATCTTCTTCGGTACGTGGGCGCTGATTCAGTGCCTGCTGCCGATGTTCACCGGCGGCTTTGCCGACCGCTACGGCTACCGCCTGTCGTTGATGGTGGCTTTTGGCATAAACATCATCGGCTACGGGATGATGGGCTTCACGTCCGACTGGTGGGGCTTCATGATCGCCTGTTGCCTGATCGGCACGGGCACCGCCATTTTCAAACCGCCGCTGCACGGCACGCTGGCGCATTGTGTCAACGAATCGAACTCCTCGGTCGGCTGGGGCATGTTCTACCAGGTGGTCAACATCGGCGGCTTCATCGGTCCGTTCGTCTGCGGCTACCTGCGCCTGCTCGAATGGCGCTATGCCTTCTTTGCGGCCGCCGGCATCATCGTGGTCAACATCCTGATCACTTTGATTTTTCTCAAGGACTACGCCAAGGGTAAGACTGAGTCGGAAGATAAGAAGCGCAAATCGGCTGGTGAAGTGTTCGCCGAGAGCCTGGACGTGATTATGGATTTGCGTTTCATGGTCTTCCTGGGGATCTTCTCGGGTTTCTGGTTCATGTTCATGCAGCTCTTCGATCAACTCTCGGTCTTCATCGATCAGTGGGTCGATTCGAGCAACGTGGCGAATTTCCTCTACAAAACCACCGGTTGGTCGGTCTTTGAGCGGATGATCAATGAGAACAACGGACAAGTGAATCCCGAGTGGATGGTAAATGTCGACGCCGGTACCATCATCCTGCTGGTGCTGCTGATCTCGTACATCACCGGCAAGTTCAAACCAATCAGCGCCATGATCATCGGCATGTTCATCTCATGTGCCGGCTTCCTGATGGCGGGCTCGGTGAGCTCGGGCTGGCTGTGCGTGCTCGCCATCGTCATCTTCGCCATTGGTGAAATGGCTTGTAGCCCCAAGTTCAGCGAGTACATCGGCCTGATGGCCCCGCCGGAGAAAAAGGCCCTCTACATGGGCTACTCCAACATCCCCTTCGCCATCGGCTGGGCCGGAGCCAACTTCATCGGCGGACCAATGTACGACCGACTATCCGACAAGTATGAACTGGCCCGCCGCTACCTGGTTGACGAGTTGGGCCAGGCAGCGGATGCCGTCAAGGAGTTGGGTAAGAGCGACGTGATGTCAACGCTGGCCACGGTGCTGGAGAAAACGGAGAACGGCGCCCGCGAGGTGCTCTGGAACCACTATCACCCGCAGTTGTTCTGGGAAATCTGCACCGGCGTCGGCCTGCTGGCGACGTTCGGCATGGTGGGCTACCACTTCTGGCTGAAAGCCGACGCTAAAAAACGGGGCATTGCCGAAGAGTCCGCTTAATCCCCCAAGGGAGGGCGAGGCTCCCGCCGAGCCGCTGGTGCGAGAATCCTTTCTCGCACCCACTTTCGGCGGGAATCCCTTCCCGCCCATTGCAGGATAGGAATCCTGCCAGAGGCGGTGCGAGATGGGAATCTCGCACCAGCGTTGCAGGCTTAAGCCAGTAAGTTCGGCGTTAACAGTCTCCGCCATGACACAAATGCGACACCGCTGGTCGCATTCTGCTTTCAGTATACATAGGCATTCCACTGATATTCTCCACAATTGTCCTCCAGATTGGTTACACTAAATGTATGGGTGCATTCGACCGGCGATGACGGTCGCCGGTGCCCACGATTGACGCGTGATACTGCTTGACGTGTGGTGGATATTCATTTCAAGGCGTCCGGGTGGACCGGAGCACGTTGAGCACTGATTGCGGGGGCTGCGATGTTCGCCACGTCGACATATATGTCGACTGCCAAGCCCGCCTGCTCCGCGCTGAGGCGTGGGGCCATAGCCAGATTGCAACCACAACTTGCATTTAGATTAGCGTTATACAGATCCATCACACCGATTTGGGCTCATGTCACAATTACGCCCGAGCATTGCTGGGAGTAGATCAAATGACACGCGCACTGATTTCCATCAGCACATTATTTCTGGTGATCCTGACAGGTGTTAGTCTTGATGTAAAAGCGGATTCCACCCAGACCCTGAGCATTACGCCAAGCGACAACCTCGATCTATCGCCGACACGTTATGGCAATTCCGGACCACTAGCCAGAGCTGGTCAGAATCGCGTGGCGCTGGTCGGCGAAGCAGTCGAGTTTTTCGGTCAGGGTCTTACCAATGACGAGGAAATCGTTGAGTACGCCTGGGATTTCAATTCCGACGGAGTGCTTGACTTCGTGTCGAATCGCCATGGCATCACGAAATACACCTTCCAGGAACCCGGCGACTACTACTGCCAGCTAACCGTTACCGACGCGCGCGGTCGAACAGCGACTCACGCTTGCCGGATAATCGTGGTAAATGAGGAGTCCGAACTCCAGGCAGCCGGCGAGATTCTATATCCACCCCCGGTCCAGGGCGGCCAGCGCGGCGACGGCATCATGCACCGCTACGCCATCATCCTCAACGGCAGCTACGAGGCCCGCTTCTGGACCGACGTCGAGGTCACCTACGACATGCTGACCAACGGGTACGGCTTCTCGGCGGATGACGTGTATGTCTTGAACTCCACCGGCACCAACCCCGAGGGGCAAAACCCGAACGGGATGATCGATTACGCGGCTGAGACCGCCAACCTGCAAACCGTGTTCAACGACCTGGCGACCATCGCCGACGACGATGACCAGGTCTCCATCTGGATCACCGACCACGGCACCGGCTATGACACCCTGACCAAAGGCGGCGAGATCTACGGCTACAACTCAGGCTACATCTCCGTCGATCCCGGCGACGAGCCCGATTACACCGAGAACAACTTCAAGCTCAGAAGCTTCTACATCGGCGGCGACTACTGGCGCAACTACGGTCTCAACACCTGGGGGATCTACCACCACTCGGAAAGCTCCACCAGGACCAGGATCTACCGCATCAAGTACGTCTCCAGCCTGTCCGGTGTGTACATCGAGAGCGAGGGCGGCAACGTCACCGACAGCGACATCTACATCGAGAAGCTCATCGACTACCTCGCGGGTGACAACAACCCCACCGACGGCTACATCGACACCACCGCCGGCGAGGTCATGGACTATGACGGCGACGGCAATCCGCCCTACGACCCCCAGACCGGACTATTCGACGAGGGCGACTGGGGCAACATCAACAACTGGGAGGACAACTACAACACCGCTCCCTGCGCGATTCCCTACGAATGGCAGCCCATCAAGCTCTTCGACAGTGGCGGTACGCTGCGCATCGACCTGGCCTATACCAGCGGCACGCCGCAAACCGACGGCCGCGACAGCGACAACGCCGGGCTTTTCGACTGGATCGATGTAAACATGGACGGCGACACACAGGACACGGTGAGCATAGACGAAGAGATTATGCTGGCCGCCGGACAGATCGCGGACGACGCGCTCGCCACCATGGTTAACCAGCTTTCCGTCGGGACGATCATCATCGTCAACCAAACCTGCTACAGCGGCGGGCTGATCGAGGACCTGTCCGCTTCCGGCCGGATCATCTGCACGGCCAGCGAGGAGACGCGTACTTCCCAGGGCGGCACTTTCATCAGGAACTTCGTGGCCGCGCTGCACAAGATGGATCGGTATGGGACGTTCGCGGACGCCGACGCCAACCTCGACGGACGTATCAGTATGGCGGAAGCCTTCAACTATGCGGCCGCCAATGACGGCCATGAAGAGAATCCGCAGTACGACGACAACGGCGACGGTATCTCGGTCACTGACCCCATCCCGGCGGGAGCTGACGGGGCTCTCGGTGCCGCTACGTTCTTCGGCCAGGTCCACACCGTGCATCCGACCAATCCGGCCAACTTCACCAACATCCAGGCTGCCATAACCGCGGCGCGCAACGGCGATACCATCATGCTCCTCGATGCTCGTTATCGCGGCGCGGGCAACCGTCAATTGCAGGTTGGCGGCAAGGAACTCACCATCATATCCCAGAGCGGGAACCCCTATAGCTGCTATATCGACTGCGAGAGCGCCGCCTGGGGCTTCCGGTTCCACTCGTCCGACCGGGCCTCAGCTCTGCTGCGCAACATCGAGATAATCCAGGGCTCGATCTCCACCAACGGGGCCGCGGCCTGTTGCCTGGAGGGCTCGCCCACCTTCCTGAACTGCGTATTCTCCGACAACACCGCCGCCGGCCAGGGTGGCGCCATCTTTTGCAGCAACGCTTCCCCGACTATCCGCGGCTGCGAGTTCTCAGGCAACACGGCGGCCTACGGCGGCGCCATCGCGTGCCGCTACGAGTACTCCGAGCCCCTCATCGAAGACTGCTGGTTTGTCGACAATACCGGCACGGTGCACGGCGGCGGTGTATACCTCAATAATGAGTCGATGCCGGCCACCCACACGCGGGCCAAACTGTCAAACTGCTGGTTCCTCGAAAATTACGCCGGCGCGCTGGGCGGTGGGCTCTACTGCAACAACCGCTGCTCGCCCGACATCGACTTCGGTTTGTTCCACCGCAACACGGCGTACACCGGCGGCGGTGGCATCTGGTGCGGGAACAAGTCCTCGCCGCTTATGAAGCACTGTGTGCTGAACGCCAATACCGCCAACTGGCGCGGCTCCGGCATGCTGCTGGACGGCGAGTGCTCCCCCGTAATCTACTATACGATCATCGCCTTCGGCAACGTCGGCGAAGGCATCTACTGTCTGAACAACTCGCTGCCATACCTGCACTGCTCTGACATCTTCGGCAACGCCGGCGGCGATTGGATTCCACCGTTCTCGCCGCAGTTGACGGTGCGCTGCAACCAGAACGGCGATCCGTTGTTCTGCAACGCGCCGAATCTGGATTTCAGCGTCTGCGCGAACTCCTGCTGCCGGATTCCCATTGGCGATCCCTACTGCGGCGAAGCCATCGGCCTCTTCCCCACCGGCTACGGCTGCAAACGCCCTGATCCGCCAACTAACGTCACCGCCACGGACGGAGTTTATCATTTCATGGTCCGCGTTGACTGGGACCCGGCTCCCGGAGCGACCGAATACCAGGTCACGCGCGACGGCACGCCGCTTTCCGGCTGGATCACACAGACCCAGTATGACGACACTACTGCCACACCCGAGGTCACCTACAGCTATCGCGTCAAGGCCCGCAACATCTGCCTCGAAAGTGGCGTCAGTGCCCTGAATCGCGGGTGGTGTCAGGGCCAGTATGAAGCCGACGGCGTTTATGGCAACACACAGAATGGCCCGGTCGGCGCCTACGGTATGCTGCCTGGACTGGAGATGGGTGACGATCTGCAAATGAACGCCGGCGGCGTCTGCCGACGCGCCACGGTCTCCGTACACAACGGCGAGGACTCACCGACGCGGTTGGTCTCCGCCGATCTGACCATCCGGTTCTATGACTACACGCGCGGCGGGCAGCCGTTGCTCGGCACGATCGAGCTACCCAATTACCCACTCAATCTCGAACCGGGCCAGTCCGAACTGGTGCTCGTGGAATACGCCGGTCCGGAGGTGATCATGCTGTCACCTCTGATCATCGCCACGTTGACGTATGACAACTGTGTCTGGGAAGGTAATCCCGGCCTTGTCGGTCAGGCCCTGTTCCACCCACCGACCGAGGGCTGGAGCGAAGATCAATATTACTTCCAGGGCGGCTGGTATAATTTCGGCGGCAACCCGGTGGCCAACTTCGCCTGGGCGATCGACGCCCATCCGCCGCACGCCGCCTGCTGCTTCAACGACAATACCTGCATGGTGACCACCGAAGCCGACTGCACCGCCAACGGCGGCACGTATCTAGGAAACGACTGGGCCTGTGGCGATGACTGCGACCAGAGCGGCGCTGATGACACTTGCGAGATCTTCGGCGGCTGGACCTCGGACTGTGACGGCAACGGTACGCCGGACTACTGCGACCTCCGCGACTGCGACGGCGACCCCGCCTGCGGCGACTGCAACGAGAACGGCACCCTCGACGTGTGTGACATCGCCAACCAGACCAGCCTGGATTGCCTGCCGGACGGCATCCCCGACGAATGCCAGTTGGAGGATGAGGACTGCAATGAGAATGACGTCCCCGACGCCTGTGATATCGCCGACGAGACCAGCTTCGATGTGAACGGCAACGGTATGCCGGACGAATGCGAGCCGGACTGCAACGACAACGGCGTTCCCGACGACTGGGATATCGTCACCGGCACCAGCACCGACTGTAACGACAACGACATTCCTGACGACTGCGACATCGCCGACGGCACCAGCCCCGACGTTAACGGCAACCGGCTCCCCGACGAGTGCGACCCCGACTGCAACGAGAACGGCGTGCCGGACGACTGGGATATCGAGTTCGAGACCAGCGCCGATGCGAACGACAACGGCGTCCCCGACGAGTGCGAGGCGGTCTGCTGCCACGGGTACGTCTGCTACCCGGTCGATCCGAATGAACCGGACGATCCACACAACGAAGAGCAATGTCTGGCCGATGGCGGCGTGTACATTTACCCTGGCGTGTCATGCTACGACACCCCCTGCGACTGCGGTGGCAGCGACTATCGCGGCGACTCCGACTGCCTTGGCGATGGGCCGTTGTCGTATGACATCGACCACTTTATCCAATCCGTCGGCGACCCGGCGGGTTGGATCGCCGAGCATGCGTGTAACTACTATTGCGCTAACGACATC
>JBDRDH010000182.1:0-13966 GCA_043820985.1 Planctomycetota bacterium
AACCCCCATGATCTGTGGAAATTCCGCCTCCCAGTCGAAGGCATTGATCCGGAACTGCTCTTCCTCGTCAAACAGCGTGGCTTGCTGGCCTTCGTAGAAGTCCGGGCCGATCAGCGAGTTGCCGCACTTGATGTTGTTGGACAGGTCGGGCAAGGCGCGCTCGTGGAACAGGCGCAGCGTCGAGCCGATCGACTCGGCCGACTCGCCTTCCAGGACCTTGAGCAGCAGGCTGAGCTTGGTGACCTCGACGGCCTGCGGGTCGATATCGACGCCGTAGATGTTGTTCAGCAGGATGCGTTTCTTCTCGCCGATGGTCAGGCGCCACTGTCCGCCGGCGCCCTGGTAGATGCAGTCGGGGAAGGGGTTTGCAGGCGGGACGCCCGCACTACCCTGCATTTGGGTGATGTACCAGTCGCGGTGCCAGTCGAGCAGGTACCGGTAAGCCCCGAGCAGGAACGAGCCTGAGCCGCAAGCGGGATCGAGGATGCGCAGGGGGCGGACGCTCCTGGCGGATCGTCGCGCACTGGCGGACGAGCCGCTGGTGGCACCCTTGCGACGTCGCCCACGGAGGGACGACGCTACGTCGGGGCCGATGTCAGTGGGGGTTTTGTCCTTGAGCAGTTCGCCGACGGTGTGCTTGACGATGTAGTCGACGATGTAGGTGGGGGTGTAGTACACGCCGCCGGCCTTGCGCACCTCGGGCTTTTCCTCGACCTTGGCGTGGCCGCCGGTGGTCAGGCGGATGACCTTGCCGAGGAACTGCTCGTAGACGTGGCCGAGGATTTCGGCCGGCAGGACGGAGAACTCGTAAGGGCAGTCGGGGTAGTACAGGTGGCCGAGGACGTCCCGTAGAACCTTGTCATCCAGGTTTAGCGCCAGCGTGAGCTCATCCGGCGGCTCGCGGCCTTTCTCCGCCGTGAAGTAGAACAGGCTGGAGTTGTACTTCTCATCGGCCCGGCGGAAGAGGACGGCCAGGCGCTCGTAGACCTTGTCGCCGTTGAGCAGGGCCTGGAGCTGGCCGTAGGACTCGACGCCGCGATCCTCGCACATGCGCAGGAAGATGGTGCGGTCGATGGTGCGCTGGACGGCGAAGTTCAGGTCGCGAACGGAGAGGCCCGCGTTGCGCAGGGCGAAGTTACGCGCCAACAGCTCGCGCCAGCGCTCGATCTCCTTGAGGAACTCGGCGTCGACCTCGGCGGTGCCCTTCTTGCGGCGGGTGGATTCGGCGTATTTGTCGAAGGAGCCCTTGAGGACGGCGTCCTTGCCGAACAGGCCGACAATTTCGTCCCAATGGTCGGCGTATTGGTCGTAGGTGAAGTAAAGCGTGCGGCCGATGCCGGCCTTGTCGTTCTTGTGCGGGCGGATGCGGCAATCATAGACCGCCAGTTCCTCGAAGTCGGTCAGGATGGACAGCGGCAGCTTGGCGGACCAGGCGTAACGGCGGAGTTGGAAGGCGGGCTCGGGATCGTCCTTGATACCGATGGCGGGTTTCTTGGCCTCCAGGAAGAACTTGCGGGCGCCGCCAATGCGGAAGCAGTAGTCCGGGGCCTTGGTCGCCCCGCCGATCTTGATGGCGTCTTCGTGGATGACGTCCTTGTAGGCCTCGGCGTAGCCCTGTTCGTTGTCGATGTCCCAGCCGAGGGCCTTGAAGAGCGGGTCGATGAACTCACGGCGGGTTTGGGCTTCGTTGTATGTGGGTGACTTGTAGTCGTCACGGTTGCGGTCGAAGCGTGCGACCAGTTCGTTGACGGCGTCCGGGATGGCGGGCATACGTTTACTCCCCGAGTTGACGACATTTTTAACCAGATTAGGGGTTGTCGGGCCGTGGAGCAAGTGCCGGCGAGATTTCAGCCGTCCCTGGTGGGACTGGGGGGCTTATGGGGGCGTGCGGACCCGGCACGGCGTACCGGGCTACGATCAGCCGTCCCTGGCGGGATAGGGATTGAGGAACCGGCTCGCTGGCGCTTGGGGCTGGGATTGGGAGGGGACGGTCGCCATCCCGATGAATCGGGACAAGCTCGGGCGACCGCTACAATTGGATCATATGTTTGTACGCCAATGTAGGCGTTTCAGCTTTCTTTTGGAATTGGTAGCACGATATCGAAATGGGCGCCGCTGCCGGGAATGTTGCCGGCGGTGATCGTACCGTGCATCTCGCGCACCAGTCCGTGCGCGACGGCCAGGCCCAGTCCGGTGTTGTCCGTGTCGCCGCTGGCCAGGACGCCCTTGCTGGTATGGAAGGGTTCGAAGAGATGCTCCAAATCTTCGACACTCAAGCCGGCCCCGGTATCCGCGATGGATAATTGTACGGTGTCGTGATCGTGGCGGGCGAGTCTGACACGCAACGTCCCGCCGTCCGGCATGACATCGATGGCATTGTTGGTCAGGTTTTCGAGCACGATCTGGAAATGTTCGCGCGGAATGGGCAGGGCCGGAATTTTCTGCCAGTCAAGCTCCAACTTGATGCGGTGGCTCTCCAGCCGGGCTTCGCGCTGATCGAAGAAATACAACACGGTTTCCGTCAGGTCGGCCATATTTTCATCGCGGTGATCGGCTTGCGCGAAAGCTAATAGTTGCCGAGTAATATCCGCGGCTCGGCCCACGGCTTTGGAGGTGCGCTGCAGCGACCGCCGCATGGCGGTCATGGTGCTCATGTGGCGCGCGTATTCCACACTGGTACCGATGGAGCAGAGGAGATTGCTGTAATGATGCGCCACCGCGCCCGCCAACTTGCCCAACGAGGCCATCCGGGCACCTTTCTCGACGATGTGTTGCAGCCGTTGCCGCTTGGTGATATCCCGTAGCCAGAACGACACGCCGCGCAGCTCGCCGGCGGGTGCGAGTACCGGCGTGATCCAGACGGCATAATCGCGTGGCTCAGGGTCGCCGACGTCGAGCCGCGTGTTAAACTCGGCCGGCTCCAGGGTGCTGAGGCAGGTTGACAATAGCTTGCGGATAGTCTCCCGGTCGCAAGGTGGAAACAGGTCGGTGACTGATATTGGTGACTCGGTGGCCTCGGCCCCGGGCAGCAACTTGGAAGCCTGAACGTTGCACGCCACCACGCGCCCGTCGGATTCACAGGCCACGATGCCAAAACCAGCCCCGTGAAACAGGCTGAGCAGGTAGGCCTGATCAAGTCGATCGGCGGCTGATCTGTCTTTAGCGGCGTTGGTCGACATGATTCACTTCTATGCGCAAAAACACGTAAGAGTCATAACGCTGGTCATCCAGCTCGTCGATTAAAAAGGCACCACCCACCAGGCCATACAATTCGGCTTTAGAGCCCGGCGCCAGTAACACAAACTCATTTGATTGCAGGGTCAGGGCGAAGGCCGCCTGGGCGAAGGCCCGTCCGCTACGGCGTGGCCCGGTGGTCCAGCCTTCATCGCCGCGCGACCACTCCTTTTCACTATGCTGCCGGATCTCCGGCACGACACTCATAAACACCCTATCGATACCCCGGGTATCCAAGGTGTAAGTAACTCGCAATACTCGTTGACTGGCACGCCAGGTATCGCCGCTCAGTACGCCATCACGGTCCGCGTAAAAAATGGTGTGATCGGCCGGTTGCGTGTCCAATTCCAGCGCCAGGGGGACGCCCGGGGGCGTACGTAGCGGTGGAAACTCGTGAATGCGCTGTCCGGTAATGTTATTCAACGTGGCGCGGATGGTATCCCAGTGCTCCGTGCGACCCAGGCCGACGCGAATCCCGTTGCGTTCCAGGCGCAAGAGTGATTCGCTATCGAACACATCTTCACGCAACTGAGCCCATATGCTGGCAACCGCTTCACGTTGGGCGTGGGGCACCTGGACGTACAGAACTCGTAGCAGAACGTCGATACGCGTCTTCACTGTCTGTTGCGCGGCCGGCTGTAAGAACGGCTCGGGTGGCGTGAATGCCGCTTCCGGGCTGGATGTTGGGGTGGAATTCGGTGACGGCTGGGTTGCTGGCCCCGTCGGGGAATGCGCCGCCGGTTGACATCCCGAGATCCACAAGAGCAGCAGGCACATACCAGCCACACGGGATGGTCCCCCGTCGGATGTCAGCCGACCCATAGTGTGCATGCGTACCATCGCACACAAAACCAATCAGTTCGCAACACGCTACGTGAACGTTTTGCCATTATGCATACTAGCCACTCGCTGGCCGGAATACCATGCGGAAAACTACCATTGGGCTTCTTCAAAGGGACCACGCGGCGCGGGGCCTTTCGGTTTGCGCGACATCTGCTTGACCAGCACGCCCGCCAGGACCATGTCGCCGGGAGTCGTAATCTTGATATTACGTCGATCGCTGGCGACTACCGTGACCGCGTGCCCGCTTTGCTCCACGACGGCGGCGTCGTCGGTCGGCACAACACCCTCCGGCAGGTCCGAATATGCTTTGAGTAACACATCTTTCCGGAATACCTGCGGCGTCTGGGCTTCGTAGAGCCCTTCACGTGGAACGGTACTATCTATAGCTCCAGAATCGGCGACCCGCTTAATCGTGCCAGTCAGGGGAGCCGCCAGGATCGCCGCCCCGCTTTTGCCAGCCTCCTCGAAAACCGCGTCAATCCACGATTCCAGCACGCAGGGGCGTACCGCGTCATGTACGCAGATCAACTCGGCTTCCGGATCAACCTGCTCGAGGGCGGCCCGCACCGACTCATATCGGTGGGCACCGCCTTTGACCAGTTTAAGCCCCATAAACATCAGATTGGCGGCATATTTCTCCTTGACCACGTCGTAGTCCTCGGGAGCCACGGTCAGGATTGTCTGGCACACATCAGGGCGGCTGAGGAACAATTCTATCGAGCGTATGAAGATCGGACGGTTATCCAGTTGGGCGAAGGGCTTCTTGACGTCGCCGCCAAAGCGCTTACCAGCACCCGCGGCAGTTACGATCACGGCTATCCTGGGCATGATTTGTCTCCTGACTTTGTGTCGCTATGCGGGTACGATGCGGCGACGCTGGTACGCGGTCAAGCGCCGCGCTGCCGGGCATTGAATTATGTGACCCCCGGGACACGGGCGGGTGAGGTGGCGGCGGACGTATGACGTTACCGCGGTAACCGGTTCCACAACGAGGATGATCAATGTTTCAGAGCCTGAAAATCTGTTGCCGGGCTGGAACTTGCGCGATTCTGTTAATCAGCCTGGCTGTTTGTCACGGTTGCGGCAAACGCGAGCTGCCCCCGGAGCAGCCGCCGCGGTTGGCCCAGGAGCGTGGCCCGGTCCTGGCCGGGACGGTCGGTTCAATAAGTTACCTGGCCAACATTGTCGGGCAGCAGGTGCGCGGTTTTGGCGTCGTGGTCGGCCTGGGTGATGCCGGCAGCAGTGATTGTCCGACCGTCATTCGCGAATATCTCGTCGAGACGATGAACAAGGAGGTTGAGACGTGGAACTCGCTGATGGAGCGGCGGCGCTTTTCCGCCAATCAACTGATCGATTCACCTTCAACCGCCGTCGTTGAAATCGCCGGAGTAGTGCCAGCCGGAGCGCGGACGGGCGCATCTTTCGACATCAGTGTGCAGGCGATTCCGGGCACGGCGACGCGTACCCTGGCGGGGGGCCTGCTGCTGCCTTGCGAATTACGCATCGCCGGCGTGACCGGTACTGATGAGGATCTACTGGGCGGCACTGCCGTGGCTCGAGCCGCGGGGCCGGTCTTTGTAAATCCATTCGCGGAGGAGTTGGATAGAAGCATGACCGGTGGGGCGCGCATCGGTTACGTGTTGGGCGGTGGCGAAACTACCGAGGATCGCACCTCACGCCTGTTGTTGCGCGAACCATCCTATCCCGCCGCGCGCCGCGTGGAACGTCGAGTAAACGAGCGTTTTGGACCGCGACCACTCGCGGCTGAAGCCATGAGCCGTGGGTACCTGTTGCTGCACACACCGTCACAATACGCCAACCGCTCACAGGATTTCATTCAAATGGTGACCCATCTGTACCTGGAGGACCATCCGGTCTCGATTGAGAAGCGGCTCCGCGAACTGGCCGGCCTGATCGTCAAGCCCGAGGCCGCCCATGAAGACATCGCCCTGGCATGGGAGGGTATCGGGCGGACAGCCTTGCCATACATCCAGCCGCTGTACACGCACGAGGATCCCCGTGTCAGCTTCCATGCCGCTCGCGCGGGGCTACGTCTCAAAGACGTTAATGCCATTCCCATCCTGGCGGAAATCGCTCGTGGCGGGGATGTGAACCTGTCACGGATGGCAGTCCGCGAATTGGGAGATTGCCAGTATCCGCAGGCCGCCATTGAGATCCAGCCACTACTGGACAATCCCAACCAACAGGTACGCATTGCCGCTTACGAAGCCCTGCTGCTACATCGACATCCGGCGGTGCGCTCGTTGCACTATCGCTGTGCGCTGGACCGCATGCAGCTCAATATGGTGCTCGACGTGGTGGAGTCCCAGGGTCCCCCCTTGATATATGTACGCCGGTCCCGCCTGCCGCGCATTGCGGTCTTTGGCGATCGGACTCCCATAACAGTGCCACTATTCCATGTCACCAAGGATGACTCGCTCACGCTTAACGCCCTGGATGAAAACAGCGAGATTACAATATTCACCAAGCACGGTACCCAGCTCTCGGAGCCGATCCAGGTACCCCCGCGCCTGGTGGATCTGATCGGAGCGCTGGCTGATCTTCCGGTCAAAGACGAGGCCGGGCGGATACGCGGCGTCGGTTTACCTTATTCCCAGATCGTTGAGGTATTGGTGGCGCTCAGCCGAGACCAGACACTCCCCGGGGAATTGGTTATCGAGAACCTGAGCCTGACCGAGCTGCTGGGCCCCGAGCTGCTACCCGAGCGACAGGAGGCTGATGACCTGGAGTCCTTCGATCAGCCGGATGGACGCCGGGAGTCAGACGAAATCCTGTTGCCGGCAGAGGCAGGGAACGACCAATAATGAGCAAGCGCGCCCCAACCGGTCGTATGCGGTTACAGAAGTACCTGTCCGACACCGGGATTGCCTCGCGCCGTCACGCCGAGGAAATGATTCTGGCGGGGCGGGTGCTCGTAAACGACCTGATCATCGATACCCTGCCAGCCTTTGTCGAACCCGCGCACGACCGCGTAATCGTGGATGGGGCCCCAGTACGGCCACAGGCACTGGCTTATTACCTGGTGCACAAACCCAAGGGCGTGGTGTGTTCCACCCGTGATCCGGCCGGCCGACCGCGCGCCGTGGACCTGTTGCCGCCACTACAACAACGGCTTTTCCCGGTCGGACGACTCGATGAGGACAGCTCCGGCTTGCTCTTGATGACAAACGATGGTGAGCTGGCCCAGCAGATCACCCATCCGCGCTATGGCATTCCAAAAGTATACCAGGCCGAAGTGCGTGGACGGATTACTACTGACGTTCCCGAACAATTAAAGCGCGGCGTGCATCTCGCCGAGGGCAAGGCCCGCGCGGTCCGCGTGGAGATTCTGCGGATCAGTGATAAGGCTTCCATGCTGAAGATCACCTTACGCGAAGGCCGCAACCGGCAGATTCGCCGCATGCTGGCCCGGTTGGGCTTCAATGTACGCAAACTCAAGCGTTTGGAGATCGGGCCGCTATCATTGAAGGGCTTACCGCTCGGCGCGGCCCGGCGCCTGGCTCTCAGCGAGGTGCGCCTGTTGCGGGAGGAAGTGGCGGCGGCAGTGGCCAAGGCGAAGTCGCACCCCGCGCGGCGGTCGCGTTCGCGTCCCCGCACGGCGCGCGAAGAGCGCCAGAAGACCGTCACCCGTCAGCCCGACTCCGCCCGCGCGCGTAAGCCCGCTGCGCCGCGAACCAAGCGCGGAACGACGCCCAGCCAGGACCAGAAATCCACCCGGCGAATAATATCCTGACGCGCCAGCCTGACGGTTGAGGTCCACCACCTGGACGTGCATGTCGAGGCCGTGCAGAGGTAATATCCCCGGCGAATGGGTGCGGTTGACCTGGGTAATCCTTTTTTCTACGATGGCTTGTTTACCCGGCGCGTGGCTGGCCAAGTAGGGTGTAATCAAAATCCCGCTGACGGGCAGCTAGCCAATGTCAGTGGCTTGGAACGGATATCAACCATGATCGGCATTCGGCGCGAAGATAAGAGCGAGTGGGAAGGCCGCGTGCCGCTGGTTCCAGCGGATGTGCGGCGACTGATCGAAGAGCACGGCCTGGAAATTCAAGTGCGGAAGTCACCGACCCGGGCCTTCAAGGATGCCGACTACCAGCGGGCCGGCGCCGCCGTGACTGAAGATCTGCGGGACTGCCCGTTGATTATGGGTGTCAAGGAGATCCCGCCCGAGAAGCTCAAACCCGATACGGTCTATGTCTACTTCGCCCATGTCATCAAGGGCCAGCCCGCTAATATGCCCGCCCTCAGACGCTTACTGGAGCTGAACTGCACATTGATCGATTACGAACGCATCGTGGATGAACAGGGCCGGCGATTGGTGTTCTTTGGACGCTACGCCGGCCTGGCGGGCATGATCGACACCTTGTGGGCTTTCGGCCAGCGCTTGCGGCACGAGGGTGTCGAAAATCCCTTTACCCGGATTCAGCCGGCCCACCGCTACGATGATCTTGAACATGCCCAACGGGAACTTTCCGCCGTCGCCGAGGATATCCGCAAACAGGGCCTGCCCGCGGCGCTGCAACCCTTAATCTGCGGTTTTGCTGGCTACGGACAAGTTTCGCAAGGCGCTCAGTCCATCTACGATTTACTTCCGGTTTGTGAGATCGCCCCGGAAGAGCTCGATTCGGTCGCCCCGGATGCACACACCTGCTACAAGGTGGTCTTCCGCGAGGAGCACCTGGTGACCCGCCGCCAAGCTGACCAGCCATTCGAGTTACAGGAGTATTACCAGCATCCCGAGCGGTACCAGGGCACCTTCTTCCCCGCCGCGCGTCACCTGCATATCCTGGTCAACTGCATCTACTGGGAACCGAAATACCCCCGGCTGATCGACGCCGAGCAGTTTCGCGAACTCTACGCGGGCGAGCCGCCCCGGCTGCGGGTCATCGGCGACATCACCTGCGACATTGACGGCTCGCTGGCCTGTACCACGCGGGCTACCGATCCGGCCGACCCGGTGTACGTCTACGATCCCCAGACGCGCGAAACCCACAACGGCGTGGCGGGAAATGGCCCGGTTGTGCTGGCCGTCGATTTCCTGCCCTGCGAATTACCGGTGGATGCCTCGAACTATTTCAGCCAGACGCTCAGCCCGTTTATCGCCGGATTGGCTAAAGCTGATTATTCACGGACCTTGGATGAAAGCGGCCTGCCGCCGGAATTGCAACGGGCCACCGTGGTCTACCGCGGCGAGCTGACTGAGCCGTACCGCTATTTGGAACAGCATTTGCTAGGCGAGTAACCAAACTACCGGCCGATGCCGGTGTTCCTTGAAACCTACAGACGGTTGGATTCCAGCCAGAACGTGTAATTGGACCCAGGAGGTTGTGCGATGAAGAAGGTATTGGTTCTTGGTGCCGGACTGGTTTCGCGTCCGCTGGTACGCTATCTGCTGGATCAGCCTGATTTCCATGTCACCGTCGCCAGCCGTACCGTCAGCAAGGCGGAAAAGCTGATCGACGGCCACGCCAAGGGAACCGCCTTGCGGCTTCTGGCCGACGATGAGCGGAACAAGCTCGAAAAGCTCATCAGCGAGCACGACCTGGCCATCAGCCTCCTGCCGGCCCCGCTGCATCCGGTCGTCGCCGAGTTGTGCATCAAACACAAGAAGCACATGGTTACCACCTCCTACGTCAGCGACAAGATGATGTCGTTCAACGGACCGGCCAAGGAAGCCGGCGTGATGGTCCTCAACGAGGTCGGCGTCGATCCCGGCATCGACCATATGTCCGCCATGCGCATTATCCACGACGTCGAGAAGCGCGGCGGAAAGGTCGTCAGCTTCCGGTCGTACTGCGGCGGCCTGCCCGCGCCGGACTGCAATGACAATCCCTGGGGCTACAAGTTCTCCTGGAGCCCGCGCGCCGTCTGCACCGCCGGCAAGAACTCCGCCCGTTTCCGCGAGAATGGCGTGCAGGTTGATATCCCCGGGCCCGAGCTGTTTACCTGTACTCACCCGGTCACGGTTGAAGGCATCGGCGAACTCGAAGCCTATCCCAACCGCGACTCGCTGGGCTACATATCAGTCTACGGCCTGGAAGGCATCGAGACCATGTTCCGCGGGACGTTCCGCTACCCCGGCTGGTGCGTGTGCCTCAAGGGCGTCGTTGATCTGGGTATGCTCGATGAGAGCCCGGTGACGTATCCCGCCGGCATGACCTTCGCGCAGTGGACCGCCGGCCTGATCAAGTCCGACTCACCCGCTAATATCCGCCAGCAGGTGGCTGATTTCCTCAAAATGGAGCCGGCGGCGGACGCCCTCGATCGGCTCGAATGGCTGGGCCTGTTCTCGGATGAGCCGCTGCCGATCACTGAAAAGAAAACCACGGCGCTCGACATCCTCGCCGCCCGTATGAACGAGAAGATGCCGTACCAGCCTGGCGAGCGCGACATGATCGCCCTGGTACACAAGTTCGTGGCGCGCTTCCCCGGCCAGCCCGAGGAGCACATCAGCTCCACGCTGATCGACTACGGCCAACCGGAGGGTGACAGCTCCATGGCCCGCACCGTCAGCCTGCCCGCCGCGGTTGGTACCAAGCTAATCCTGACCGGCGAAATCACCGACACCGGCGTCCATGTCCCGGTCAAGCCCGAGATCTACAACCCGGTGCTCAACGAGCTCGAAACCATGAACATCCGCTGCGTCGAAAAGACGGAGAAGTAGCGGCCGGGCCCTGTACCGGCCGTCCCCGGGAGGGCGAAGCTCCTGCTGAGCCGTTGCGCTCGCCATTCGCCTTTCGCCATACTTAATTCCCTCCCGCGCTCTCTGTGGTTCTGCATAATAACGCTGTTTGAAGCGTATGAGCCAAAGGTGATCAAGGCAGTCATGCTGACACCCCCCTAAACGGAGCATCTTTGTTATCGGGACGTTCGGGATTCGCGGGAGCGCGCGGCGTCGGCGGTGATGAATGTCGAAAGCGGAAGCGGTCATACGGAATTCTAAACCGCGGAGCACGCCGAGGGCGCGGAGAAAGGTGGGATTGGTAGTAAGTGTTGGTAATTGGGGGAATGTGAATGGCGAATGGCGAATGGCGAATGGCGAATGGCGAAGGGCGAAATGTGAATGATTAATAGCGAGTAGCGAGTTGAATTAAGAGTTGGGAGTTAAGAGTTAAGATGGGGGGAGACCGTCCCGAACCTCAATAATCAATCCACAATCTCCAGTCCGAACGCGCAGCGCCAGCCAGCGCCAATCAGAGCCCGACGCGCCAGCGAGGGTTAACACCACTCCCCCCAGTCAGAGCCATCCCGACACGTCGAGGTCAGCAAACGGTTCCCAATCAGAACCGCGAGCGTCAGCGACCGGTCCAAGCCCTGATAATCCTTGATGAGATAGGCTTTAGAGAGTAGAGCCGGCGACAATAACCAAACGCGCATCACCAGCCAGCGCCTAGGTAACACAGACGTCTCGGCTGTGAGTAGCAGCGGCGTCCCTCCCAATCCGAACGCACAGCGCTGGCAAGCGTCTCGCAATCCGAGCCCCGAGCGCTAGCGAGTGGGTTGTGAATGGAGCCACTGGGTGTAAGTGGATTCGGGCTCGTTGAAGATGCGCTGGTGATGATGAACTGGGTGGGAAAAGTATCCTTGGGAAAGCGAAATATCAGCCGTCCCGGGCGGGACTGAAGGGGGAATATGTACGTGTCGCGGTCCCAGCACTTCGTACTGGGCTAGGATCATCCGTCCCGCTGGGACTCATGCGCGCGACACTCGGTATTAACTACACAAAAGCTGAGTGTTCCTTGAATCCATGAACGTCCCTTGAATCCATTTATGGCGTGGAGGGGCGTTACCTTGAGATCCGCGTGCGGCTAAAGAGCACGTGCCCTGATCCGGACCCGGAAGCTTTTGAAACTCCGGTTATCTGCAACCTGATCGTCCACCAGGGCCTGGGCGATATGAACTGCGATGGGATCACCAACTCATATGACATCGACCACTTTATTCAGGCAGTCGGTGATCCCGCCCAGTACATCGAGGATCATGACGGCGATCCCTACCCACCGTGCGACCTAATGCTGGCGGACTGTAATGGTGACGGCTTGGTAAACTCGTACGACATTGACGCGTTCATCGCCTGGGTTGGCTGCGCAGGGCAGCCATAGACATGGAGATCAAACGGCGGCGTGGCCCGGTTGAACGGTCGGGTCGCGCCGCCGCGCCCGATAATCAGCAGGAAATGGCCTGGACGCCGGGCTATAATGAAGTGTGTATCCGGGGCATTAACGAGGCAGGTAACATGTTACGGTGGGAACTCCTACGCTGGACGATTGTGCTGCTGGTCATGTCAACCGCACCACACGTGTGGGCTCAATGTCCGCTGGACTGGACCGCCGGCTTCGGGGCCAGCGGGCTGACCGGCGACGTGAACTCGCTGGCCGTCTTTGACGACGGTAGCGGGCCGGCGTTATACGTGGGCGGCTGGTTTGAGGTCGCCGACGACTGCCAGTTCGCGTATTTCCTCAGATGGGATGGGCAAAGCTGGTCACTGCCGGAAGACCGACCTAACGGTATGTCATTCGACCTCGGTGTCTACGATCTGGGCAGCGGGCCGGCGCTCTATGCTGGCGGCGTGTTCTATCAAGCGGGAGGAATACAAACACGGAATGTAGCCTGCTGGGACGGAGAAAGCTGGTATGCGCTGGGTAGCGGCGTGAGCGGCGATGTGTTTGCTTTGGAGGCCTTCGACGACGGCAGTGGGCCGGCCTTGTATGCCGGCGGGAGGTTTAACGCGGCTGGCGGCGTCGCGGCCAAATCGATCGCCAAATGGGATGGGCAGGAGTGGTCGGCGCTGGAGGGCAACCTGTGGCATATGGACCTGTATCCGGAAGTATATGCCCTGGCAGTCTACGACGATGGTAACGGACCGGCACTATACGTCGCCGGCAAGTTCATGCGGGCTGGCGGTGTTGACGCATATAACATCGCCAAATGGGATGGCGTGAGCTGGTCGGACGTTGGCGTCGGGCTGGGCGGGGTGGGGGGGTCCCCGCGCGTCAACGCGCTGGCGGTCTACGACGACGGCAACGGGCCCGGGCTGTACGCCGGGGGCCGCTTCGAGGTGGCCGGCCAGGTCTACGCCAACTACGTCGCCCGCTGGGATGGCCAGAGCTGGGAACCGCTTGGCGATGGAATAGGTGGCACCGGAGACGAAGTGAACACGTTGGTCGTCCATCAGTCGGCCGGAGCGAAGCGCCCGATATTGTACGTTGGTGGCCAGTTCACTAGCGCGGGGGACATTGAAGCTAACTATGTGGCCTGCTGGGATGGTGTGGAATGGTCGTCACTGGGCAATGGCGTCGAAGGCGGGATGTTTCCCGAAGTTACGGTCCTGGCTACTTTTGATCCGCCGGGTCCCGACGGTCCCGGACTGTACGTCGGCGGTGAGTTTGTCATCGCCGACGGCGTGCTGGCACCGCGTGTCGCCCGCTGGGATGGGGTAGCGTTCTCTCCGCTGGGCGCGGGCGGATATGGTACCGATCATTCTGTGTGTTCGCTGACAGTCTTCGACGATGGCTCCGGGACGGCGTTGTATGCCGGCGGAGGTTTCCGGGGCGCTGGCGATCTGATCTTGAATCACATCGGTCGCTGGGATGGTGCTAGCTGGTCGGATGTGGGCGGCGGCACAAATGGTGATGTGTACACGCAAACTGAGTTCGATGATGGCAGCGGTCCGGCGCTGTATGTTGGCGGTAGCTTCTCGTACGCCGGAGGTGTCCTGACCTACGGAGTGGCCAAGTGGGACGGAAAAACCTGGTTCGGACTGGACGGCGGGTTGCCCGGTTTCGGCTGGGTGTTTGCACTGACGCCTTTTAATGACGGCACTGGCCCGGCGCTGTACGTGGGCGGCGACTTCACCGAGGCCGGTGGA
>JBDRDH010000183.1:0-9528 GCA_043820985.1 Planctomycetota bacterium
GGCTGAATTACAAAGCTGGTCCGCGGCAACCGGCGGCGACTCCTGGCCGCTGGCCTGGATCGCGGAGCAGACCGAACCAGTGGCCGGTCTGGGTGGAATTCTCGCGTGGGCACTGGCCGGCGTGCCGGTGCAACCGCTGAAGCTGGGTGACCGCCTACTGGGGTGTGTGTTTGAGGATGAGCACGCCCGGTACTGTCGCCTGACGAATCTGTTGCCGACCGACCATTCCCAAACCCGCGCGGCCCAGGCCCGCGAAGTGCTGGAGCTGATGGAAGCGGGCCTGCGAGCAATCGGAATGGACTTCCGCCACGTTGTGCGTACCTGGTTTTACATCCGGGATATTTTGTCCTGGTACGATGAATTCAACCGTGTGCGCGACCAGTTTTTCAAGGAGCGGGGTGTTCTGACCGGCGTGGTGCCCGCCAGCACCGGCGTGGGAGTGCGCGGCTGTGGTACGCCGGGAGTTGCGCTACAAGGCGGCCTGATTGCGGTTGAATCCCGGGATGGTACCGTACGTACTGAAGCAGTTCCTTCACCATTGCAATGCCCGGCGTTGGATTATGGCAGCTCGTTTAGCCGGGCGGTCGAACTAGCCACGCCTAATCACCGCAGCCTGTTTATTTCCGGTACCGCGAGCATTGCGCCGGAGGGCGAAACCCAACATGTCGGCGATGTCTCCGCGCAGATCGCATATACGCTGGAAGTAGTGCGAGCCATCCTGGAATCCCGTGACATGGGCTGGATCGACGTGACAAACGCAATCGGATACTTCAAACATGCCCGGGACGTGCCGCTGTGGCATAAACATTGTGCGGGCACGCCCCTGGCCAAGATCCCCATCATTCTCACCGAGAACGACATCTGCCGCTCGGAATTACTCTTTGAATTAGAACTCGCGGCGGCCACTACAACAACTCGTTGAATGGCCGCCGCTTAATCGATACTGATGATTTGAATACAGCTTGTTTACTTGTGAGTTACAGGTCACCTATTACTCCGGTGCCACTCGATATAGCAGTAACGGACTCGGTTAGGTTGTAGATCAGCAGCCACCACCAACGAGGAGAATAAAACCGTCAATATCATAGGCATTCACGTCACCATCGCGGTTGCAGTCGCCAAGTCGGAAGTGCGGTAGCTCGTAGGCACCCATGTCGGCCACAACCGGCACGATTCCGGCTGGGATTCCGGTGTCCGGAACCATCGGCGCGTCGACAATCCTGCCACATCCGTCCAGATCGACAAGAACGCCGTCCGGCACGGAGGTCGAATCGCCGGCGTCGATGCACGGCGACAAGAAGCACAGGCGCAGATCGTTGTCCTCCCACGTCGCCGGATCGTCGTCAGGCCCGTCGGGGTCGACGAGGACCGGATCGTCGCCGATGTTGCCGTCGCCTGCGAACGTATCGAGGCCCTGAATGCAACTGTGCGTGACGGTCACGCTGCTGCTGTCGTCGCTGTAGAGCTGAGCGGACTCACCAGTACCGCCACCGTCCGAGTTGCCCCAGAAAACGCAATTGACAAACTCCGACACGCTTCGAATGCAGGCAATTCCGCCTCCGTGTAGAATAGCAGTATTCCCGTAGAACGTGCAGTTCGCGAAGTGGGCCTCGCTGTCGACGATGCGCACCGCCCCGCCATCCGGGTTCACGCCCACGTTCGCATGGTTGTTTTGAAACAGACAATTGACAATCCGCGGGGCGCTAACAGACTCGCCTGAGCTGGCGACTTCCATGCCACCACCGTCACTGGCAGTATTTCCGACGAAGATGCAGTTGACTACGGTTGGGCTGCTGTCGGTAACTACCATGCCACCACCATCGTTCCCAACGCCTCCCGTGATCGTGAAGCCCGCGATGATGGTCGTTTCATCCAAGTCGTCACACGTGACGACGGATCCCTGCTGCAGTCCATTGATCGTCACGCAACCGGGGTCACCCGTCTCGCTTCGCAAGTGGACCCCGTTCGTCATCACGATGTTTTCGAAGTACGTGCCGCAGCAGACGACGATCTCGTCGCCTGCAGAGGCCACATCGAGCGCGCCCTGAATCGTGGCGTGGTCACCACCATCGGTGCAGACAGTGATCACGTCCGCGGCGGACGAAGCCACAAACACCAAGCTCAGCGCCAGTACAGTTCCTATCAAGTTCGCATGTCTCATTTCCATCTCCTTCGTTCCTGATGCGTCGGCAGACTCCACGTCCCACGTAACTCGCCTGCGACATAGCCACCACTCTCACAGCCAGGCCGCCGACCACGTCTGGTGCCCGGCAGCAGCACCGTTCACGGCGGTACTGTAAGAACGTGCGGAGGCAATCCCCTGACGGCGCAGCCATAATCACGTGTTTTCCGCGGCGCGAGCAACCAGTTCCTGTAAGCACCTTTCTTTAAGGCCTTTACGGCGAGAACGAGTCCTGAGATTCCACCAGCCAGAATCGGCTACAATGGCCTACGAGCGATCCACCGCGCGTTTAGGGAGACGTCATGGCGGAACAACAACCAGATGCGATTACCGAACTGCTGGCCGCTGCCGGTCAGGGCGAAGTCTGCGCCAAGAACCAGCTCTGGGCGCTGGTCTACGACGAGTTGCACCGCGTCGCCCAGCGGCAAATGGCCCGCGAGGGGTCCGGGCACACGTTGCAGACCACCGCACTCGTCAATGAAGCCTACCTCCGCCTGGTTGGCGATCAGGACATCCACTGGAATAGCCGGCGACATTTTTTCGCCGCCGCCGCAAATGCCATGCGCCGCATCTGCATTGATTACGCACGTCAGAGAGGAAGCCTCAAGCGCGGCGCCGGTGCCCGGCCCGAACCCTTTGAAGACGGCCCGGGGATCTGCCACAACGATCTGGCCGAGGTCCTGGCCGTCGATGAGGCCCTCGAAAAGTTGCGCCAGCAGGACCCGCGCAAGGCGGAGGTTGTCATGTTGCGCTACTTTGCCGGCCTGAACGTGGACGAAACCGCCCAAGCGCTCGAACTTGGCCCGCGCACGGTGGAAAGCGACTGGCGTTTCGCTCGCTTGTGGCTGTACAACGAGTTGTCCAAGGGCGACACTGCCGCGGAACAACAGGAAGATGCCAAAGACCACTGACAAACTACGACAAGCTCAGCATATTCTTGACCTGGCCCTGGCCCTGGCCCCTGACGATCAGGACGCGTTTGTCGCTGACGCGTGTGGCGGCGACCCGAACCTGCTGGCACAGGTGAATGCACTGCTGGCCGGCGCACGGTCGGTGCCGACCGGATTCATGCAACCCCCGGAGCCGCTTCCGGGACTGCGCCGCCCACAGCCTGCCAACGGACCGGATCCACTGCTCGGACAGCGTGTCGGTGAGTATCGCATCGAGCGCGTGATCGGCACCGGCGGCATGGGCTGCGTCTATGAAGCCACCCAGGATCATCCGCAGCGTCGTGTCGCACTGAAGGTAATGCGGGCAAATGTGACCTCGCGCTCCGCCTTGCGGCGTTTCCAGTTCGAGGCGGAAGTTCTCGGGCACCTGCGACACCCCCACATCGCCCAGATCTACCAGGCGGGAGTGCACGATACCGATGCCGGTCGCGTGCCCTTCTTCGCGTTGGAGTGGGTCCCGGACGCCCGGACGATCGTGCAGTATGCGCGCGAAAACGAACTCACCACGCGCAAACGCCTTGAGCTGTTCGCGAAGGTCTGCGACGCCGTCCATCACGGCCACCAAAAGGGAATCATCCACCGCGATCTGAAACCGGCGAACATCCTGGTTGACCCGGACGGTGAGCCCAAGGTGATCGACTTCGGCATCGCCCGCGCCACCGATGCCGACATCGCTATCACCACCATGCACACGGACGCTGGTCAGATCATCGGCACATTGCAGTACATGAGCCCCGAGCAATGCGACGCCAATCCTCACGAGATTGACACGCGCAGCGACGTGTATTCCCTCGGCGTGGTGCTCTATGAGCTGCTGACCGGCGAGTTGCCGTACGAGGCTACCGGCACAACGATTGTGCAGGCCGCACAGATCATTCGGGAGCACTCGCCGCAGGCGCTTTCGACCATCAACCGCGAGCTGCGCGGCGACATCGAGACCATTGTCATGAAGGCGCTGGAAAAGAACCGCGAGTTCCGCTACCAGTCGGCGGCTGGACTGGCCGATGACATCCGCCGGCATCTTGGCGGAGAACCCGTCATGGCGCGGCCGCCGACAGTTTGGACGCGGACATTGCGCTGGGTTACGCGCCATCCGGCTGTATCGACAGCGCTCGTGTGTTTGGCCATCGGCGCCTGCATCGTCG
Organism: Planctomycetota bacterium; assembly: GCA_043820985.1. Lineage (GTDB taxonomy): Bacteria > Planctomycetota > Phycisphaerae > UBA1845 > Fen-1342 > JAAYXS01. The sequence continues at coordinate 4,278 of JBDRDH010000183.1, forward strand.
GGGCGTCGTTCGGTACGGCCTGGATGCTCAGCACGCGGCCCTACAAGATTGATCTCAACGATGATCACAGCGAGGCGCGCATGGTCTCCGTGAATGGTCGGGATTTGAAGACCTGGACCTCTGTACCCAAGGGATTCGCCTTCGCCGATCTCTTGGAGCGGCCACCGGAATCTGGTGGGGGACGATTGGCGCTGCTTGGGTGCAATTGGCAGTTCGGAGGTAATCAGGCTGGCGCCTTGTGCGCCTATGATGCCGGTGGGGACCTCGACACTCCACTATGGAAGAGCCGTTTGCGGACCGAGGATATCCCTGCATGGCTCCAAGCACGACGTGGATTCGTGGGGCGGCACTTCTCGATTACCGATAACTATGCGCTCCTGGATGTGTTTCCTGAGCGCCCGGGACGAGAAATCGTGGCTGTATTTACGCATGTCGATCTATCGCAGCGCGTCCTATGTATTTACGACTTGCGTGGAGAACTGCTGTATCGTGCGTGGCACGATGGTTGTCTAGGGCGTGGCTACTGGATGAAGGACGCGCGGCTGCTCGTGCTGGCGGGGACAGACGCCTCGGAGAATTGGACGCCGGAAGGTGCAGCCCTAACGGCGAAGCCGGATCCACCGATTGTCATTGCGCTCCGGCCTGCCATGGGCGCCCTCGTCGATCACTCCAACCTGCTTGAACTTCCCGGGCACGATCCACATGCTCCAGCGTGGTGCCGGCGTTTGGAGCCAGAGATACTCATTAGTGCGGACACATCGCTTCGAACCGAAACGCCCCGCCCGCCCCGGCACCCAGGGAGCCATGTGAGAGTCGTGGTTCGATCTGGCGAGACTATCGGTGACGTGGCCTGGGTGATCGACGATTCCGGGGAGGAAGTTCCCGGTAGCCGAAGCGTCGGAGACCGCTACAAACACAACCAGCTTCTCCCCGACGGTGATCCCAACAAGCTGCCCGATCCGCATGCATACAAGCTCGTCCCCATGAACCTGAGCGAGCGGCGGTAGCCGAGGCGCCGACGCGACGGAGCGGCACGGTGCATACCGCTGCACCTTCGACCAACAAGCCGCCCAGCGCAACATCCGGCTGACGGCTGACAACTGAAAGCTGACAGCTCTCCTCCTACAGCTTCTCTGTAATGCTCTTACCCTGCATGAACAGCAGCAGGTAGTCGCGGCCGCCGGCTTTGCTGTTGGTGTCGGACGTCACACGGTTTCAGCCTCGCTTAGCAACCGCCGCCACAACGACTCGACTCCCAAACGGCGTACCCACGTCTCCACATAGTCCAAATCGAGGCGCTCCGCCTGAATCTCATACACGCGGAGCGCGTCGCCGTATTGTTTCTCACTTCCACCGGAGTCGCGCGCCCATTTCAATTTCATGAGGATCGTATCCTCGGGCTGGGAGAAGACGAATCGTCGCTGCTGGATGGTCTCCGAATAACGCCGCGCGAACCGCGAGCGGTCAAAGTCCTCATCGGTCAAGATCCAGAAATCAACCTTATCGCCCTCCCGCGTGTCGAGCAGATTGAACATCCCGGGCTGTTTGATAGCTTCTCGAACGGCGGCTTCATCCAGGTAGAAAGTGGGTGTGGAGAACGCGCGCACGAGCGCGGGAACCTGAGGTTGAGTGAGTGCGACCACCAGGTCGATATCGTGCGTGGCGCGCGGCTCGCCCTGGAGACTCGACGCCAGCGAGCCGGTCACCATGTACTCGACGCCGATCGCATCCAGCACGTTGATGACGTTCTCTAGTAGTTCCTGTTGTGACATTTTTCCAGGCGGTCCAACAAGATACGCTTAAGCTCGGCCTCGTCGGCGTCGCCAAATCTCCGCCGCAGTCCGTGCAGAAAGAGGCTCCTGGCATAGTCCGACAATTCAAATGCCTTGCGCAACCGCTGAGCGGGCGTCATGCGCCGTAACACCCGCAAGTACTCGCGGTGATTGGGACGCGCCTTTCCAGAGCCACTCAACTGAATCCTCCTGTTAGTCGGTTATCACAGCTTCTCTGTGATGCTCTTACCCTGCATGAACAGCAGCAGGTAGTCGCGGCCGCCGGCTTTGCTGTCGGTGCCGGACATGTTGAAGCCGCCGAAGGGCTGCACGTCGACCAGAGCACCCGTGCACTTGCGGTTGAAGTACAGGTTGCCGACGTGGAACTCGTGCCGGGCACGCTCCAGCCGGAAGCGGTCCTTTGAGTACAGCGCGCCGGTCAGGCCGTAGATCGTGCCGTTGACGATGTCGAGACCGTCATCAAAATCCTTGGCCTTGATCACCGCCAGCACCGGGCCGAAGATCTCCTCCTGCGCGATGCGCGCGTTGCGATCGACATCGGCGATGATCGTCGGCGGGATGAAGTAGCCGCCGGCGGGATAGCCGCTGTCGTCAATCGGCGGGATGCCGAACTTCGCCGCCGGGGGCAGGTCGATGTCGCCCGAGAGTGGTGCCCCGAGGAGAAGTCGCCCTTCGCCGACGCCGATCGTGATGTACTCGTTGACAGTCTTGTATGCGTTCGCGTCGATCACCGCCCCCATGTACATGTTCTCTTCGTTGGTCGTGTCGCCCACCGTCAGCTTCTTCGCCCGCTCGACAACCTTCTCCAGCACGGCGTCGTAAACATCCTGGTGAATAATCGCCCGCGAGCACGCCGAGCACTTCTGACCCTGGAAACCGAACGCGGATGCCACGATGCCGTCCGCCGCTTCGTCGAGGTCCGCCGTCTCGTCGACCAGGATGCAGTCTTTGCCGCCCATCTCGAGCACGCTGCGCTTCAGCCAGATCTGGCCCTTGGCGACCTTGCCGCATCTCTCGTAGATGCCCAGGCCGACTTCCATCGAGCCGGTGAATGAGACAAACCGCGTCTGCGGATGCTCGACCAGGTAATCGCCGATCTCCGCCCCGCTGCCCGGGCAGTAGTTCAACACGCCCGGCGGCAGACCGGCCTCCTCGAAGATCTCCGCCATCTTCGCCGCAATCACCGGCGACGCACTGGCCGGCTTAAGCACCACCGTGTTCCCGGTCACGATCGCGGCAGAGGTCATCCCGCAGCAGATCGCCAGTGGGAAGTTCCACGGCGGAATCACCACGCCGACGCCGAGCGGGATGTAACGCAGCTCGTTGTCTTCGCCGGGGAAGGGCGTCACCTGCTGCGCCCCGCCCAGCCGGATCATTTCACGGCCGTAGAAGTCCAGGAAGTCGATCGTCTCGCAAACGTCGGCGTAGCCTTCGATCCAGCTCTTGGATTCCTCGAAGCACATCCAGGCTGACAACTCATACAACCGGCGGCGCATGATCGCGGCGGCCTTGAACAGAATACGGGCCCGCGTCTCGGGATCGACCCGGCGCCAGGTCTTGAACGTCTCGCCGGCGGTCGCGATCGCCTGCTGCGCATGGTCCTGACTGGCTTTCGACACGTACCCCACGACGGTGTCGGTGTTCGCCGGCATGATGGAGGTGATCTTCTGGTCGGTCTCGATCCGCTTGTCGCCGATGCGCAGCGGATAAGTTCGCCCAAGCTGTCCGCGGACATCCTTGATAGCGGCAATCATCTTCGCGCGCGGCTCGGCCGCGGCGAAATTGACATACGGTTCGGGACGATAAGGCATCAACATGGCGACTAACCTCCGATCAAGCCAGAATGCGCTAATATTCGCGAATTTCCACCACCAGCCCACACAACAGCCGGTGAACCGAGCATTATAACGCGTATCGAATACCGCGACAGGTACCGCGTGGATACTAGGGTTCGGAGTTTAGGAATCAGGGTTTGGGATTCGGCTGTAGCGTCCGGGCCCCGTACCGGACGTCATTGGTAAGGTTTGTTCCCCACCTTGTCCAACACGAACTACGCTTAGGAAGCTGATGGTTCGGGACTAGACCAACGGACGATTCGCTTGACGTTTCGGTCGGCTATCTGTTGTAATTACGTGGGATTCCGCCGGGGCGGTATTCAACCGAGTAAGCGGCGGGCTCAACATCCGGGAGGTCGTACGATGAAACCCATTTTCGTAGGCCGCGAGCAGGAGCAGCGGGAGTTCCGTCAATGGCTGATCTCCGAACCCACGGAAGCTGGTGGACGCCGCGCTGCTCTGCTGATCGGTCCGGCCGGGATGGGCAAGAGCGCGCTGCTGCTGCGTTTTGAGGATCTCTGTATCAATCACAAACCTGAGCGCTGGTACGTACAGCGAGTCAGCCTCAACGCCAATGAAACTCCCTCGGCTTTCCTGGAACGGTTGCTCCTGGATACGCACCGCTTGTTTGCTGGCAAGCTGCTACGCAAGGGGCCGCACGACCGACACCTGCTCAAGGAACTGCTTAAAGCCATCCCAACACTCGGTAACATATTGGCTGCTCTGGTGGATGAGGATAAACGACCCGGCTGGCAGCGCTTCCTAGACTACGCGGCCGTCCTGTCGGAGATGCTCGCCGGCTCGCGTGACTGTTTCGTGCTACTGGTCGATCCGGACATGGCCATGCAATCGGGGCAGGCCGATGAATGGCTCACCATCGCGGCCGATCTGCCTGAGCGCGTGCACGTCGTCATCGCCCAGCGGCCTGACGACGTGATCGCGGCTCACACCGAAGCGCGCCGCCGCTTCGGGCTGATACCAACCACGGGCTCGTTACCCGACCTCGATGAGGATTCCGTAAGGCAGTGGTATGAGGCGGAGATAATCAAGGGAGGCCGGTTGATTGAAGCCGCTAAGCATTGGGGTACTGACGCTGTTCGACGGCTGCCTGCTGCGGCGTACAAACGTTACCGCGGACACCCGGTAGCCCACGACGCCATCGTCCGCCTGCTGGCGGTGGACGAGGTGGATGACCCGGTGGCGGCCGTCGCCCAGTGGCCGCGTGCGGTGGCCGAGCTAATGGACATGCTGTTCGCGTCGCTCACTCGCCAGGGCGAGGAGCGGCTGCGGGCGGCGCTGGTGCTCCAGGTCTTCTCGGTGCCGACTCCGCGCGAAGCGTGGGCGCAGGCGGCAAGCCTCTCGGTGGAAGCACTGACTGCGGCGCTGGCCGACGCGCGCTATGGCCACTTCTTCACGCCGGGTCACGGCGGTGTGTACATGCCATTTCACGACCTGTTCGCCCAGCGCTTGGAGCGCGAGTTGGAATCTATGCCCCAGCGCACTCAGGAGTTGGCCGAAGCCGCGTGGCAGGCGATCGAGCCAGTGCTCGACCGTGAGTGCCTGGCCACGTCGATCCCGGGCGAGTTCGAGCTAATGGCCGCCACGCGAGTTGCGTCCCGCTTC
>JBDRDH010000184.1:0-19230 GCA_043820985.1 Planctomycetota bacterium
ACCTGCATTTGCTGGTCGAAGCCAAGAAAATCGCCTACGAGGATCGCGCCCGTTATTACGCCGACCCGGATTTCGCGCGCGTCCCGATCGAGACACTGATTTCCAAGAGTTATGCCGCCGAGCGGGCGGTGCTGCTCGATTTAGAGCGCGCCGCGCGCCGCTACCCAGCGGGCGAACTCGATTGGCAGCGCATCGAGGCAAAGCTACGCGATAGCGACACCATTTATCTCACGGTCGCCGACCAGGACCACAACATGGTTTCACTCATTCAGAGCAACTTTCGCGGCTTCGGCTCGGGTTTGTGCCCGGACGGCCTGGGCTTCTGTTTCCAGGATCGCGGCGAGCTGTTCACACTGGAAGAGAACCACCCAAACACCTACGAGCCCGGCAAGCGCCCCTTCCACACCATCATCCCCGCTTTCGTTACCAAGGATGACCGACCCTGGCTGAGCTTCGGCGTGATGGGCGGTGACATGCAGCCGCAGGGCCACGTGCAGATCATCTGCAACCTGATCGACTTTGGCATGAACGTCCAGGAAGCCGGCGACGCCGCCCGCTTCTACCACACCGGCTCATCCAGCCCCACCGGCGAGAACATGACCGACGGCGGAACCCTGGCCCTCGAATCCGGCATCGGCCTGGAGGTCCGCCGCACGCTCACGCAGATGGGCCACCGCACCCAAGACATGTCCGGCCCCTTCGGCGGCTACCAGGCGATCATGTACGACGCCGAGAACGACGTGTATTTCGGGGCCTCCGAGTCCAGAAAGGACGGGCAAGCGGCGGGGTACTGACGCGGCCCGTGACCTCAGGGCGTTTCCCACAGAGTGTCTTTACGGGCTCTTATGTCGATCACTTGTGAGGAGACCTCGAACTGCCTCGCCAAGTAGTCGGCGATCGCGTGCCGCGCCGCGTCCGTGGCATTCTCCAGTGAAAGACCAGCCCTGGATGCCCTGGCCACGGCCTTTCGGAATCGAGTCGCCAATTCTCCCGGTGGTACCAGAATCAAGCCCGCGAGCGCGTCGGCCTGCCATTCAATCCAGTGGTACTGTTCCTCTGAAATGGTCGGGACGGTCGAGATCCATTCTTCTATGGTCCCCACCTGCAACTTCTCATAGATTCTCTGATGCAGAATGACATGAGACGCCTCGTGAGCGAGGCTGAACCTGTATCTGTTGGGGCGTGACTTGTAGACGAATTCGTCGACGTAGATGGTAGAGAAGTCACTCAGGATGAACGCGTCCATGTCGAACGCTTGGTGCAGCCCAGGAGTCGGTATGATATCGATTCCGTAATCAAGGTCGAGAATATCCTCAATCGGAATGGGAATCGATCGGTCCGGATGGAACTTGCCCAGGAATCTCTCGGCCGTACAGCGAAGATCATTGTACGACAGGTGGGCGACGGGAAGCTGCAGAGGCATCGTCAAGTCCTGCGGATCTTCTCAATAAGGGCGAGCAAATCGGACTTGCGGACCTTCTTCCCCCGGAGAGTCCGAAACAGGACCGGGAGTTTCTCGACGACTTTAGTCTGTGACAGGATGTCCTTCGGGATGCGACCGCCTTCGGCCGCTGCGCGATCGAAAAACTCGTACCATTGGTCAGTCCCAGCTCTGACCCCAAGGGCCTTAGCGTACTTGGCGAGCTTCTCATGTGCCTGAGGGGGTGACAGACGCCCACGCTCAAGCTTACTGATGTTTCCAGGATCGAAACCATGCTTGAGGCAGAAGTTGCGAAGGGTCTGACGAGATTCCAGGCGCAACTGCTTGAAGTATGTACCAAACCGCTCCCGAGCCATTATCTAATCTCTCACTCTATGTTTCCATCAAATGATCACTGTTGTAATAAGTATACAACACGTTACTGAGACAGTCAAGACATGTTTGCAATTTGGTAGGGTTGTGGTGCCAATACGCAAATGGCTTTACCTGCCGTTTTATACCTTCCCAAGCTACAACAGGTCCGAAAAGCGATGAAGTGAAATCCTGTCAGGCTACAAAAGAAAGAGCGGCTTGATTGTTCCTGCAATATACAGTCACGACAAGGCTACCGTCCGTGAGGAGGACTCCATTAAGCACAACAATATCCGCAGAAACTATCACTGTTCACTACCCACCGGTGCTCACATTCGGCCATCCTCTCGGTTTAACGCAGCGTATGACATTACTTTGCGTGGTGATGTTGCGCAGGTAAATCAGCCATGAGATTGACAGGGTGACCGCCTACTCGTCGAACGGCATGCAATCAAAGCTGTCGGCACAGTAGGCGTTGAGCGTGGCGTCGGCGACTTCGTAGCCGTGGCGGAAGAGTTGCTCGAATTCGGTAGCGCTCAGACGCTGCAAGGTAGTGGGGAACGCGGCGGCGGCTTGCGCGTCAGCAGCCTGTCTCTCGGCATATCGAGTGCAATCCGGCGGGACCGTGACATTCGCCTTACGATAGATCTGCTCAGGCGTGTTGCCGATTTGCAGGTATGCGCCCGTGCCCGGATTCGATTGCAGATGATCGACAACCATGCGGGCGCGAAGTCCGCGTACCTGATCCATCGTGATGTTGATCAGGCGCATCGGCCACGTCCAACGGCTATGCCGCGCTTCTCCGACGAGTGCCGATGCATCAGAGACAACCAGAAAGTCAATGTTTTCGCGAAAGCCACTGTGCGGTTTGTAAAGAGCTTCCAGGCCCGAGTTGTCGTATACACCGCCGTCCCACAAATGGAGCTTCGCAAAGCTGGGAGCAACCGGTTGCGGATCGGTGTGCCTGTCCTTCGGGTACGCATGCCATTTGAATTCGCCGCACCGCAGCACTAGTGGACCTATCGCGCCCGGGACGGCAGCGGAGACCGCGAGCGCGTCGGCCAATGGGAAGCGGGGCGCGAGCACGTAGTTCGCTATATAGTCCCCCATCCGCCTGCGCTCAAAGCGCCAGTTTTTTCCCGTCTCGTAGCAGGTGGCGTTAATAATCCACCGTGGCGACGGAGGCAACGCCGCGATGTCGGCCGACACGCCCCACATGCTGGCTATCGCCGTGCCCAACACGTTGGCCCGACCGCGCAGCAACTGCCAGGGAGCTACGATCACCCGGAGGACGTATGCCGCTTGAAGACGCTTGGTCGTAAGCGTGGAACGGATCATCGGTACCGTTTCTTCCCGGCACTTGGTGCTCAAAGGCCACTGGTTGCCTGATTTGGTGAGGACGAGGCCTATCGCCAGACTTCCACCGGAAACGGTTGACAGGAACGTGACGTGTTCGAGCAGGTTCTGCCGCGCCAACCGTTCCAGGACGCCGAGGTGAAACACTGCGGCGCGGATGCCACCGCCTGATAGTGCCAGTCCAATTTTCATGGGTCGAACTGATCGATCAAATAACCATCGGGGCCAACTTGCACTCTTATCCGGCCACCCATCTTAGTCGAGCAGAATCGCCGCGTTGTGCCGTCCCTCATCGTTGCCCCCGTTGGCCTTGTGCGGTAGGCCTCGTGCGTTTCGCCTTGCCCGTACATGTCGCTGACGAAAGCCATGCTTGGCTGAACGACATCCATCATAGCGCCGCAATACGCAGTATGCCGACCATGATGCGGGGCGACTAGGAAACGCACTGATGACTGATTGATCAGGCGCGTAAATCGATCTCCGCTTGTGCGCCACAGTTCCTCCCAACCGCGCGGTTCGATGTCGCCGGGACACACGAACAGGACATGCTGGTAGAGGAGCATGACTACAACGGAGATATCGTTGCCATCGATCCGATTCCCCCTGACATCGAACCCCGGGGGCAGGTACTCGCTTTCGTATGAAACGCCCCCGTTGACGTTCGGATTCGACGGGCTCTCCTGCCACGCGACCGGGCCCGTGAGCCCTGTATGTAGGTCACGGAAGTCGCGTCGGCAGATTGTCACAGGGTTGGGTTCAAGTCTAAGTTCTCTGTTCCGGAGCAGGACACGCGGCGGGCCAAAACGCTGAAGAAACGACGGCAGGTCTGCGATATGGTCCTCATCGGGATGACTCACAATCAAGTAGTCGATTCGCTTTGCACCGTATTGGCTGGCGACGTGTTCACTGGGGGAGAAATCAGGAGTCCTCCCGAGATCAATCCAGTGGTGTTGACCGTTGGGCATTGATATCCAGATCGACAGCCCATGGCCGACATCCCACAATGTAAACACAAGATCGTTCATCGGACCGTGCCTCACACACGCGTTGCCAAGCGCCTCGCCTGATGAGCGCTACTCCTCCCAGGAACACCCCGCTCCGCCCACGCAACATAGAGCCTACCCGCTCACCTGGGTGACGACGATGAAACCATAGACATGATACGTGCCTCACGGCAACCGGGCAAACACCTCGGGTGTCTGGTCGAGCACCACATCAGGCGGCTCCTGGGGCGATATATGGTTGTCACACTGGCTCTACGGCTGATCCTGCCCGCCGATCAATTGTTGTACGTGGCGGCTGTTGCGGACGATGATTTTGCCTTTGAAGGGAAAGATGGTGCCCTGGCCGCCCAGGCCATTGACGGCCCAGGACTCGGGCGCGACGATCAGCGTGACCAGGTCCACGAACTCCTGCATGGCATCGTCATTCGTGCCCACGACGGGATAGGGCGGATCGCCGGTCTCGCCGGACCAGCTTGTTGTCGGATGGCGGCGCCTGACGCGCGTGCGTTTGACACCCTCCCCGAAGTTCGGAATATCCATGATGATGTCCTTGACATCATAAATGCGCACGACCATCTCGCTCTCCAGGTCATCGCGCGTGGAGAAGACGAAGAGCTCCGCCGACGCCTCGTAGGCCATGCTCGCCCCCGTCGCGGCGACTGCCTCGTTCATGATGACCCAGAGGATGCGCGACAGCTTGCGATTCTTCGTTTTGACAGTGACCGGCGTATCTCGCGCGATGCCGGCCTCCTCGAGCACGGCCCAGCGCGCGTACACCAGCGCCCCCGTGTATTGCTCAACCCATTCCAGGGCCTGCTCGAGCGGTACCTGGTCGAAGTTCACCTCGGCGACGCGGCTGTTCAACATCCGCCGCACGTCCCCGCCGAAGTCCGGCCGCGTCACCGGCTGGCTGGTTACGGGTCTCACCACCGGTTGGCTGGTCGCGGGTGCCGTCGTTGGCGGGGCTGGTTGCTTCGTGCCCGCATTGTCGCCGACCGCCGCCTGTCCCCAGGCGGTTGCCATGCTTATTCCCACACTCAGTAGCACGGCGATGTGCCGCATCGCGTTGTCCTTGAAATAAGAATCCACCAGCATTCCTCCCGGTGCAAGTACTCCCACTGAATCTTATTTCCAGCCGGTAACAAATGTCAACGGTTGTCTCGGTTGGCACAACCGCGGCCACGGCGTACACTGCCTGATTGATCTACCGGATTTTCCATCGGATTGAATTCACTGAATAACCCATAAAGCGAGTAGCATTGATATGAGCACCGCACAAGACTTTGGCGAATTCGAGTTTCTGCGGCGACTGACCGAAACGCCTGGTATTCCCGGGCGCGAGGAACGGGTGCGCGACCTGATCCTGGCCGAGACCGAGGATCTGTGGGACGAAACGCGCGTCGACAATATGGGCAACCTGATCTGCCTCAAACGCGCCACACGCGCCCCACGCGGCCGCCGCAAAGGAGCGGCCGGCGCCAAGCCGCGGCGCGTCATGCTGGCCTGCCACATGGACGAGATTGGCTTTTACGTGCGCTACATTGACGACAACGGTTTTGTGCGCTTGCAGAACGTCGGCGGATTCGACACGCGCAACCTCTTCGCCCGCCGGGTACTTATTCAGGGTAAGCGCGATCTGATCGGCGTGCTCAATCCCGGCGGCAAACCAGTGCATATCTCGACGCCCGAGGACCGTAAGAAGATCCCGGAAATGAACGAGTTTTACGTCGATCTGTTCCGGTCTAAAAAACAAGTCGAGAAGCTGGTCGAGATCGGCGATCCCGTCACGCTGATCCAGCACACGGAGATGATCGGCGACGCGATTACGGGCAAGGCCATGGATAATCGCATCGCCTTGTGGGTGGCGATTAATGCCATCCGCCAGGCCACGCAGGGACGCGGCACTGGTCGTCGAACCGCCAAGGCTCCGGGCAGTGCGTACGAGATTTATTTCGTGGCCTGCGTGCAGGAGGAGGTCGGCTTGCGTGGATCGGGCACGGCCGCTTTTGGGATCGATCCCGAAATCGGCATCGCGATCGATACGACGCTGTGCTGCGATACACCCGGCACGAACAAGGATGACGCCGTGACCGAGTTCGGTAAGGGTGTCGGCATCAAGGTGATGGACTCGGCGGTGATCAGCCATCGCGGCCTGTTCGACGAGTTCATCAACATTGCCCGTAAGAAGCGGATCCCACACCAGCGCGAAGTGTTGCCACGCGGCGGTACCGACGCGGGCTCCTTGCAGCGTTCCCGCGCCGGCACGAAGGCCCTGACCCTGTCCGTGCCCACGCGCTATATCCATACTATCACCGAAGCTATCCACAAGCGGGATGCCAAATCCGCGGTGGATCTGCTAGCCGCCTGGCTGACGACCTGAACGCGCGCCCCCACCGCTGAAGCGATGGGGCACCCACTGACGACCTGAGTACCAGCACGGCACGAATCGCCGGTAGACGCTAACCGGCGGGGAAACTACAATGAGATCCTCAAGTAAGCGGCGCGGGTCGCCGTGCTACGCGTTCTATACCGTCGGCTAACCGTCTGTCCTGTACGACACTGTCGGGGAGTGCCGCGTTGTCTGTACCAGTCTCAGTAGGTTTCCTGCGCGTGCGTCTGCTGGTTCCCCCCGAACCATACGCCCTGGCTGACCTGGTCGTACTGGACAGCGCATACGCCGCCCGGACGTTTTTAGCCCGCTTCCTGCCGGACGCCGGCGCCATGGCGACCATCCGGGCGTTCCTCGTCGAGCAAACCCATCACTGCGTGCTGCGGGAATATACCGACCAGGATATTGTCGCGGCGCTGGCCGAGAAGATCGCGCGCCACGAAGTGCTGGTGATCCGCGAGCGCCAAGCCGCCTACGGCGACCAGGGCCGCGCGGCCCCAGCGCCCGAAGCCGTGCTGGCCGCTCCCGGCGAGGCCGAGGAACACTGGATCAAGATCAAGGTGGTCCACGACCTGACCAGCGAGCCGATCCCGGGCGTGAAGCTGCGCGTCCGTCTGCCCAACGGCAAGTTGTACGACCAGACCACGCGCCCCGACGGCATGATCGAGATCAACGGTATCGATCCCGGCACGTGTGATGTCACCTGTCCGTTGCGGTTCGGCACCGCCAAACTGACCAACACATTTGACTACATCGGTCTGGGCGAAACCACCATCGAGCCCAGCGAGATCGAGCCGCCCCCGACTTCCGCTGACATAGACGGCCAGTACATCGCTGACATCGAGGAACATAAGGTACACACCGGCGAGACGCTGGAAAGCCTGGCCGCAAGCGCCGAGATGACCTGGCAGGAACTGGCGCTGTTCAACTGGGACACCAGTTCGCCAGCAAAAATCAACGAACATCTGTACGATGATATCGGCTGCACCAAGAAGACGGCGGACGGCTACAACTACGTGTTTGACGACACCGATCATCCCGGCATCGTCTACATTCCGCGCGAGTTCTCGGAGGAAGGTCTGGCCGTCGACCAGACGCACACGCTGCGGGTCAAGAAACGCGACGGGTTCCGCGTCATCCTGCAAAACGAGCAGGAGCTGCGCGTTCCCGAGGCCGAGTTCGAGGCCACGCTGGCCGACGGCAGCAAACGCCGGGGCCGCATCGGGCGCACCGGGGTGGCGATCCTCAAGGACGTGCCGCCGGGCGAGGTTACCGTGGAGTGGCTGGACTTCGATGATATCGAGTCGAAATCCCTGGCGGCCTGCACTCGGGATGGATTCAAGCGGCGCGACACGGAGGAAGCCCTGCGGCTGCTGCGGCACTCGCCGACGATGATCAAGCAGGCCGTCAAGGCTTACGACACCTACTACAACGACCACACCGGCCAGGGACTGATCGAGGACATTTACCAGGAATTCCCGGATGAGCGCAGCCAGTTGACGGCCGAGATCATGATGAAGGTGGCCGACCTGCCGACCCGCCGCAAGATCGAGGTGGAGGAGTTCGAGGACCCGGACAACGACGAACAATACACGGACACCGAATACGCCCGGGCGGACATGTTCGATGGAGCCTAAGGACCAGTACAAGATCGACGCCGTGCCCAACGCGCGGACCGTCTCCCGCAAGTCCACTTGCACGTACTACCTGACGTGCAAGGAGCCGGGCCTCATCCAGCGGTACGACGACGAACAGGTTAAGTATGAATGGGAGGTCTACTACGATCGCGCGTTGGTCAAGGCTGGCCTGACGACCGCCATCTGGAAAGTCCCCTGGTCATACCACCGGGGCAAAACACATCGTTTGAAGATGTGGTGGCTCTACTGTGGGCTCCACAACGTGCTCTGCGTCGTCCAGGACCCGGTTCTCAAGCACTATGTCATCAAGATCCGCCGACAATGGGTCGACACCCAGACTCACATCCTCCGCGCGGCGCTTGGCAAGCTCAAGGACAAGAAGCTGCCCAGCCCAACGGTTGAGCTGAACTTCTACCGGCGTTACATCGAAGTGCTCCAAGCCGCCGCAAAAGACAATCTCCCCAGTCAACACCAGACCAAGCACAAGGAGCGCATGCGGCAACTGCGCCTCTACCGCGACAAGCTCGCCGAACGGCTGAAGCAGGGCCAGGCCGTCGGCCGCGAGCGGTTTCCGTTCAAGGCCGTGCACCTCGAACAGAAGACCCAGAGGCAGAGTGAGTTGCGTGTTTGCCTGGTGTACGCCCCTTGGGAAATCGACGAGGGTCGCACCTGGCACTACTGGATTATCATCGATTGGACCAATCCCACCGTGCGGGCCACCACCGGCGTGTACAGAGGCGGTGGCTATACACACAAGCAGGCCATCGAAAACGCACTCAAGTTCTGGAAGAGTGACAACCGCTATCCGCCCGGCAAGCTGCGCTACGAGATTCCGGCCGAGATCGGCGGCCAGTCCTTCGAGGGCGAGTTTGAGACCGATGGCAAGAGCTTCCGCGATGAACTGGCCGACTTCTTCAACTGGGTGGCGCTGGGCGCCACTATCGTCGCCGGCGTCGCGACCTTCCTCGCGCCGGTGCCGGGCTCACGCGTCGTCTCGGGCATGATCTGGATGAGTCTCTTCTCGAGCACGGCCGCGGCGGTGATCAACATCGGCCAGCGACACGAGGAGAAGTTCGGCAGTTGGAAGGACGACACCTTTGACGCCCTGACCATCGTGGGCAACATCTTCACCGCCGGCACCATGGCCGCCTGGAGCCGGGGCGCCACCCTGTTAGTCCGCGGCGCCAAGGGCCAGATCCTCAAGGCCGTGCTGGTGGGCCAGGTGGCGACCGACGCCATCCAGGGCGTGCTGCTCGTCGGCGACGCGATGACACAATACGACCAGATCATGTCGGACAAATCCCTGTCACCCGAACAGCGGATCAACAAGCTCGTGTTCCTGTTCGGGCGCGTCGGCTTGCAGGGGCTGGTCACGTATATCAGCGTCAAAGGCACCGCCCGCGACCTGAAGAACCTCCAGGCCGGCAAGCTCGACACGACCAAGATCAAGCAACTCCAGAATCCCGACGCCGAGGTAGACCTCACCGGCAAGCCCAAAGTCAAGGGCCACACCAAGAACCGCAAGCTGGTCACCACGGCCCAGGACGAGCAGATCCGGGCGGACAGCCAGAAGAAGGTCAGGTCATTCAAGCAGCGCTATCCGGCTGACGACGAGTTCTGGCGCGTGCGGACGATCACGGACAACGAGATCAAGCTGCAACATGCCCATCCGGACTTTCCCAACAACACCGATAAAGACTTCATGTTTCACGTGAAGATCGACAGCGACGGTTATGTCGACGAGATGATTCGCACCCGCTGGGATATCGACGGCAACGTGACGTATTCCTCGAAGCTCAGAGCCAGTGAGTGCTATGAAATGATGTTCGAGCACTTTGAACAAGCCGGGCGCAAGATCAAAGGCTTTGAAGCCTGCTTCGCTTGGGATAACTATACGGCTTTCAAAGCTCAGCTGGACAAGAATATGTCCCCCAAGCAAGCATTCCTGTCATCCGGAACCGGCAAGAAATACTGGAAACCTTGGGCCGAACGCAACGGATTCGAGCTGATCGTCGAGGAGACCCGGCACCAGGAGAAATACAGTCTATTTCATATGAAGGCGAAGTGGGTCCCGAAATCGGGTGGCTGACCCAGAGGCGACGCGGAGATACTGACCGTGACCAGACCCAGCGAGATCAACGCCGAGACCGTCGCCTGGCTGCGAGATAGCCGCGCCGCCGGCACGCGACTGGCCGACCTGGTACGCAAGCTGCAACGGCGCGGTCTGCCGGCCACGGAGGCCTGGACGTATCTCCAGGAGGCCTTCTGCCTCTCCGCTGGGATCAACCTGTCAGTCGTGCCACAGGATGGCACGGGTAACTACGATGACGAAGCGCTGGAAGACCTGATCGGATCGCTGATCGATGACGCCCGCGACCGTTGGGAAACCGCCGATCCGTACCCCGATCTGATGCGGCGGCGCGACCGGCACGCGTTTCGCGCCGTGGCCCGGAAGACCGGCAACATCTTCATCGTCCGCGCCACGAATCCGTACGCCGGCCAGTACATTGGCCGGGCCGGGTTCCAGCCGGCACCGGTGCGTCTGCCTGGCGTAGCACGCAACGCGCCCCCGAACGCCGGGCTGATCGCCGCCGACCCGCAAGATTCGCGGCTGAGCCGACTGCTTAGTTCCACGGAACCGGCGACTGCCTACGAACAATTGGCCGAGCGTTTGCAGCAGCTTGGCTTCACTATCGGCGGCGCTGACGATGGCTACGTCATACGCGGTCAGACCGGCACCGCTTTTCATCCGGGCTACTGCCTGCAAGGCGTCTACAACGCCGATAGCGGAAAGAACGCCTGGATTGGTGCCGAAGGTGAGCGGCTGCGCGCGGAGCTCAATCGGCGAATGGGGGCCGAGTTGGTCCAACGCGGGCCGCACGATGCCTGGGATCGCCGGCTTACTCTGCCCTTGTCCAGCCCGCTGCGCGCGCCACAGACGCCCGTCATATTCTTCGAACCGGACGGTAACGTCACGGTACGGTTCGATGTGTCCGCGCTGGAGAAGTACTACCGCTTCCTGGGTATCGATTGGGATCTGCTGAACCCATCGGTAGAGCCGCGCTCATCCACGACGGGGGGTGCCTGATGTTTCGACCATTCACCCGGACCGAGCGCGACGGCTTCCTGAACGCCCGCCGGGAGGCTTTACAGAAATATAACCAGGCCGCCGACCAGGCTGATGCCTGTGTACCGTGGAGTGAGGATGAAGCCAGGGCGTTGGCCACGGTCGACCAGCATCGGGCGCGCCTGGCACAAGTGGAACGCGATTATTTCGAGCGCCTGCCGCGTCTGCCGATGAGTCCCTGCCCGCTCTGTGGCCGGCCGCTCTATCGCAGCTTCGATCCCTTTGGCTTGGATGGTCTTTGGTGGCGCGCGGACGCCACGCCAGAGGAAGTGCCCTCATGCCCGCACTTCTGCGTGCTGGTCGGAGCGCTCAGTTTCGGCAACGCCTCGCCGTCCGCCGGCGACTTCGAGGTTCACCCCGGCCCGCAGGCACCGTACGTCATTCCGCGCATCCTCGAGTTGCCGACCGTGATCGCCGTCGTGGGCGAGATCGAGATGGTTAACGGTTATCGCGCTTACCCGATCGCGTATTTCGCCGAGCAGCGCCCCGCGCCGGAGGACCTGACCGCCGGCTGGGCGCGCCCGGTCTTCACCTATCGCCGTACTTTGGGAGAAGGTGGCTGGCGCGTGCCGAATGACCTCTGGGATTTCGACTTGCTCCCCTGGCTTCAGCGCGACAAGCTGCGCTGGTGCGAACCCGGCTCAAAAAATGCCAGGCTAAGCACCCCGTCCCCCGACCAATGCCCCTACCTGAATCTGCCCGGCGAACGCCAACGCATGATCGTACAAGGCGCCAACGCCCGCCCCGCCGGCCTGCCCGACGGCAGCACCTGGCTGCCACCGGGCTTCTGATCTAATACGGCCGGCGCTCATGCCACCTGACGAGAGCAGCCACTGGATACTTTTGTCAGAACTCGTTCAACGACTGGTCGCATTTCTCATCGAAGGTCATGAACTCGTCGTCGAGCGAGTTTCCTGTCTCTTTGGCCGCCGCCCCGTGGTTGCCGCCCGCCGACACTCGGTGGAATCCCTTATTAAGGTGGGCCACGCTGACCCTGTGTTGCTTGTTGGTCTTGTGCATCGAAGTAGTCGTATAGGTCGCTCTACTGTTGCCGCCGCGTCCACCCACCAGGGCCGACAGTTCATCCACCATGCCCTTGACCGTCTGGGCCTGGGCGCTGAGCTCCTCCGCCGCCGAGGCGGATTCCTCGGCTCCCGCGGCGTTCTGCTGGGTGACCTTGTCCATCTGCGAGACGGCGGTGTTGATCTGGTCGACGCCCTGGGCCTGCTCGTCGCTGGCTTGACTGATACCATTGATCAGGTTGGTTACCTTGGTCACGTCGCCGACGATGGCGCCGAGCGCCTTGCCAACGTCGCCCGCGACGTCGGTACCCTCCTTGGCCTTGACGATCGAGTCTTCGATCAGGCTGGTGGTCTCCCCGGCCGCCTGGGCGCAACGCTGAGCCAGGTTGCGGACTTCGTCGGCCACCACGGCGAAGCCCTTGCCGTGCTCGCCGGCGCGGGCGGCCTCGACCGCCGCGTTGAGGGCCAGCAGGTTGGTCTGGAAAGCGATTTCCTCGATGACCTTGATGATCTTGCTGATCTGGCCGGAGGACTCATTGATGGCTGTCATGGCGTTGTTGAGCTTCGCCATGGTCTGGTCGCCGCTCTGGGCCGCGTCGCGCGCCTGGCCACTGAGGTTGTTGGCCTCCTTGGCGTTCTCGGCGTTGGTGCGCGTCATCGCCGCCATCTCCTCCAGGGCGCTGGAGGTTTCTTCCAGTGACGAGGCCTGCTCACTGGCGCCGGCCGCCAATTGCTGCGAGGCCGACGACACCTGCGCCGCCGCGTCGTTGACCTGGTCGGCGCCTTCGTTGAGGCCGGTGATGATGCGGTTGATCGGCTTGGTGATTCCGCGGGTGATCACAAGGGCCAGAATCGTGCCAAGCACCACGCCGGCGATTGCCAGCGTAATCATGATGGTATTGGATCTGGCGGCAACCGCTTCCATCTCGGTTTTCTTGGCGGTCCGCAGGTTGTTTGCCTGCTCGGTAAGCTTGCGGGCGGCCGCCACCATCATCTCCTCACAGATTTTCTGCTGGCCCTTATAGTCGACGACATCGGCAAACGCCTTCTTGTAGGTCAGGCAAGCGTCAATAGCCTGCTGGACCTGGTCCTTGTTCACCTGCTGCTGGAAACGGGACTTGAGGTCTTCAGCCAAAGCAAAGGCGCTGTCAGCCTGGTCATTCGCCTTTTTGACATATTCATCGGTATTCCTGAGGAAGTAGTTCTTTTCCTGTTGTCTGGCCGCAAGTAACAACTCGATTATCCGCTTGGCGTCGTTGGCATTCGCCAGCCCTTGGGCCGCCGTGTCATTGAGGAGATCTTCGGCTCTTTCAAATTCACCAAGAATAAACTCCAGTAGCGGAGCGGCTTTCTCCTGGTAAACCTGTAATGAGGTATCGGTATCACCGCTACGGGCAGCGGCAATCTCTATCGCGCTATTATGCAGTTCCAGGTGTTTTTGTCTCGCTTCCTCTATTAGATCTCTGAATTCCTGTCCGCAAAAAGCCGCCTGCTCAGCATACTCGCTGCTGTCAAGCCATTGGCCGAAGGCACACTTATGCCCATCGGTCTGTACATTCAGGATCGCGTCTTTATCCGCCAGAAAGTCCTTGACCGCTCCGGCCCACTGCAGGTGGGCACGGCTGCCTCCCGCCACCTTGGCCTGGACATCCATAATCGCGGCAAGTTTCATCTCCTGGTCCTGGCTCATCTCGGCCACGAGGGCCTGAGTATTCCGGGCGGATTGCACAATGGGTCCTGATTCGGCGGTCAATGCGGTAATCTGGCCCGCCAAGTCAACATACTGTTGTGCCTGATCGATGTATGTGCCCGCCTCGGTGTGCATTCCCGCGACCAATTGTTTGTCGGCGGCGACTGTCATCCTGGCGGTAATTTCTTCCACCAGCATGTTGAATGCTTCCTTCTGGCCCAGCATCTCCTGGGCGTACTTTTCATCGCCATACCTGATGAAGTCCTTCTTCGCCAGTCGGGCTTCTTCGATAATCTTGATGAATTCATTGGCCTCATCGCCGATAAGCACCACGTGCTCAATCTTGCCGAGGCTCGACCAACCCATGTAGCCCAGGACGGCGGCGATGGCCACCATGACTCCAAAGCCGCTGTACAGTTTGGTGGCGAGTTTCATCTTCTTGAACACGGTTGCTCTCCTGTCATGTCCGTCTGTTCTGTCTGTGTTTGCCCGCTCTATCGAAGAGCGCCAACACTCAGCGCCCTTATGGCTCAATCCTCGGTTCACCAAGACAGTGGCTGCTCCGCCGGAACGCGCTCGCCAGATCCTGATGTGTTTGTGCGCGGCAGTGTTGGTGCCCCCCCCCAATGGCCGATCGGTGGATATGTATCAGCATGTAGATCCCGCGAACGGCAGCCTTGCTGAACGAAACGACCAGATCCTCGGAGACGACTTGCCCAGGCGCCACGATAGCGCACACCTGGAAGGAGTCGCTATCCATTTATTCGTCCAAAAAGCACCGTGGATTGAGTAAAGCGGGGAATAACTGCTCCCAGTTACCCGCCTGCCACGGTGGCCCAACCGAGCAGACTGGCAAGACGACGCTCGTCCGAGCCGTTTTTCCCCAGCAGCGCTCTGTCTCACTGGAAGACCCCGAGGCCGGGTGTACGCGACAGAGGATCCCCCCGGGTGCCTGGATCAGTTTCGGGGCCGGGTAATACTGGACGAGGCCCAGCGGATGCCCGACCTTTCCGGAGTGGAACGAGTGCGATCGTCAACGACTGCACCGGGTCGCGCAGCCGAGCCTGGTGGCGCTCAAACAGGTCGTCAATCTGGCGCAACAGGTCGTTCAGGCGGCGCAGCCCCGCGCGGTCCAGTGCCGCTACAAGTCGGCGGACGGACAGGGTGCCGGGCGGGCACACGGCCAGGTCGCCGGCCGCGCGCAGGGCCGCGCGATAGTCGCGGGCGGTGGCCCGCAGCAATGTCTCGCAGGTCTTGGCCACCGCGTCCAGGTAGCGTCGTGAACGCTGCGTTCGGTCGAGCGTCAATCGTGGAGCCGCCAGGGCGTACACCGCTTCGTGGCGGCGCTTGTGTTTCCGTTTTGAATGCAGGACAACCAGGCCGTGCCTTTGCAGCGCGCGGATGTGGTAGTAGAGTGACTCGGGGCGGAGTCCGAGCGCATCCGACAATTCGCGGACCGCACTGGCGCCGTAACTGGCGAGGGCGTCCACGATTCCGGCCCGCACGGGCGAGGCCAGCGCGGCCACCTGGGCGGGCCGTCGCAGTACCAGGATCTTGCTGGATTTGGCCATGGATAAAGCGTGAACCAATTGTTAAAATAAATCAAGATATTTTAATAATAACCGTCGAGTTTTTGAAGCACCCGGCAGCGCGCGCTCGTCCTGTATGGATGTCGGCGGACACACGTCATGTGCCGCCCGAGGGTGTGAGTGTCGGGTAGCGGCGCGGCGGCAGCGCCGCGCGCTTCGACAGAGGAGGAGTATATCGTGTCGCATATGGGTACTGGAAGGCAACTGGGCGTGATCGTGGCCGCCCTGCTCGCCGCGCTGGTCGCACCGATCGGTGCGGCGGCGGATCTGATCAGTCAAGCCGATGACCTGTTTCGCACCGGCGAGTTCGCCAAGGCCGAGCAGGTCTACACAAAGGCGCTGGCCGCGGACGCCGAGAACTATGCGGCTATTCTGCGTCTTGGCGAGATCGCCCTGCTGGGGAATCGCTTCGCCGAGGCCGAGCGACATCTTCAAAAGGCCATGGAGCTGCGCCCAGACGACAAGAAGCCCAAGTCCCTGCTCGCGGAGGTCTACTATCGTCAGGACCGCTTCGAGCAGGCCGCCGTACTGAGGCGTGAGGCCGGACCCGAGGCGGTAGCTGACAAGCTAGCCGGCTTCAAGGGGCTGGTGCCGAATCAGTTGCTCGGTGACGCCGACGAGACGCGCATCGACTTCGTTCAGACCGATCCGCTCCCGGTGATCAAGGTACGGATCAACGGCGGCCAGGAGGTTCACCTCCTGATCGACACCGGGGCGGCGGAGCTCTACCTGGATCCGGAGTTCGCCGAGAGCGTCGGCGCCGTCCTCTCCGGCTCTACCACCGGCGTGTATGCCGGCGGCAAGAAAGCGGCCACCGGTCAGGGGCGGGTCGGGTCTCTCCAGCTTGGCGATTTCGAGTTGCGCAACGTCCCGGTGCTGCTGCTGCCCACCCGCCGCATGCCGTTTGGGCCGCCGGGCGCTCAGATTGAGGGCGTGCTCGGAACCGCCGTGCTATACCACTTCTTCTCTACGCTGGACTATCCACACGGACAGCTTGTGCTGCGGCGTAAGACGGACAAGGCCCGGACCGAGCTGGATCAGCTCGCCAAGTCACCCGGCACGCACGTCATTCCGTTCTGGATGGCGGGGAGTCACTTCATGGTGGCCTGGGGGCGGGTCAATGATGCCGAGCCGTGTTTGCTGTTCGCCGACACTGGCTTGGCCGGCGGCGGCCTCACATGTTATGAGTCCACGATCAAGGCCGCCGGGATCGACTTGACCGATATGCCGTCGCGGGAGGGGATCGGCGCGGGTGGTCCGGTGAAGGTCACGCCCTTCACGGTCGAGCGGCTATCGCTGGGTGATGCGGTCCAGACGAATATCCAGGCCTTCGCGGGCGGGATGCCACCTGAGGCGGAGTATCGCCACGGTTTCCGCATCGGCGGAATCATATCGCACGGGTTCTTCCGGCCGTATGCGTTGACGTTCGACTTCGAGAAGATGCGTTTTCTGCTCAGTCCGGGCGACTGAGCGGACGATGTTGGTGGCGATGACAATCAGGCTTTCGAGCGACATAACGTCATAGACGCGTTCCGCTGATTGGCGAGGGCATGTTAACATTGTGGCATGGCGACACGGATCCCGGATACCGCTGTTTGTCTGGGCTGCGGTTACCTGCTGCGGGGACTGCCGGAGACGATCTGTCCGGAGTGCGGGCGGACGTTCAATCCTGCCGATTCTCGCACGTACGCGATCAAACAACCACGAGTGAGGCGGAGATGGAGGCTGATACTGGCACCCACGCCTCTCGGCATGGTGTTGTACATCCTGGTCCCGCTATTTATCGGCGTCATCGTAATGCTCGTGCTGCGTCGTTGCTGATGACCCGCACAGAATATGTGTCGGCTCGCCACATTCCGGGCACCGCCCGCTGACGTTGCCGGTGAGGTCGTAGCCGCACTTCTGACATTGGCCAGGTACATACCGTTTCTTCCGCCGTAGGAACAAGTAGGCAGTCCAAATGCTTGACGCGAGCAGCAGCGGTATCATGTGACACGGCGGCAGGTCCGCTTCTTTCGGAAGAATCTGGATCCACGTCCATGCGTAGATGCCCGCGGTTAGCAGTAACGCGAACCACTTCATGCCTTCACCAATACCCAATGTCCCATCTGCTCACCCACTTCACTACTTGCTAGGCATGCTATCGCCGAGCCATGCCCGCATTCTACGCGACGGAACGTCTGCTGCCATAAAGGGGAAGCCGAACGAAGATGGCAGGGGCAGGCGTGAACCGACGTGTTAGTGGTAGCCGATCGCGTTCAGGTCCCCAGCGACAGCACGACCAGCATTGGCCAGTTGATGTATTTCTCGGCCCGTGGATAGCGGGCGGCGAAAGCGGCGTCAGGTGCAAACTCGCCCATATCCGTTAGCTTGAAACCAGCGCGTACGGCGGCCATGACGAACGCACTCAGGGAATGCGCGATGCTGCCCGGTTGCACCACTTCTCCCGTGGCCGGGTCCGTGAACCGTGCTTGTGAGCCGCGTAGAAACATCGCCGGGTGCATGGCTGAGACGATGGCCCGTCCGTTGGGCTTGAGGACGCGGCGAGCCTCGCGAAAGAACGCTTTGAGATCGCGTAGATGTTCGAGCACCAAGCCACTCACCACCAGATCGAACTCGGCGCCGAACGGTAACGGATCTTGCAGGTCGTAAACCATGAAGCGAATCCGATCCGCCCCGGGCTTGCGGCGGGCCTCGTCCAGCATGCCTTCGGAAAAGTCGACAGCCGTCACCTGCGCCCCGGCGGCCGCCATCCAGAGCGTATGCCGACCGGTTCCACAGCCCAGATCGAGAACGGCCAGTCCCGCGACGCATCCGGCGGCGTCACGTACCGCCGGCTCCTCCAACGCCGGCAGCGGATTGGCGTCATGGTCGTACACCTCGGCCCACCGGTCGTACCTGTCACGAACTGTCTCGGGGTTCAGCATTGGGTGGTTGCTCCATTTCGCATTCTGTCTCACTTCGTACGCTTCTCAAGCCCGGCAATCAAGCCACGGATCATCTTTGCGATAACCTCAAGTTCTCCTCGCAAAGTAGCCTGTTCGGCCTCGCGGAGCAGACCACGGCGTCTGGTCAACTCCAGCAACGGCACGCATTCCTGTGTCGAGCCACGCGCAATCGCGAAGAAGTTCCTACGATCGGCCTTTGTGAATCGTCCGTTTCCCTCGGCCAAGTTGGTGGCGATCGAGAGCGCAGCCCGATTCAACTGATCGACCAGGTACGCATACCCCCGTGGGAACTGCTCGGTGAGGGCGGAAGCATGATCGGCAAAGTCCACGGCCTTCTGGTAGACCTCAAGCTTCTCGAACATGAACGCCATTCGCAAACCCCAGTCCGAGCAGGAGATCAGTTGAACAGGTGACCGCCGGCGAGTTTCATGGGCGAACGCACACGGCGCAGGCACCCGGATCGCGCACTCTCTTGTTCACCTGCTCCACTGCTCGCCTGCTCTATTGAAAAAGGCCGACACCGGTCGACCTTTTCAATCGAAGCAACTGGACACGGTTAGAACTTTTTGCGGCGGGGGCATCCGGCCTCCCACAGCGAGTCGCCGAAGCGTTACTGGCGGCATGACAAGAGTTTAGCAGACGTCTTGGATGTCTTCCCAGGCGCCCGCGAAGCTGA
>JBDRDH010000185.1:0-3416 GCA_043820985.1 Planctomycetota bacterium
GCAGTCGTTCTCGCCGAGCTGGCATTCGTCCGGGATGCCGTCCGGCTGGCAGTCCGGCGCGCCCATCAGGATATCGCAGTCGTCCGGGACGCCGTTCTCGTTGCAGTCGTTTACGCCGAGTTGGCACTCGTCGGGGATGCCATCCGGCTGACAGTCGGACGCGCCCCCGGCGATGTCACAGACGTCGAGGATGCCGTTGTTGTTGCAATCGCTGCACCACGGGCTGCCATCGCAGTTGGCTAGATCATCGTCATCCGGCGTGCCGTTGCCGTTGCAGTCCTCGATGCCATCACAGGAGATCGCACTAACGATGAAGGCATCAACACCAGCCTCAACCACTGAGCCACTGCTGAGGTCGGAAGCCTCGAAGCGCACCTTGACCTGGGCTGTCGGGGTGACGTAGTCGCCAACCATGAAGGAATACACGTTCCAACCCTCGGACGAGGACGGCCCCAGAGTATCCACGGTTACCCAACTGCCGCCATTGTTGTTGGACACGTAAACCTTGAAGTAGTCGTTATTCGGATCGGCGCCGTAATTGTTCGTATACCACAAGGCGTACGACACTTCCGCGTCGCCAGCGCCGAGATCGATGGTGGGCGAAATCAGCCAGGTGTAACCACCATCCACGTCGCTGTTGCAACTGTCGGCGGCACTGTTATCAGTCAGGTAGCATTGTCCCGAGCCGTCGTAATCGCTGGGTGGATCGCCGCGGCTGCAGTTCACCGGGATGCCACGGTCCCACGGCCCATCAGTCAGACCGGCGGAGTTTACGACGGTCCAGCCTTGATTGGTTTCACAATCGTCTTCCATTATGACTGTTAATTCGCCAACCAAAG
Source organism: Planctomycetota bacterium (assembly GCA_043820985.1). GTDB lineage: Bacteria > Planctomycetota > Phycisphaerae > UBA1845 > Fen-1342 > JAAYXS01. The sequence goes on from JBDRDH010000185.1 coordinate 840, forward strand.
CCGTGTAAACCGTGCTTGGCGCGCCGGGCGGAGCGTAGACATTGCCACTCTCGGAACCCTGCGCTCTGAAGTAGAATTCCGGGGTATCATCACAACCCGCCGGCGGGAGCATCGCCTGATAGAGGTTGCCACCCAAAGGCACCAACGCGGAACTCTGGTATGTGCCACCGTCGTAGCGGTAGAAAAGGGTACCCGAGCCTGGAACGTACGTCTCATCGCCCGGATCGATCTGGACTGTGATATTGGTGCTCTCATTGGGCGCCAATAACGCCGGCAGACCGTTGGGGAAACTGATGCTCAGTGAAATATCAACGCCCTGGATACGGAGGGTCGGATCACCAAATACGTTCAACTCATACGTGCACCACCGCATGCAACTCTGGTTAATACGATAGATATTGTCTTCCTTGGAATCCTGATTGGCCGGGCCAAGTCGCGGCTTACCCTCACCAAACACGGCGTCCCAGAACTGGCGATTGAACCGCTGCGAGGGGCCATCGGTGCTATTGTAGGTTCCCCACCCGTAGCGCGCGTTCATGACCACGCCAAAACCACCGTTGTCGGTCTTGATATTCATGTACTCGGCCCAGCAATCCGTGCCGTCAAAATGCCCGGCCAGACAGGTCTGCGAATACACGAAGCACAGGTCGGAATTGTACAAGTCGCTAATGATGTCGCTGTCGTAAAGCTTCATGGCGTAATCCGGACTGCCGTGACCCAGGTGGTTGATCACATGCAGGCCGGCATTGATTTGCGCCACCAGGTCCGCTTGCGACCAGGGGCCATCGCGCTCGTAGAGCGTATTAACATCGTAGATGCTCGTGGGAATACCAACCGTGGTGTAACCATCGGCGCTCGAGCCGTCGATCATCTGATCCATCATGTTGCCGGCGTAATCCGAAACGCCCCCGAAACCTAGATATTCGCCCACCATCAGGACCTTCGCCGGTTGCGTATGTCCGCCGTTCAGATACCAGAGGGTCTTGTTTACAAACCGATTCGCTTCGGTCGTATTGCCGACTGAAGCGCGGCCGATGTATACCTCGGCCACCAGGTCGACATCGCCGCCCCCGTCACCATCGTTGGGCTCGCCCCAGTAGGAGTCGCCATCGTAGTTCCAGGTGCCATCCAGACAGCCGAAGAAAAGGTCGCCCGGCATTTCGTACTCGATGTCGCCGCCGCTCCAGGCCTGGACGAACAGATTCTTGGCTGGGATGATGTCGTCGTCGCCACCAATCAGGACATAATCGATGCCGTCAATCTGGTAGCGCTGCCAGATATAGTTACGCACGTCATCGGGATTATTGCTGCCCACGTCGGCGGTAGTACGAATCTCGGTCGCCATGCCATGCGAATCGTGATAGGCCTCTAGCGGCTCAAACGAACTGCTCAGGGTAGTCGTCGTGAGAATCAACAGATCATAACTGCGCTCGCCCAGCCGCCCCGTGGCCGGATAGGTGGCGGTGACCTCGGGATTGTCAACCTTGGTGGCGACTTCGGCCGCGTCTTTCGACAAACCCCGGAACAACGCCGACGTCTTACGCCCCTCAACAGTATTCACTACTACAGTCAACCGCGGGTAGTAGTACAATTCACCCGTGCCGGGCACATACTCGACCGGTGACAGCAGCAGGTGCAGTATCTGGTAACCACGGAAACCAAACGTCCCGATCTCCTCGTAGCGCTCGGGCGGAAAGGCCTGGTCCAGACCATAGACCAGCGGATCCGGCGTCGGCGGGACGACCGCCTCGGGGCCATCCGACAACTTCACCGGTTGGCTCACCGGCTCAATGAGATAATCCGTGCCGACCAGCACGCGCTCGCCGGGCAATATTTCAATCGATGCCACCGCACTGCCAGCCGGTAACAGTATTTGCGCTCCGGTTGCGGGCAGTGCCGGGTGTCCGATCTGCCCCCCGTTAGGACAACCAGGCATGCTTATCCGATGATAGGTGTCGCCCCCGATCGTGATTGTTACTACTTCCGGACGATCGAATGTGTAATCCACCGTCACGCCCGGCGTGGCCCCCTCCACCACACCCGCCAGATTGACCGCGCAACACAAACATGTAGCGATACATACCATCCAGCGCATGATTACCTCCTCATACACATGTCCTGTTTTGTGGAAGCGTTCTCTGGCACGTACATGCCGACTTTGAGCATATCCGACGGCCATATCTATTACAATGTAATTTCGACACCTGGGGGCGTTTTACCCCAGCATCTGGATAACTAGCATGACAAGCAAGCAGTTATAGCAACGGGGCGCCGCCACCGACGGTGACGACGCCCCGTGGGATATCACACGTGGCCGGTTGTTATGGGCACCGGCCTACGGGCACGGCTGACAACCACCAGCACCAACACACTGGATGAACCAGTCAATGTCGTACGAATTGACATCGCCATCGCAGTTGATGTCGTTGGCGCAGTAGTAATCGCAACTATAAGCTCCCAGCCAGTCGCCGGCGGAGCCTACCGCGATGATGAACGCGTCAATATCGTAGGCATCGACGCCGTCACCCAGGCAGTTCGAGTCGCCGCGGTAATCGTTACCGCCACAGTCGCACGGCC
>JBDRDH010000186.1:0-4988 GCA_043820985.1 Planctomycetota bacterium
TTCAGCGGTTGCACCGGCACGCCGGCCAGTGCCCACGCGAGAATTCCACCCAGACCGGCCACTGGTTCGGTCTGCTCCGCGATCCAGGCCAGCGGCCAGGAGTCGCCGCCGGTTGCCGCGGACCAGCTTTGTAATTCAGCCGCACTGGGACGTGGCAGCGCGAAGATCTCGATTGACATGGCATGCGCGTGATTATCACGCAGCACGGCGGCTAATCTGGTTAACAGTGCCAGCGTGGATTCACCACCTTGCGGCAGCGCGGTAATAAACAGTTCGCGATATGTCTTATGCGGCACGGTGAGCACACGCCACCCTGGATGGTCAGGTCTCGGCGATCCACCTGCCTGTATTTTCTGGTTATCGCTCATGTCTGACGCCGGGAATTACCGCATGTACGCCTTCTTGCTCAGTCCGGGGGAGTTTACACAATTCTCAGGGGCGTGGCGCCGCCATCGGCTGATAAGTCTGGCCGTGTTTGTAAAGCTCAATGCGCTGCTGGATCATGTTCACGATCATTTCATTACCGGTGTCGCGGGCTAACTGGAGCGCCTTCTCCGCCATCTCAATCGCCTGCTCGAACTGGCCCACCTGCGCGTAACACACCCCCAGCACATCAAGTGACTCGATCTGCTGATAGTTGGTCAATTCACAGGCACGTTTGGCTAGTTGCACTGCTTGCTGGTCATCGCGTAAGCGCGGGTCGGGCACGGTGACCAGGGCCCACGCCAGGTCGCGCAGCATGTTCGTATCATCCGGGGCATGTTGCGCCGCCGCCGACAGGTGCCGGATGGCCTCATCCGGCCGGCCGCGATCGAACAACATCTTCCCCAGGCTGTAATGCGCGGACGCATGCGCGGGATCGATCCGCACGGCCAGCGACAAATGCGTGAAGGCCTGGTCGGCGGAGCCTTGCCGCAGGAGCAACTCCCCCAGGCCATAATGCGCCGCGGCGTTATTCGGATCGTGGCGCAAGGCTTCGGTGAAGTGGGTAGCTCCCTCCGGGAAATTGCCCTGGGCACAGAATAACGAGCCCAACGTGCTATGCGCGTCGGCAAGCTCCGGCTCAATGCGCACGGCGGTTGCCAAATGGTTGATCGCTTCATCGATACGCCGCTGGCGAACTCGCAACATCCCCAGGTTATAATGCACCCGGGATTGACTTGGATCGCAGCGGAGAGCCTCTAGCAACTCGCGCGCCCCTTCCTCATCCTGACCCTCGGCCAGCAGCACGCTACCCAGGCTGCTATGAGCAATGGCGTTGTCGGGATTCAGCTCGATTGCCTGTCGATATTCCCGTTCGGCGCCCGGCAAATCCCCGGCTCGCCGAAAGGCGTCTCCGGAGCGCACATACGAAACGTCATCGAGGAATTGCTCGCGGATACTCTTGATCGCATCGGCACCGGCGGCGACGAACTCGGGAATATTGGCGGCACGGTCTTCGGAGGTGAACTGTGATAACAATACCGCCGGACTGCTGCGACCCTGCTCGTCGATATGCGTCAGGAAAAGCTGGGTATAGGGCGTATTAGCCTTCGAGGAAAACACCAGCCAGCGGCTGTTAGGCGACCAACTGTGCCATGAATTCATACGCGTGGTATTGCAGCGCATCCGTCGCGCCTCACCACCCTTCGCCGGGATGATATACAGTTCGCTATCCGGTTGCAGGAGCATGAAGCTCTTCGCGCGACAGAACACAATCCATTTGCCATCGGGCGAATAACGCGCGAAGTAGTTGCTCATGCCGTTGTTAGAAGCCCCTTCCAGCGGTTCCGGCTGGCCACCTTTACCATTATTGAAGGGGATCCTGTACAGGTCGAACTGGAAGGTCTGCCCGCCCTTAAGGAACGCCTCACATTCCTCGGGTGCCAGCAGCACACTCCCGCGATCGCGGATGGTCTTGAGTTGGTAGACCTCGGCGCGGGCGAAGACGATGTGTTTCCCATCCGGACTCCAGGTCGGATTGCTCTGCACGAGCCGGGGATCGTCGGCCCCGGGCAGCGGCTGAATCTGTTCGGTCTCGCGGTCATAGACCGCCAGGATGCCCTTGATCGGGAAGAATAGCTGCGAAATCATCAGGTTGGCCACCGGCACAAAGACGGAGCGGTCCTTAACCGTACTGATAGCATAACGCCCGTCCGGCGAAACCTGCGACAATAAACCGAAAGTATGTTCGTGATCCTCGCGGCGGTAATCGCTCCAGGTGATGATCTTGTCCGGCGAAAGTGTGATCTCCTCCTCGACCGCCGTCAGGGCGTACGAGCCCTTGTCGTTGGCGTAATCGACGTCCATGCCCAGCACGCTGGCGTCAGCGGAGAAGGAGTGACAGTTGCCGCAGACCGGCAGGTTTTCGAGCACGATCGGCGGTTGCTCCGGGGAGGAAATCGCCCCAAAGCGCCAGCGGATTTGGGTGGGATCCTTGACCGCTTCGCTGAAGGGCAGGTTAACCTCGCGATAGAAGATCGGGGCCCCGGCCTCGTCGCGCGAAGTGCTGATGGTGATGTCAGCACGGGAGATTATGACGTCGGGCCTGGCCTGGTTGATTCCATGGATGCTGATACGGGCCGGCTGTTCCAGCGAGAGCTGCTTGATCCGTTCCCACTCCGCCACCCCGGGTGTCCACGCCGGACGTTCGACCTGGAAGCTCATGGCATCGTCGTCATCCGCGAACTCAATATCGATCAGCCAGGCGTCGGTTTTCGAATTCGTATCTGTCCAACGAAATGTAGGCGCGATGATCTCCGGCGGGAAGATCGTCTCATCCAGGGGGTAGTCAATTGTCAAGCCACCAGAGCCCTGCGCGGTTTCCTTCGTGGAAGGATTCTTATCCGCCGGTGCCTGCTCCCGGCGGCAGGAGATGACGGCGATCAGCGACACGACAACAACCACGAGTAATAAAGCCCGCATCATGCGCGCAACTCCCGTCAGTGCTAATGATCCCCATCTCTCGGCATGTCGAATACATCTACTCATACTCTGGTTATTAACGAATCTATCCTACGCGGATTGCACATTTTAAGGCAAGTGTCGGCCCATAGTCTCACCCGAGGATTCACGGTTCCAATAAATACCTTCATACAGGATAATTATAGTCGGCTTGTACGAACTTTGAATCTTGTCGTGACTTCACGCCCGCCACGCTGTATTGAAAATGAGGTTGGTCGCATGACGCCTGATGAATTCCGCCGACATGGCCAACAGGTGATCGACTGGATCGCCGACTACATGCAGCAGGTCGAAAAATACCCGGTGCAAGCGCAGGTCCAGCCGGGGGACATTCGGCGACAACTACCATCGATGCCGCCGCAAACCGGTGAGCCATTCGAGGATCTGCTCGCCGACGTGGAGCGCATCATCCTGCCCGGCATCACGCACTGGCAGTCGCCGAACTTCTTCGCTTACTTCCCCTGCAATAATTCCGGGCCGTCGATTCTCGGCGACCTGCTCTCGTCCGGGCTGGGCGTGCAGGGCATGCTCTGGGCCACCAGCCCGGCTTGCACCGAGCTGGAAACGCACGTACTGGACTGGCTGGTCGAGATGCTCGGATTGCCGGAGAGATTCAAATCCACCTCGGCGGGCGGTGGCGTGATTCAGGATTCGGCTTCGAGTGCGTCACTATGTGCCCTGCTGGCGGCCCGTGAGCGAAAAACGCAATTTGAAACCATCCGGCAGGGTGTCGATCGTCGCTTTACGGCGTACGCCTCGGCGCAGGTTCATTCCTCGATCGAGAAGGCCATGATGATCGCCGGCCTGGGGGCGGATCATCTGCGTTTGATCGAGGTCGATGAGACTTTCGCTATGCAGCCTCAAGCGCTGGCCGCGGCGATCCAGGCGGATCGGGCCACCGGCCGGCATCCATGCTTCGTGTGTGCCACGGTGGGCACGACCTCGGCCGGGGCAATCGATCCCGTCGCAAAAATCGGCGCGCTCTGCCGTAAAGAAGGATTGTGGCTACACGTGGATGCCGCCATGGCGGGCTCGGCGGCGATCTGCCCGGAGTTTCGCTTCATCCACGACGGTTTGGAATTCGCCGACAGTTATTGCTTCAATCCGCACAAGTGGATGTTCGTCAATTTCGATTGTGATTGTTTTTATGTCGCCGACCGGGCCGCGTTGATTAATACACTTAGCGTTTTGCCGGAGTATCTGAAGAACGCCGCCACGGCCTCCGGAGCGGTGATCGACTATCGCGACTGGCAAATTCCGCTCGGGCGGCGGTTTCGGGCCTTGAAGCTGTGGTTTGTGATCCGTAGCTTTGGCGTCGCGGGCTTACGCCAGCGGATCGCCACCCATATCGAGCTGGCTCAACAGTTTGCTGGCTGGGTAGACGAAGAAGCGGATTTTGAATTGGCTGGACCGGTGCCATTGAACCTGGTCTGCTTCCGTCATCGCGGCGGCGACGAAATCAACCAGCGGATTATGGATCAGCTAAACGCCTCCGGCCGCCTGTACCTGACGCACACGCGCCTGGCCGACAAGCTGACCCTACGCATGTCAATCGGCCAGACCAACACCCGCCAGGAACACGTCCAACAGGCCTGGGAATCAATCCGCCAAGCCGCGGCTTCGGCCTGACAAGCCACTCGCGCCAGCGACTGCGACACTACCCGCCGCCGACCAGGGCGATGAATCCGTCGATGTCATAGCTGTTCACATCGCCGTCTTCATTACAATCGGCCAACATGCGGTCACAATCGGGATATATACCTTCGTAGTCGCATGTGGGGCTGAGCGCGCAGATGAAACCGTCAATGTCGTACGAGTTCACGGCGCCGTCACAGTTCATGTCGCCCAGCCCATAGCCGCCGCCAGTGGCCTCGATGCTCAGCAGCGCACCGGCGTCATCCAGGATGCTGGGCCAGTTGTCCATCGAGGTCGGATCAACCCGCAGCCCGACATACTGCGCCCCGCCGTCCAGCAGAGTCTGCACCGTCGCGGCGACGTCGATCGAGTACGCCAGCGGCGGGCTGTAGGTCGGCCACGACAACGTA
>JBDRDH010000187.1:0-19072 GCA_043820985.1 Planctomycetota bacterium
AGCGCGGCCCGCAAATGGCGAACGCTGAACGGTGCGAAGTTGCTGCCGGACGTGATCGCCGGCATACGTTTTGTCGACGGAGAGAAGCCCGAGAAAGCCGCCGCCTGATCATGCGTCATCAACGACTTTTGACAATAGCTCTCTGGAAACACGACAGCTAAATAATAACCAATCCCACCCGCGCCTGGTATGACTCGACCTTGACCTCACGCAACTCCACGCCCGGCCCCGCCGCATACTCAACGCGCTCAGCCAGGCACTCCTTTTGCAGTGTATCCGCATGGCGGCGAACTACATCCAATAGTTCGTCCGGCCCCTCGATATACAGCGTTATCCGCGCCTCATACGCCAGATCGTGCTCTTTGCGTAGCGCCTGAACATGATGAACCAACTCGCGCACCAGCCCCTCTTCCTGCAACTCCGGCGTCAGCTCGGTCTTGACCACCACCACGCCGGCGCGGCCCTGCGACGCCGACCAACCGGATCGCGCCTTGAGCTGCACGTGCACGTCGTGGCTGGTTAGATGCACGCGCTGCCCATCCACGTCAACTATCAACTCGCCGGTGTCATGCAGGCTCTGGCGCGCCGCCGCCGCGTCGATCTTGCCCAACGCTCCGGCGATCTTCGGCGCCATCTGGCCAAACTTCGGCCCCAGCGCCTTGAAGTTCGGCTTGATCTCGTAAGTCACGTACTGGTCGGCCTCCGTCGTGAACTCCACCGCCTTGATGTTCAATTCATCGGTGATCAGGTCGGTGTGGGACTTCAGCCAGTCTGTCTGTTCGCGGTGTACCAGGATGATCTCGGCCAGCGCCAGCGGCTGCCGCACCTTCAGCTTCGCATCGGTACGCGCCGCCCGCCCCAACGAAACGATCTGCCGCACCAGGTCCATCTCCCGCGCCAGATCCTCGTCAATCAACCCCTCCTCGACCTCAGGATAATCACACAAATGCACACTAATCGGCCCCTCTTCCCCTTGGCCCCTCGGCCCCTTGGCCCCATGGCCCCTCACCAGGTTCTGATACATCGTCTCCGCGAAGAACGGCGTGAACGGCGCGATCAGCTTACTCAGTGTCACCAGCACTTCGTACAGCGTGTTGTACGCATCCCACTTATCCTGATCCTTAACGCCCTTCCAGAACCGCACACGGCTGCGGCGCACGTACCAGTTCGACAGCGCATCCACAAAATTGTTCAACCAGCCGGCGGCGGGGAAATTCTCAAAGCGGTCCAGATGCTCGCGAACCGCCCGCGTCGTGCGGTGCAGTTCGTTGATGATCCAGCGATCGAGTTCGGCCCGCTCGGCGACCGCGCGCCAAACAGTCCCCTGCCCCCCTGCCGCTGGCTCAAAACCGTCGATGTTCGCGTAGATGTTGAAGAAGCTGAACACGTTATATAGCCGCACCAGGAACTCGCGCTGGCTGTCGCGGATGTTCTGCTCCTGGAAGCGAATGGAAGTCCACGGTGTCTGTCCGCTGAACAGGAACCAACGCAACGCATCAGCACCGTAGTGATCGAAGATGTAGTTCGGCTCGCGGTAGTTCTTCTTCCGCTTCGACATCTTCGACCCGTCCTCACCCATCATCAGGCCAAGGACGACGCAGGCGCGGTAAGGGTGGGGGTATTCGGCTTGTGGTGCATGATTCATTCGGGGAGCATCGGCGTCTCGCCGGGGAGCATCGGCGTCTCGCCGGGGAGCATCGGCGTCTCGCCGGGGAGCATCGGCGTCTCGCCGGGGAGCATCGGCGTCTCGCCGGGGAGCATCGGCGTCTCGCCGGGGAGCATCGGCGTCTCGCCGGTAACACGCATCGCGTCGCTCGCCCGTGACCGCCTCCTGGGCTGGCCCGTGTGACGGCTCCACCCAAACCCACTGGTACGACGCTGGCAGTCCGCGCCTCTCGGGGTTCGTCACGATGTAGTTCCACTTCTCCTCGAAGTCGCTCTGGTTACGCACGATCCGGTCGAAGTACTCCCGCTGCCACACAGTCCCGGCGGTTCCGCGCAGCTCGTTGATTCTCTTGGCGGTGAAACTCTTGATGGAGTGCATCAGGTCGCCGATCGACCACCACACGCCCGTCTGTTTCTCCAGCGGCGTAATCAGCAGGTGGACGTGGTCCGGCATGACGGCTACGGCGTGCACCAATATGCGCTGCCCATCCCAATGCCGACACGCGGCGAGTACCAGGTCGCGCTCTCGTTCCGCCAGATCGCCCGCGCGGGGACGGAACGTGAGGAAGTACGTGGCGCCGCCCGCTTCCCAGTGCGGGAGGAGGCGGCGACGTTTGGCGAGCTGTTCGGTGACGCCCCGCGTGGTCAGTGCCGGCGGGACGCCGACGCTCCCCGATTCGCGGCCCGTTTCTGAGAACAACAGTGTGCTGATCGCCAGCATCCCGTAGAACCAACCACGCGTCTGATCCAGGGCCTCGCTGATAAAGTCCGCGGGGAAGCGCTCAGCGAACGTCTTCACGCTGTTTTCAACGTGCGGAAATCCCCACTGCGCGAACGGCATACTACCGGCGTCCCACCAACAGTCGATCACTTCCGGCACGCGTCGCATAGTCCCTTTGCATCGTTCCTCTGGTTTGTTGGGAACAGTATGCTCGGAGATGTACGACCACGCATCGATATACGGCTTATGCACGCGCAGGTGATCTGGCAGCTCCGGATCCTCGGCCTTCTTCTGCTCCCACAACCCGCCGTCAGTCGCGCCGGACTTCGCCATCAACTCCGCCAGCGAACCAAACGCCTCCTGCTTGCCACACTGCTCGCACACCCAGATCGGCAACGGCGTGCCCCAGTACCGTTCGCGCGACAGCGCCCAGTCCACGTTGTTCCGCAGGAAGTCGCCGAAGCGGCCCTCCTTGATGTACTCGGGCAGCCAGTAGATCCCGTCGTTGTTCTTCAGGAACTCATCCTTGAACTGGCTCGTCCGCACGAACCAGCTCTTCCGCGCATATTGAATCAGCGGATCATCCTCGGCCCGCGGGCAGAAGGGGTACTCATGCTCGATCATCTCCTGATGCAACAAAATCCCGCGCTCCTTCAGCTCGCTGATGATGTCCTTGTCGCAGTCCTTGACCCACTTCCCGCGATAAACCTCTGGCGCCTCTTTGTTGAATGTCCCGTCCGGGGCCACGGCGTTAATAAGTGGAATGTCGCTGGAGTTTGTGAACCGTTGTCGCTCCTGCTGGAGCAACTCGAAGTCCACTTCGCCGTAGGCCGGGGCCTCGTGGACAAGCCCGGTACCAGCATCGAGCGTGACGAAATCAGCCAATGTGATCCGCCAGCCAATGTAATCTTCGCCGCCGTCCTTCAGAGGAGCGGTGCGCTCCCTTAAAGGTAGGGAATCTTGCGTTTGCATCCATGTTACTGAACCGTAATATCGGGGTGGTACGCGATCATAGTAGCAACGGAACGGCGGTTCGTACCGCAGTCCGACCAAGTCAGTACCCTTACATGTGGAAACGGTCGTGAACTCGTGGCCAACTTTCTCCGCAGTAGTATGGACCAGGGCGGTCGCGACGTACAAGTACTCGTTGGTGGTCTGGTCGTGAACTAGGGAGTAGTCGATATCCGGCCCCACCGCCGCGAAGTGATTACTCACCAACGTCCACGGCGTCGTGGTCCAGACGAGCAGTGAAACTTTTACATCCGCAGGCAATTTGCCGTGCGGCGGCTCGGCGGGAGCCTCGCCCTCCCCTACCTCGCTTACCCTCGCTTGCGCTTCGGGCTCTGTTTTGAGTGGGAAACGAACATACACTGACGGATCCTGCACCGTCCGGTAGCCCTCGCCGACCTCGCCCGCCGAGAGGGCCGTCCCACCCTGCGCCCACCACCAGACGACCTTGTGGCCCTGGTACAGCAGCCCGCGCTCGAACAATGTCTTCAGCCCCCACCACACGCTCTCGACGTAACTCTGATGAAACGTCACGTACGCCTCGTCCAGGTTGACCCAGAAACCCAGCCGCCGGGTCATGTGCTCCCATTCCTGAACGTAGCTGAACACGCTGTCGATACACCGCCGTACGAACTTCTCGACGCCGTACTCCTCGATCTCCTCCTTGGTGTGAATGCCAAGCTGCTTGCAGACCTCGACCTCGACCGGCAGGCCGTGCGTGTCCCAGCCGGCCTTGCGCTCGACCAGCTTGCCGCACATGGTCTGGTAGCGCGGGAACAGGTCCTTGATCGCCCGCGTCAGGCAGTGTCCCGGGTGCGGCATACCGTTGGCGGTCGGCGGCCCCTCGTAGAAGACGAACCGGGGGCTGTCCGCCCGGATTTCCAGCGACTTGCCGAACACATCGTGCTTGTGCCAGAAATCGAGTATCCGCAGCTCGGCCGCGGGAAAATCACACTTGGCCGGAAGAGGTTCGAACATCAGCGGCTCCGTACATCCGCGCATAAAGGAGAAATATTCCAGAATCACGTAGCATACTACTCCACGCCCACTCTGGCTACCGCGACGATACCGCATCCCACGAACACAATAGCCTCTGTCAATCACCAGGCTCAAACGTCACGGCGGTGACGGCAAACGACACCTCAGGCAACCTGACCCCCGAACCCTCAACCCTCACTTCTCAACCCTCAACCCTAATTTCCCACGCACGGCCGCACTCCGGACACACCGTAGCGCCATCCGTCGCCGCCACCGGCAGAGCCCGCGGATCGTAGCCGCGGTGCGGACATCGTAAGTGTCGCAGCATAGCCGTCCTTATTCGAAGTCAAGCGTGGACGGCCGCGCGGCTGTTGGCGCGAGACGTTCAACTTGCGTACATACGACGCCGACGAGTTCCTGCGTCTGGCAACGGCGGATGGTCTGCTCGAACCGCGCGGCTTCTACCTGCTGCGCGACCCCTACCTCTTCGAGACGCCGACGGACAGGGCCGTGGGCCGGATGCTGGTCGCCTTGAGGCGCGCCTGACACGACCTGCCAGGAACCCCGTGCCCTAAGGTATATACCCTAGCTGCTCATCCCGATTTCCAATTAGCCTTCGACAGGTAGGACCCGCCCATGTGCAATATAACGCGAATGCACTAATTCAGCTTGATTTATAGCCTTTTTTTGCCCCCCACTTGTCCCCAGACATGGAATCCCAGGACTAGTAAAACGATGGCGGCTCTGACCGGTAGCGTCGGCCTTCCGTAGCCGACGTCGGTAACGCGCAGCGCTGGACCACTGAGTCCGTCGTCCGGGACGCTGTCAATCCGACTCCGGTGCCGGTAGCGGCCAGAAGACGTAGTCGCCGTCCAGGGTGCCGTCGCGGCCTTCGCCGAATTTGGCGTGATGCTGGCCGCAGTCGTCGTCGCGATCCACGCCGGCGGAGTAGAGTGTAAAGCCGTCATCGGTCAGGCGGTAGCAGAATGGCATTCCGGTGTAGGGATCGATTTTGAAATCGCCGGCCAGTTCGTCCAGGGTATCGGGCAAGGCACCGGTGCGATCGCGAATGTCGAAGAGTTCGGCGACGGTGCGGTTGCCGCGCTGCGTCGTGATCATTCGAACATGCAGCACGATCGAGCGGAACTCGCTCGGCAACTGCATTTGGGCGAACATCCGCGGAACGTTGAAGATTGAGATGCCTTCGCTCTCCAGTCTCCGAATCTCCTGGTGCAGTGGATCGCCAGGGTTTGCCTGACGTTCCACCGGAGCCTCCGCGAGTTCGCATAGGGGACCGTGGTAGCGCGCCAATTCGCCGCTGATACGTTCAGCGGGACACAGGAACCTCATCGGGTTGTTATTCAATGTCGCTGGCAGCTCCCACGCCACCCACTTCTCTTCGAATGCGTACGCAGCCGTCAAGGTCGGTGGTGGGACGTAGCATGCGGACACGCGCTCGTAGTACGCCGCACGGTCCTCCGCCGACAGATTCAGCCACGTGTATGGTTGGAGGATTTCGGTCTGGGCGACGGAGTTGCACGCGAGGCCCACGAGCTGCGCGATCAGCCAGGGGCACAGGGACACGTGCCGACCGATGCGGTCGGCCATCCAGACGGACTCCGCAAACGTCTCAAGGTCACCTTGTTCGGCAGCCACCCGCGCCCGCCACTTGAACAGTTTGGTCAATGTGCGCGTCTGCCTGAATTCGACAAAGGTGGGCTGGCCATTGGCGTCGCGCTGCAACTGAAATCCGCAGTTCCGCCGTTGGGCCGCCTCGATACCCCTGACAATCGCTTCGCCGTTGTCGGCCACCCACTTCGCCGCGTCTTCCGGAACCGGCTCACCCCGCTGCCAGCCTTCCTTGCCATACCAGGAGCTCTGTTCCTCGCCGCATAGAGCGTCAAACGCGGCGAGGTACAGGTCGGCGGCATTGTCCTCCAGACCAGCGTGTTCGCGGTTGAGCCGGACGATCGGATCCTCCGCCGGAGCCGGCGCCGTCGGCCCGCTGCGCAGCCAGAAAATTGCTGCCGGCAGCAGGAAAACCAGCAGGGCCAGGAAAACGCCACCCGCGATCAGGAGCTTGCGCATGGTTATCCTCCGCTGAGGGCGTGGGTACCAGGTTACGATTGTAGGGTGACCGGGTCGGTCTGGACAGGCCATTACAATTGGACGGGAAGAATCGAATAGGAGCTCTACAGATTCCACAGGCGAGACGCCTGTGCTACCCAGTGGGGATGCCACTGCGACTGGCACTACAGGCGAGACGCCTGTGCTACCCGGGGGGGACGCCCCTGCGACTGGCGTTACAGGCGGGACGCCTGTGCTACCCGGGGTGGCTGTGTTACCGGGGGGGGTGGCCGGCTCGGCGCGCCGATTGCTAGGGTGTACAATGTCGTTTGTCGCCTTGTTAGTCGGCCCCGGTGGCCGTGGTCATCCTGTTGTGAGGGTCTGTCATGAAGAAGATTCGCCTGTTTACTCCCGGCCCGTGTGCCGTTCCCGAGGAAGTGCTGCTCGAAATGGCGCGACCGTTTGAGCATCATCGCACACCCTGGTTCAAGGACTTCATGAAGCAATGCCAGACGAAGCTTCAGGAGGTCATGCAAACCAAGAGCGAAGTGCTGATCATCACCGGTTCGGGCACCGCCGCCGCCGAGGGTGCCATCATCGGCTGCCACCCCCCCGGCTCGAAGATGCTCACCATCGAGGGCGGCAAATTCGGCCAGCGCTGGGGCGAGATCGCCGAACAGTTCGGTATCGACGTCCACCGCCACGAGATCGAGTGGGGCACGGCGATCGATCCGCAATGGGTCGCCGACTACCTCAAACAGGACCCGGCGATCACCTCCGTCATGTTGACACACAGCGAGACCTCGACCGCCACGCTTTGCGATCTGGAGGCCATCGGCAAAATCGTCAAGGCCGCCGGCAAGCTGTTCCTGGTCGATGGCATCACCAGCGTGGGTGCGTTGCCGGTCAAGCCGGACGCGTGGGGTGTCGATGTGCTGATCACCGGGGCGCAGAAGGCCCTGATGATCCCGCCCGGTCTGGGGTTTGCCTCGATCAGCCCGCGCGCCTGGGACATCATCCAGAACAACAAGGGCCAGCACGCCTATTACCTGAACTGCATCGAGGCCTACAAGAAGGGTCTGGAACACGACACACCCTTCACTCCGGCCCACGTGCTGATCCGCGGCCTGAACAAGGCTTTGGACATTTTGGTCGAAGAGGGCATGGAAAACGTGTGGAAGCGCGTCGCCGCCATGGCCGAAGCCACCCGCCAGGCCGGTGTCGCCATTGGCCTGAAAGTCTTCTCACAACGCCCGTCGGACTCGGTTACGGCCTTTAACTGCCCGGCCGGCGTCAAAGTCCCGGACATCCGCAACGGCCTCAAGGATCGCTTCGGCATCCAGTCCGCCGGCGGCCAGGAGCACCTCAAGGGCAAGATTTTCCGCCTGGGCCACATGGGCTACGTCGACGAAATGGACACCGTGCTGGCCATCGCGGCCCTTGAACAGGTCCTCTACAAGCTCGGGCACAAGTTCGACCTCGGCGCCGGCGTCACCGCCGCCCAGAAAGTGTTCGCCGAACGTATGTAGCTGCTGGGCCGAGATTCCCATCTCGGCCCCGACGAAGCAGGATTCCTATCCTGCTACGTCAGCGGGAGCGGAGTCCCGCGAATGCGGGTGCGAGAAAGGATTCTCGCACCAGCGTGCCGCTACACTTCCAGCTGGGCCGAGATTCCTATCTCGGCCCCGATGAAGCAGGATTCCTATCTTGCTGCGTTCGCGGGAGGGGAATCCCGCGAGGGTGGGTGCGAGAAGGGATTCTCGCACCAGCGTGGGATTCTCGCACCAGCGTATACAATCACCAGCGGTAGCCAAGGACCCCCATCTCTGGCTACTGCTGTTTCTATGACTTGTCGCCGTTATCCGGTATGGGGAAACGCAACTGGCGCTGCTCGAAAACGTCCTTCTGAAAGCACGGATCGATCGGAATCGCGTACTCGCCAGTGAAACAGGCGTGGCAGAAGTGCTCGTTGGCGCAGGCCAGCGAACTGAGCATCCCCTCCAACGACAGGTACACCAGTGAATCGACTTCAAGATACGCGCGGATTTCCTCCACGCTGCGCTCATTGGCGATCAACTCATCACGGTTGGGAAAATCAATGCCATAGTGGCAGGGAAAGCGGATCGGCGGGCTGGCGACCCGCAGGTGAATCTCGCGCGCCCCGGCCTTGCGCAATGAAGCCATCTTGCCGCGCGTCGTCGTGCCGCGCACCACGGAATCCTCCACCACCACCAGCCGCTTACCCTCCACGCTGGCCCGGATCGGATTCAGCTTCATCCGCACCGTCAGGTCACGGATGGACTGCGTCGGTTGGATAAACGACCGACCGACGTAGTGGTTAGTAGTGAACCCGCGCCCTTGCGGAATCCCCGATTCCTCGTGATAACCCATCGCCGCGCAGCGGGCACAGTTCGGCACGGGCGTGACCAGGTCAGCCTCAGCCGGCGCTTCGCGCGCCAACATGCGCCCCATTTCCTTACGCGCCAGGTGCACGTTCTCCCCAAAGACCAGGCTGGACGGATCGGCGAAGTACACGTGCTCGAATATGCAGTGCGCTCGACGAATGGTGTTCGGTTCGACGAAATACCGCGAGTGCATGCCATTCATGGTCAGCGTGACAATTTCACCAGGCTGCACATCGCGTACGTACGTCGCATCGATAATATCCAGCGCGCACGTCTCGCTGGCCACCACCCAGGCGTCCCCCAACTGGCCGAGGCACAGCGGGCGATTGCCGAACGGATCACGCACCGCCTCGATCCGATCCGGGTAAGCCACCAGCAGACAGTAAGAGCCACACAAGTGCCGCAACACCGAGGCCAATGGATCCGGTTGCTCGGCGAAATGCTGATCGGCCAGCATATGCAGGATCACTTCGGTATCCGAAGTCGTCACGAAAATATGACCGTGTTCCTCGTGCTGTCGCCGAATCGCGGCGGCGTTGACCAGGTTGCCATTGTGGCAGATGCCCACCTGCCCGATTGAGCAGGAGACCAAAAGTGGCTGGATATTGGACTCACTGCACGAGCCGGTGGTCGAGTAGCGTACATGCCCCACGGCCATCGGATGCTGTAGTCGATTCAACTGACGTTGATCTATGGCATCAGTCACCAGCCCCAGACCTGCCAGCCGGGTGATCCTCTGGCCGTCCAGCGTACAGATGCCGGCGGATTCCTGGCCACGATGTTGTTGCGCGTACATACCCAGGTAGCATAGACGGGTAGCGTCGGGGTGATTGACGATGCCAAACAAACCGCAATGATGTCGAATTTCAGGCACCATTAGCACTGTATAGCGATAAGAGCACCACTTGGCAACGCCCGGTCCCCCAACAGTTCCCAGAGAAGCCCGCGCGTGCCATTGACCAGCGGGACCGGGTACCGATAATGAGGCCCAAGCGAGGAGTTTTTGACCATTCGAGATTTCATGGTGCGGTCTGATCTGGATCCAATAGCGGCGGCTCGGGATATTCCCCCAGCCGCCACGCGTCGCCGGCCCAGGTACTACGGGCTGGCATTGCTGCTGGTTCTGACGCCGGCCACTTTTGCCCAGGTCGATCTCGAAGAGCCCCTGTTGCCGCAAGCCATCAGTGAAACCGATGTCGAGATGCGCGGGCGCTATGCCCGCCAATGGAAGCAGGACGGCGACCTGATTGTCATGTTCACCGGGGGCTTCCGGCTGGACATGGGGCCACGGCGCCTCTCGGCCAACACTGGCGTGGTCTGGATCACACCCCAGCGCACCGACGAGGAAAACCGCAAGTACTATGAGTTAACCGTCTACCTGGCCGAGCAGGCCCGCGTTGAGGAATTTGGCGGGACCGTGATCGAAGACCGTGTGTTGCTGGTCAGCAACCTGCGCACCTACGGGCACATCATCAAGTACCACGACGCGCATTCCCCCGAGTCCGGCGCACAATCGCCCTTGTACCAACAGGCGGTCCACGACCGAGAATTAATCGAGGCTGGCTTGCCGCTCACGCCGGAGATCGCCAAGCCGGTCGCAGTCGTCCGCCCGGTCCAGACCGAAGCCATCCGCGCCGACCGGGTGCCGCGCGCCATCCGCTATCACCTGCCCAACGTGGAGCCGGTCGAGACGCCGGGCGAAACACCCATGTTCATCTCGCGCCGCGACGCCGAACGGCGGGTCTACTTTGCCCGCGACGGCGGCCCGGATGCCCCCATGCTGGAGATCCTGGCGGACAACGCGGTCGTCTTCGCCGGCGAACGCTTTTCACGTAATCTGCTCGGGGATGATCTGGAAGGTACCGCCCGGCCAGGGCCGGAAACCAATCAACCTGCCACCCCCGGTGAGACACCGCCGCCACGGGATTCCGGTGCCTCACCGTTTCAAGGTATTGCTCAGGGCGTGCGCGCCGTATATCTCGAAGGTGACGTCGTCCTGACACTTGGTACCAGCTTCGTACGTGCCAGCCGGCTCTACTATGACTTCGAACGCGACCGGGCTTTGATCCTCGACGCGGTCTTCCGCGCGGACATCCCCGACCGGAACATCCCGCTCTACATTCGCGCCGACGAGATTCGCCAGCATTCGGCCCGTGAATTCTCCGCGCGGAACGCCCGCGTCAGCACCAGCGAGTTCTACACGCCCCACTATCACGTCGGCGCCGACCGCGTCGTCCTGCGCGACCTCACGCAACGTGACATCGCCGGTCGGGCGGCCGGCGCGCCAACCGGCGAATATGAGCTATACAACACCACGGTAAACATTAATAACGCGCCTATTCTCTGGTGGCCCTACAGCACGGGGCGTCTGGAAGCCAGTGAAACCGGGCTGCGCCGCTTGCGCACCGGCTATAGCGGTGATTTTGGTACCGAACTCGAAACCTCCTGGCATCTGTTCAACCTGCTCGGGATCCGCCAGCCCGTCGGCTACGACACCACCTGGCACCTCGACTACTTCTCCAAACGCGGCCCAGCCACCGGCGTCGATGTCGACTACGAGCGGCAGAATCATTTCGGCCTCTTCCGCAGCTATTACATCCATGACGACGGCGTGGACAACCTCGGCCCTCTGCGGCGCTATGCGGAAGAACCCGAGACCGACGATCGCGGCCGCGTGCTCTGGCGCCACCGCCATTACCTCCCGGGCAACTGGGAAGCCACCTTCGAGATCAGTTATCTCAGCGACCCCAACTTCCTCGAGGAATACGAACGCTCCGAATTCAACGAAGGCAAGGAGCAGGAAACGCTGATCTACCTTAAACGCGCCGGCGAGGTGGACGCGATTACCTTCCTGGCAAATTGGCGCCTGCTCGACTTTACCACCCAAACCGAACACCTGCCCGAGCTGGCCTATCGCCGCATCGGCGATACGTTCCTCTCCCCGCTGGTGATGTACCACGAATCGCGGATCGGCGGAGTCCGCTATCGGCCCGACGGACCTGACAGCATTGGCTACCCGTTATACCTCTACCAGCACCGCTACACCGGCGACGCGTTCAGCGATCGCAACCGGTCGACCGACGTGACTTTCCGCACCGACGCCCGCCAGGAATTCGAACTGCCGTTGAAGCTCGGGCCGGTCAACCTGGTGCCCTTCGCCTCCTTCCGCGGCACGTACTGGGATGGCAGCCCGTTGCTCGATGGTGGACTCTGGCGCGGCCTGGGCGTTTATGGCATGCGCGGCAGTACCGTCTTCAGTCGCGTCTATGACGAGATCAACTCCGAGCTTTTCGATATCCACCGTTTGCGGCACATCATCCAACCCGAATTCGTCGCCTGGTGGTCGCACGCCAACACCCGTAGCGAACTGCTCAACCCCTTCGACTACGGCATCGAAACCATCGATGATTTCTACGGCGCCATGATTGCCTTGCGGCAAACCTGGCAGACCAAGCGCGGCGGCACCGAGCACCCCCGGACCGTTGACCTGCTCACCCTCAATTTCGAAGCCGGCGTCTTCGGCGACGCCGATGGCCGCGTGGAAGATTCCAATGGCTGGGTCAATCCACTCCGACCGGAGAACAGCCGCTCGCGTAACTACCTCGCCGGCGAAGCCATCTGGCGCATCAGCGACACTACCAGTCTCTTGTACGAGTTCAACGTTGACACCGACGACTGGAGCTTTGACCGCCACAATGTTTCACTGGCGGTGGAGCGCAGCCCGCGCCTGGCCTACGTCTTCGGCTACCGCCACGCCAGTGATATTAATATGGACCTGATCGGTGGCGGCTGGAACTACAAACTCTCCGAGAAGCACATCACCACTGTCCGTTCATGGTTTGACCTGGACCGTGGCGATTTGGGCGAGGTCAGCGTGGCCTACGTGCGCAAGTTGCCACGCTGGTACGTCGCCGTCAGTTGCGAGTATGACAGCATTGATGATGATGTCACCATCTCACTCTCGGTCTGGCCAGAGGGAATTCCGGAGTGGACCATCGGCACCCGCCGCTTCACCGGCCTGGGCACCACCACTGGCATCCGGCCGTAGCGCGCTGCGGACCTCCCAATGGGTGGACATCGCTTACCACATCCTCGGTAGCGGTCGCGCAACGGTGTTTCACGTGAAACAGTCTCTATAGGGTGGGCATTGCCTACCACATCCCCTGCTCGTCGTCGACCGGGTTTTCGGGATCTATCGGGTCGTCATCGGCGTGGCGGGCCGAGCCGGTCAGCTCATTGCGGTCGTTGTACAACAAGATGCTCAGGTGCTCGTTACCCGTCCCGCCGAACGCCGCCCCGCTGTTCGGAAGAAGTCCGACTAATTGTACTTCTCCCCTTTACTCCCTCCCCTTTACTCCCTCGACCCGAACCTATTTTGCGGATATTGATGGCGTGGCGCCTGGCTGGACGTAATTACGCATTCCGATATGCCTCTTGCATTCCGCTGCGCTCGAAGCCAAGATAGCAGTTGGTACTGGGGTAGCATTTCTACGCCGGTTCATTGAAGCTGTGGGCACATGTCAGACTCGCACACAAACTACGCAGCAGACGGCGATACGCCATTGTGGGTGACATGCCCACATTGTCGCCGTAATAATAAGACCAGGCGAAAGCACATCGGTATGATCGGGCACTGTAAATGCGGCGGGACTTTCATTGTTGCCGAGGAACACGTTAAGACATGCAAGTTCTGTGGGCAAGTCGTTGATGAACACACCAAAACATGTCCGACGTGCGGTCACATCCCCACGGAAGTACCGGCGGAGACACCGAAGCCCCCTCCGTCACAGCCAAGAACACCGCAAGCGGATGCAATGCCGTTCTTCTACTGTCAATCGTGTGGAATGCGTATCGAGGCAGCCGCAGTCTATTCTGGCGGACAGGTCAATTGTCCGTTTTGCGCACACCGCCTACAGGTTACAGCACCCAAGTCCCAAAGGTGTATGCCTATTCTTGGCTTGGTACTTATTATGATAGCTCTACTGGGGTGGCTGGTTCTCTTCTCTCAGACTCCGGACGGTTTGCCGTTTATGGTAGGTGGATTTCTGTGGCTAGGCGCGGCGCTCGTAGCAGCTATCTACACGAAAAAACCTTTCGGCAGTCGTGCCTTTATCATCGTCATGTTCGCGATAATCCTGCTTGTCATGCCGTGTACGTGCTTGGAGTTGGCGAAAATTCGGGTCTTGATAGCGCAAATCGAACAGCGGGGCGAACCGGAATATTGGCTCGCTCTTGTTCATATGGAATACGATCCCCGCATCAACCGGGACAGCCCTCAGGCCAACTGGCTTGTACAAGAGATTGCAACCGTACTTGATTCGCTCGAGCGCAAAACGGATGGCGCGACGCGGCAACAGCTAGCTGATTTATGTTCTTCAACGTGGTATGGCGCATACTTTGACGGAACGCACTGGACAGTCTTGGACGTTGCATCGGCGTTGGACCGCGCAATTCCACTTAGGCCTGAACCGTGGACATTCGCGCATGTCCAGGAACTGGCCCAGACGGTCGAAGACGCCGCACGCGCCCAACCCTGAGCGAACATACACAGTATCCTAGGATGGGGGTGCCTTCTGGCTGCGGGGAATTCCTGGGACACCACACTTAATTCCCTGCCGCTTTCGGTTCTGGGCCGCGTTGTCGGGGATTTGGGATGCGCCCGAGACGCTTGGACAGCGTGGCCGCGAAGTTTTCATCGCCGAGCGGACGGCCGGTGTGCGCGTGCTTGCGGAAACGCTCCACCTGCTCAGCTTCCGCCGGCTGCGACAGCACCGCTTTCCAACCACGAACCAGATCCAGCAACGGCTTGACCTTGACCAGGTCGTCATCGCGGCGGAAGCACGTCTCCGGTCGGCGATTACCCCGCTGCGTGATGTGATGCGGATATCCCGCAACCACGACTCATGCCAGCCGACCCATACCCAAACGCTAAGCCCACTGGCCCAATCCGTCAATAATTACGCATGGTGTCCCCGGAATACTCTGTGGTGTCCCCGGAATACTCTGGTCAGAGGGTATCCCGGAGTGGACCATCGGCACCCACCGCTTCACCGGCCTGGGCACCACCACCGGCATCCGGCCGTAGCATTGCGGTCGTTGTACGTCCAGTGCGTAGGGCGGATTTTACCCGCCGCCATGGATAGCTGAGTGCGTAGGGCGGGTTTAACCCGTCGCCGTGGATCGCTAAGGAATCCAGGAATCCGGTGGGTAGAGACCGCCCTACCTGATTCCCCCGCTCCGCCAGCAACATAATGCTTGAATTGTCCCCGGAGTTTGGGTAGTGTTAAGGAGTGCTGATGCGGGTCTGGCGCCTGCACAGCGGGCACGTCAGGTAGTTCGATTCGTAAGGAGGAGAACGATGAACTCAGTTGTCAGACACAGCAGCACGTGTTTGCTGCTCGCATTCCTGTTTGGAGCCGGGGCCGCCATGGCGGACTCCGTATTCACGATCGAGGACCCGCCCGTGGACTTCGAGGTCATCGATGCGGACGACGGCAGTGGCGAGTTCTTTTACGATGGCATCGGCGACTTCGGGCCGTATTCCACCTTCAACGACGCCCTGGTGGGGACGGTGGGAGAATGCCGGTCGATGGGCGAGTTCGATATCTCACCGTTCACCGTTCCCGCTGGGGAGTCAATCAGCGCCGCCACGTTCGAGGTGCGGATCACGGATATCGACATCTTCGGGCTGGGTGTCGATGGGGAGACGCCCGAGAGCCTGGCGTGCGACGGCTACGTGGCGAACGGGCTCGCCGAGCTATCCGATTTCCAGGCCGGCGACGGCAACGTGCTCGACTCGGTCGCCACGCCGAACCCCCAGGTCGGCCAGATAATAAGCTTCGATGTCACGTCATACGTCACCGCCCTCGTCAATGCCCAGGAGCCGTATGTTGGCCTGACGGTGCGCGCCGAGACGTTCGGCGGGCTGATGATGGAAGAGGGCTCCGGTTACCCCAAGCTGACGATCGAGACCGGCGCAGCCTACGGACTGGGCGACCTGAACTGCGACGGCGCGGTCAACTCCTATGACATCGACGGATTCATTTGCGCGCTCAGCCCCCAATGCGACTACGAGGAGATCTATCCCGATTGCGACCGCATGCTGGCCGACTGCAACGGTGACGGCGACGTGAACGCCTACGATATCGACTCTTTCATCGCCCTGGTCGGCGGCGGCGGGTAGTGCCGCCGGACTGCAACCTGCCAGCGTGCGAGACGCGGCGCCGAGGGTGCCCCATGGCTTCAGCCGTGGTGAACACGAATCGCCGCGGAGACCGACCCACGCCGGCCGACCGCGCCACCCAGCACTTGACGCGTCAGACCTCGCACAGCGGCGTCATTCGGGCTATTCCGGGGCTATTCCGGGCTGGCTATTCCGGGGACACCAGGCTATTCCGCAGGCTATTCCGGGGGCTATTCCGGGGGCTATTCCGGGGACGCTATTCCGGGGACACGCTATTCCGGCTATTCCGGCTATTCCGGGGACACCATACTTGCTATTCCGGGGACACCATACTTAATTCCCTGCCAACTTCGGCTTTGGGACACTATTCCGGGGACACCATACTTAATTCCCCTACCAACTTCGGCTTTGGGCCACGTTTCTTCGGGCTCAGGGCACGTCCGAGACGTTTGGATAGCCTGGCCACGAAGTTTTCGTCGCCGAGCGGACGGCCGGTGCGCGCGTGCCGGCGGAAACGCTCGGCCTGCTTGTCATACGCCGCCGGCGACAACACCGTTTGCCAACCGCGGACCAGATCCAGCAACGGCTTGACATTGACCAGGCCGTCATCGCGGCTGAAGAACGTCTCCGATCGGCAATTCCCCCGCTGGGTGATGTGCCACGGACACCCCTCAACCACGACTCGCGCCAGCCGCCCATGCCCAAACGCCAAGACAACAGGCCCAATCCGTCAACAATCAAGTATGCTGTTCTCGGAATACACCGGGTTTGCGATTCGGCCGTGGGGTGGTACAAAGAAGGTGGTTAGGTGATGATGGGCAGCACGCCGGTGGGCGGCCACCTGGCGCTGGAGCCTGGAGTTCTTCGCGTGAACGACCTGCTTGAGACATATAAACCGGCGGCACGGGCGCGGGTGCATCTGCTGCTCGGGGCGCTGATGTGGAGCGTGGTCGGATCGGCGTTGCTCGCGTTCGGCGTCTACTGGGTCATCAGCGGGGATCGGCTACTGGTGTGGGCGCTACTGCCAGTGGCGATCGTGGCGGGGTGGCTCAAGGCGCGGTTTGTGCTTGCGCGGACCGCCGCCCGGATGATCAAGCGCATTCGTGAGCGTGGCGACGGTCGCTGTCTGGGCGGGTTCCTTTCGTGGCGGAGCTGGTTGTTCGTGGCAGTGATGGTGACGGCGGGACGCCTGCTGCGCGGCGGGCTGCTGTCGCGCGACGTGGTCGGTCTGATCTACACTACCATCGGGGCGGCGTTGCTGCTGGCTGGCCGACGAATCTGGCAGGCTTGGCGCGGCCACGAGCTGATTAGTCGCGAGTGACACGACTCACTCACTGGCGGGGAGCGGTACCATAAACAACCAGCTTCTCCGTAGGGTGAGCATCGCCCACCACTTCCTTTATTTCCTGATATAACTCCGGTGAATCCACACGGGATCGCCCTGGTTATCCACCATTTCAAACATGGTGTATTCGCCCGACTCGCGCGTGACGGTGCTGACCCGTGAAGAAACCTGCCTGGTGCTGGCTTTGCCATCCTCGGCGGCGTTGAGGAACTGTAACACCTCGGCGGTGGTCGGCAGAGTCGAAGACCGTTCATCCGTTCGCGAGGCCAGCGCCTCGATCGCCGCCGCTTCCAGCAACTTGGGCCATAGTTTGTGGAACAGTCCGGAAGATGCATACACATCCGCGTTGTACAGCTTCCCGTTGATCGCCACTACCAAACCGAGCACGTCATCCCGGTCTTCGATAGCGCCGAGCAGTATGTCGGTATACTCGGCACTATTCCGCTGGACCGCGTCACTCTCCATTGACAATTCCAGGCTGGTCGCGGACATTGCGTCAGCAACGTTCTCGCCGACACTGGCGCCCAAACGCTGTTGGTCCTTGGCCACATTCTCCCACACCACCCCCTGGCTGTTGTCCACTCTGATCGCCAGTTTCATTGAGTTCGAAGACACCGAATTGTCTGAGCTGGAGAAGTATTGCGACGCCTCGCCACCCCGCGAATGCCAACGACCCTGTTCGACGCAAAACGCCGCAATCGGAACCTGGCCGGATTGGGGGCCGATGATCACATCAACCGCCAACACACGGTCCTGTTTCCCGCCACGGACAATCTCGCCGGCCTGGATGAAGACATCCTGGTCACGTGAACGGTTCTCGACCGCGAGCTCGTTGACGGAACCGGTTTCATGAACCCGCAGCTTCTCCTGTGCCAGGGCCTCCTGGAGCGTGAGCAGGTTGCCACCTCGATACACACCCGGGCTATGCATCAGGTATACCGTCAGGTTGTCGTGGGTATATGGCCCACTGATAGCCGGCTTAAAAGGTACCGGTGTGGGCTCGGCGTCATTAACGGCCGGCCCCTTAGCGCAACCCACGGGCCAGATCACGAGCATGGCGGCGGCGCAACAACAGCGCATGATCCTGTTCGCACACATATTGAATCTCCTTCGCGTAGTAGCGACTCCAACCGTCCGGTCTATTTACATCGCACATACATGCGTTCGCTTCGGCTCTGTTGCCCCACTCGCGCAGCGGCGGTGGCCCTCTTCATATTAGACGTCCACCCCGATTGAAGGTTCATGCAATCGTGTAACGATCTCGTCACAATTAGCTCAATACCAGTGCGCGGACGCGTTCCCCCTAATGTTGTTTCCATGGAGTGGATACCGCCCGCCGCATTTCTGGTATGCAACACGACCAGGTGCGTACCACCAGCATGCCCCAACCCACGGCGAGAACATGGCCCGACAACCAGGTCCTACGGATTGAAAAGGAAAACCACCCCCAACAGATCAAATCATACAAAAAGGCCGGCTTGGCACGATCCGCCAATCCGGCCAATTAATTCCCAAAGAAATGGGCGATACAGGACTTGAACCTGTGACCTCCTGCATGTCGAGCAAAAACACCGAAACGCATTTCACCCTATAAATCACGGTGTTTTCGTGGACACGCTACCGCCCAAACGTATGACAAATACCCCGTGTTTTTAGACGAATTGCGCCAGTAAAGGCGGTAAGCCGAGCGGCTAGGTGGG
>JBDRDH010000188.1:0-6727 GCA_043820985.1 Planctomycetota bacterium
CATTCCAACTCGACCGGGCCGATCAGGAAGCATACCGGTTGGCGGTTTTGTTCCAGTTGGCGGGCTACGTCGAGAAATCGCGCCAGAGGCCAACACTTATCGTGACCGCCGCTGCCGGGATGAATCAGGATAGTACCTTGGTCGCACCCGACGGCGTGTAACTTTTCGTGGCCGCGCTGACGTAATGATTCCGGCACGCCCAGGCAGCGTTGGGAAAGATGCTGATGTATGCATTTCGGCACCAGTAAACCCTGGGCTTCGAGATCGGTCTGCCATTGTTGGGTGATGTGGCGTTTACTGTCGGGGCGTGGGCGCGGGTCGAAACTCCAGAGTTCGGCGGGAGCGAGGGCGGCCAGGTGTTGGTGTACAACGGAGTGCTGGTCATCCAGGGCGTTGAGTACTCGCCGTCGCCGTACGGCTTTACGAAGAGCGTCGGGTGGGGGCGCGTCCGTGTTGGTATATAGCCAATGTAATCCCAAACCGTCAGCCGCCTGCCGGATGAGGTGCGGTTGACAATCTGACAAATCGCCGGGATTACTCCGCGAGATGATATTTAATTGTGCAGCATGAACCGCACCTGGCAGGCGCAAGGCCAATTGGATTGTCAGCACCAGGTCGCCCAGCGCGCCGGCATGCAATATCAGCCAGTCAGCAGGCATGCGGCACTTGCGCTCCGCTTAGGTGGTAGCTCCGCCGCTGCTGGCGGCGGCCGCCTGTTGACGACGTCTCATATCCGCGTCGGCGCAGGCCGCGTCACCTGACGTACAGGCGCTGGCGCCTTCAAGTGCCAATAGCACGGTGTAGAATCCCATCTTGGGCAGGCCGTTTTCCCACAGGATTTCACCGGTGCGCTTGTCTAGACAGTAAACGTGCCCGTAACAACCGGCGTAGATGTAGGGTCCCTTCATAATCATGGTGACGGGGTGTCCGCTGCCGCGCGGCAAGCGTGTGCGCCACAATTCCTCGCCGGTACGTGGATCCAGGGCGGCAACGTGTCGATTGGTTCCGATATAAAGCAACTTCGGATCGCGAGCCATCGTGTTACTCCCATGTTCCAGTTCGAACTTGCATATGCTAGCAGATGATGTGCCGCGAGTGTGTCGGAAAACGTCATGTGTGTAATGCTCGGTCAATCTTCCCGGGACCGGGTGGTTTGGATCCAGCCCCCGCAAATGACGAGATCGTCCTGGTCGTAACAGACGACTGCCTGGCCGGGTGTGACTGAGGGTTGTGGTTCGTCGAACGTGGCTGTCAGCGTGCCGTCGGGCAAAACAGTCAGCGCACCGGGGGCGGGCGAGTGAGTGTGGCGAATCTTGATGTGGCAGCGCTGAGGCTCGTTCGTGGCGGGCGGGTCGATAAGCCAGTTGATCTGGTCGGCGATTAGCGTGGGACATAACAGATCCGTATGTGAGCCAACCGTTACGGTGTTGGTGCGGGCATCCAGATTGGTGACGTAGATCGGCGAACCGGCCGCGATGCCCAGACCGCGGCGTTGCCCGATGGTGTAGTTCACGATTCCGCGATGCGTACCCAGCAGGCGGCCTTGCGTGTCACGGACCTCGCCGGGGCGCTCGGTCTCCGGGCGTTGTTGCCGGACCAGACGCTTGTAATCATTGTCTGGCACGAAGCAGATTTCCTGGCTCTCGGGTTTGTCGTGCACGCGCAGGTCCAGGCTGGCCGCGATACGCCGCACTTCTGTTTTGTCGGCGATCTCGCCCAGGGGGAAACGGCAGCGCGGCAGGGCGGAGCGCTCAATGCCAAACAATACGTAAGACTGATCCTTGGCACGGTGGCGCGCGCGGCCCAGGCGCGGGCCTTCGGGACACTCGACGAGCCGCGCATAGTGCCCGGTGGCGACGAACTCGGCGTCCAGCATGTCGGCGTAACGCAGCAGCTTGCCGAACTTGAGCCGCGTATTGCACATGATGCACGGATTCGGCGTGCGGGCACGGGCGTATTCATCGACAAAATACGTGACAATCTCGGAGAATTCCTGCTCGAAGTTCAGCGCGTAGAAGGGTATTCCCAATCGGGCGGAGATGGCGCGGGCATCCGCCGCGTCGGCGGCCGAGCAACAGCCATGCTTGAGCCGTCGTGGCGGCGGTGACGTCGCGTCCGTAGTACATTCGTCCGGCTGTGGCGGGGTGTCGGCACCTGGCGTTCCCACACGCATGAAAACCCCCACGCAATCATAGCCCTGCCCTTTGAGCAGGCACGCGGCGACCGACGAGTCAACGCCGCCGGACATCGCCACAATCACCTTACCTTTACGGGACATACATTGAGTTGTATCTTGGGGCTGGTGGAAGTCAACGCTGCGTTATTCCACTATGTACTGCTGGAATCCGGGCGTTTTCTCGATGATGGGCTCGTCTTTTGAGCCGGCGATCCACATCACTTACAGGACGGGAGTGTCGTCGGCGGCGATCAGGGCCTGACCCTCGGCGATGGTCAGCACGCTGAAGACGGTGGCCCAGGCGTCGGCGGTGATGCCGTCGGTGGCGATGACAGTTACGCTGGGGGCTTGCTCCGCCGGCCGTCCCGTACGCGGGTCGATGATGTGCGAATAGCGCTGGCCGTCGATCTCAAAGAACCGCTCCTGGACGCCGGAGGTGGCGACTGCGAGATCGGTGAGTTCCAGCTTGAGCATGATCTGCTGGCGGTCGGGATTGAACGCGTCGCGGACACCGATGCGCCAGGATTGGCCCTTTTCACGGTGACCGAAAGCGACGATATCGCCGCCGACGTCAACCAGCCCGCCGGTCGCGCCGGCCTGCTTCATGGCTTCGGCGGCCAGATCCAGAGCGTAGCCTTTGGCAATACCGCCTAAGTCAATCTGCATGCCCCTGGCGAGTTTTTCGACACTACTTCGCTGTGGGTGGAGTCTCAGCTTATCCCAACCGACGCGTTCCCGGGCGTCCGCAATTTCCTCGTCAGTTGGGAGTCGATTATTTTTTGTGGTTCGCCGCCATAAGCTAACCAGCGGCCGGCACGTAATGTCGAAGGCGCCGCCGCTGGCTTCCGCGACCTCCACCGCTTTCTGGATGCAGTGGAACGTCTCGGGTGAACACAGGAAGGCGGATCGTGCACGAACCATTGTACGGTTCGACCGGCTGATCTCGCTGTTGTAATCGTAGTCGCTCATCAGGCGGTTGACGTCGTCGAGCCGCTTGAAGCCGGCCTCGATAGCGGCCTGGGCAGTCTGGTTGTCCGGTGCAATTACCGTGAGCGTGGCGACCGTACCCATCACTGGACGTTGGACACATAGGTTGGCCGTGACAGGGGGCTGCTGTTCGCAGCCAGCGCAGATGACGGCCAGCACTACTGACAAGGCCGTCGGTGGAAGCCGCCAGCCGCGTGTTGGTCTACGGCGTTTCATGGCCCACCTGTTCCAGATACCACTTGATGGTCAGCGGCACGCCGACTTCGTAAGTCACTGTCGGTTGCCAATCCAGCATTTTGCGAGCCTTCTCGGCGGAGAAGTACGAGCGGCGGCCCATGAGCCAGACCGCGTAGCGGGTAACAAAAGGTGGTTTCTTCCAGCAGAACAGGTGCCCGAGACATTCAAGTATGAAACCGACCGTGTAGGCCAGGCGGTAGGGCACGTGGCGTTTCACGGGTGGCGCCGCGCAGGCTTTGGCCAGTAAATTGAAGTATTCCTGCTGTGTAATTTCGCCGTCGTTGCTGCAATTGAATATTTCACCGGCGGCTTCGGGCAGGCCAGCGGCGGTAATCGCCACCTCGGCGATGTTGCCGGCGTAGATGACGTTCAAGCGGTTATCGCCGCGACCGAGAATTTTCGCCTGACCATTCTTAATCATGCGATAGAGCCGGGCGATGGTCGCGCGGTCGCGCGGGCCGTAGATCCAGGCCGGTCGGATCACGGTTACGTCCATGTCCCCACGTTCGTGAGCTGCCAGCGCCAGGCGTTCGGCGGCGATTTTGGACTTGGTGTAATAAGCCCAGCGATACAGGCCGTAGCCGATCTCGTCGGTCTCGTCGATCGTCTGATCCGCCGTGTAATATCCAAAGACGCTGATCGAACTGACGTGAATGAAGCGGTGGACGCCGGCTTTCGCGGCGGCTTCCAGCATATTGCGCGTACCGTCGATGGTGATGCGCTGGAATTCCTCCCAAGGCCCCCAGTCGCCGACCTTGGCCGCCGAATGATAGACCGTGTCAACTCCGGCGCAGGCAGTAGCCAGGGACCGCGGATCAGTGATATCGCCTTCGGCGAATTCGACGTCCTGGGTTTTAAGCCAGGAACAATCGCTGCTCGGCCGTACAAGTACGCGTACCGGGAGGTCGCGTTTGCGCAACTGTTCAACAATGTGACTGCCGAGCAGTCCGGTGGCTCCGGTTACAAGGTTCATGTATTACCTTCCTGTATTAGCCGGATCCGGTGATCCGGTGCTACACCGGTTGCTGGAGCATGGCCATTGCATGGTCGGCAATCTGGGTGGGACTCACGCCGCAATATTCCAGAATTTCGGGGATGGTCCGCGTGGATTTAGGCGGGCGCTGGCAGTGCATCAGCCGCACCCGCACATTCGCGGAAGCCGCGGCGACCTCGGCGACCGCCGCCCCTAATCCACCGCCATAATTGTCTTCGATGACCAGCGCCCGACCGCCGGCCCGCTGGAGAGTCTCGAGCAGCTTCTCGGCGTTGAGCGGCAGGCTGTAGGCATCCACCAGGGTGGCGCGGATATTCTGTTTGGCGAGCAGGTCAACCACTTCGCGGGCCACGTGCACCATGTAGCCGGCACTGATCAGTGCCAGATCATCGCCAGTGGCCAGGATATGGTGGCCGCCCGGTTCGAAGCGTGTGTGCGCGTCATATAGCATTGGTACATCCGGCCGGTGGGTGCGCATGTAGCACATGCCATCATGCTCCAGCATCAGCCGGGTGCACTGATACGCGGCGACGGCGTCCGCCGGCTGATAGCACCAACAGAGCGGATTACGGCGATCATCCGACCGCACGGTGGTCAACGCGCGGAAATACGCCACATCCGGCAGAGCCATCTGACTGGGGCCATCGCCACAGGGGGTGATGCCGGCGTGTGATCCGACCAGTTTGATGTTGGCGCGCGAGAGGTTGGCCAGTTCGATCTGGTCGTAAGCTCGTGACAGGAACTTGGCGAATGAATTCGCGAAGGGGATCATACCGGCAGCCGCCAGTCCGGCCGCCGCGGAAATCATGTTCTGCTCGGCGATCTTGCACTCGAAGAAGCGCTGGGGGTGGGCCTTGGCAAAGATATCGACGAAAGTTGAGTTGCTGACATCGCCGTCAAGCGCCACGACCTGCGGCAACAGATCGCCGGCGATTTTCAACGCCGCCCCGTAGGCCCGGCGGGTGGCCAGCTTGCCCTTATCGAGCATTTCACCCATTCCGGCGGCAGCCATGGCTTCGTTGAAATCCGGCCATTCGATCTGGCGTGGAGCGGGGCGCGGTGTGGCGGGAGTTTTGGTAGCGGGTGCAGTTAGTGTCCCGAATTCGACTGGTGTGCCGGCGTTGGCCGCTTTGTCCAGACTATCATAGGCGTCTGGCAGGTCGGTTTCCTTCAGGGGCTTGCCGTGCCAGTTGCCGTGCAGCAGGGCGTCAACCCCCCAGCCTTTGATAGTACGGGCGACGATGGCGAGCGGTACTTCAAACTCACCCACGCGCTCGAGAGCCTGGACAACGGCGGCCGAATCATGGCCGTCTATTTCCAGCACTTCCCACCCAAAAGCCCGCAGCTTGGCGGCCAGACGCTCGGCGGATTGCTGGGGCGAGACGTCAGCCGCCTGTCCCTGGCCGTTGGCATTGAAGATGGCGCAGATATTCGTCAAACCATGATCGGCGATGAAATCGACAGCTTCCCAGATCTGACCTTCGCGCGCTTCACCGTCGCCAATCAGGACGAAAATCCGGCGATCGGTTTGGTCGAGGCGCGCGGCCAGGGCCAGGCCGGCCCCGACGCTCAGGCCCTGTCCCAGGCTACCCGTGGCCGCGTCGAAGAAAGGAAAACCCTCGGCCGGATTAGGATGGCCATCCAGGACGCTCAGCCGCTCGCGCAGGGCATCGACCTCATCCGTAGCCAAGGTATGGGCCTCTTCAGGGGAGCGGCCCACAATTCCGCCCAAGTCGGCATAGGCGGCGTATACGATGGGTACGGCATGGCCTTCCGAGAGCACCAGGCGGTCGGCGGTGGGATGCCAGGGATTGGCCGGGTCATAACGCATCTGGCGATACATCAGGGTGGTGACAATATGGGCCAATGAGAGTGCGCTGGAGGGGTGCCCGGAACCGGCCACGGCCGTCATTCTGACGACTAATTTGCCCAATTCGGCGGCTTTTTTCTGGATCTCGCCAGACGGTGCCATCAGTTTCTCCGCTAGGGGGCTATGATTGCAGGGTGTAAAGGGGGTACTTTATCGAGACCGTCAGGTGCGGGCAAGGTTGGCCTTCCACCGCCATTAATCAGAACTGGAGGCTATTGGCGCCGGTCGGAAAAAATGGCATACTAACCGGACTGTAAACTGATTTGGTAAGATATGACCGTGACGACCGGCCGAGTGCCGTCGCGGGCAGCATAGTACGAGAACCATGCATTACCCACACCGTATCAGCAAGATCAAGCGTAAGCGCAAATGCGGATTCCGCGCGCGGATGCGTACCGCCGGCGGTCGCCGAATCATCAACCACAGGCGGCGTATGGGCCGGCAGGTAAGCGTTGCGTGAGCC
>JBDRDH010000189.1:0-18613 GCA_043820985.1 Planctomycetota bacterium
GTACCGCCGGCGAATCCGCCGTTCGGGGTGGTCCTTGTAGCGGCGCCAGCCCTGGAGCATCGTCCGCGTCAAGCGCATGAGGCTGGGGCCGTTCACCTCGAAGTCGCGGCGAAAGGCGCGCAGCAGAAACTCGGTCTCCTGCCCCGGCGCGATGTGCGGATGCCGGTAGTTGAAGCGGTACTGCCCGTGCGTGTCGGCTTCGCTGATCTCACTCCGGTCCAGCAATGTGCCGGCGGTCTGGAGCTCGGCGTGCAGCGGCGTGCCCGGGCTCGGCGTGTACAGCATGAACTGGTGGAAGTCCGTGTCGTGGCTCACCGCGTACTCGATGGCCGCGTCGATGTTCTCGGGCGTGTGTTCTTCCAGCCCGATGATGCTCGAGCCCAGCACGCGAATCCCATGCGACTGGAGCGTGCGCACCAGTTCACGGGTGTCGATGCTCTTGAGCTTGGCGTACCGCGAGTCCTGGCCTTCGAGACCCATCCAGACCCAGAAGATGCCCAGGCCCACCAACTGCTCCATTGTATATGAGCGCAGCGCGTTGGCCGAGCTGAAGACGTACAGCGCCCACGACTTGCCGTGTTCGCTCATCAATTCCAGCAGCCGCAGTGCCCGTTTGCGGTGCATCAGGAAGTTCTCGTCCATGACGAAGAACGACTGGACGCGCAGATCCCGCTCCAGGTCGCACATGACCTCGAACAGCTCGTCGCCGGTCTCGTAGAAATGAACACAATTGCCCTTGCCGCCAAACATCGCCGAGGTCGAGCAAAAGTTGCAGCCCAGCGGGCAGCCCACCGAGGGGATCAGCGTGGCGGCGATTTCGCCGGGCTTGTCCGACTGGTTTACGCCCATGATGCGCGCGCCGATGCCGGATTTGATCCGGGGGTGTTCGATCGGCCGGCTTTCGTCTTCACCGAGGAAGCGGCGCATCCAGCGCACGCCTTCGCCTTTCACGATATGGTCGGCGTCGATCAACTGGTCCAGGTCTGGCATGTTCGCCACGTGCCCGCCGACGACGATCGTGGCCGCGGGCAGGTGCGCGCGGATGAGCTCGCACATCTTCCGCGCCTTCTCGACGTTCGGGATGATCGCGCTGATTCCGACAATGTCGTACTCGTTCGTCGTGATCTCGGCGACGAAGCGTTCCAGGTCGGGGAAATCCAGCAGCGTGCACGGGGCGGCGATGTTGGCCTGGATCAGCATCAACCCCCAGGAGCGGTGGAACATCCGCAGGGAGAAAACCCCCTGCACGCGCGTCACCTGGTTGTGATACAGCTCCATGGGATTGATCTTGCGGCTGCCGTATTCGTCGTCCTGGGCGTACGGCCCGAACACGCTGGTCAGCAGCACCCGGGCCCGCGCTCCCAGCGGATGCACGGGCGGTGTTGTGGCCGAGGAGCGGTTTGTCGGCGCGATCGTATCGGCTATCGTCATGTTGTGCGTATCTTCCTTTCTCGCCGCGGCCTCGTACACCACCCCGGCCCGCGGGCAGATGGGCACGTTGCAAGTCGCATATGCTACCAGCGCCCCCCACCGGCGGCTACGTCAGCTAGGCGGTTTCCGCCTGATGGGGGAAGAGCGCGCAGGGGTCGAGGGTTCAGGGTTTGGGGCGTAGCGTCCGGTCTCCGTGCCGGACGTTGGGTTCAGGGTTCGGGGTTCAGGATTTGGTGTGTGCCACTGCTTTCAAGCAGTGCCCTTCCGTGACCTTTCGAGGTCGCACTGCTCAAGAGCAGTGCCACACCGCCAGGGCCACCCGCCCTGCTCACGGTCGCTTTCTCAGGATGTCGAGAAGGTCGGACGGATGAAGGCCGCCGCGCGTGGCGATATCACGCAAGGTCATCTCCGCGTCGGCTTCCAGCCCCGCGGCGCGGAGTTGCTCGAGCGCGACGGTCAGATCCAACCCCTCGTCGGCGCAGAACTGCTTGAGCGTTTTCCGGCCCATCCCGCCGCCGCCCCCTGATTGTCCGCCGCTGCCCGGTTGGCGCTCTCCGATGGCAATGTTGTAGAGTTGGATGGGCGTAAGGCCGTGCTCGTCCGCGAGATCGCGAACGATGGACTCGGGCGACTCGACCACAATCCCCTTGGCTTTCAGATGCGTCAGCATCGTTTCCAAATCGGCGCCGGCCTTACCGGCAAGCTCGCGCAGCGACAGCAACTCCGCGTGTGGAATGGGTGCCTGTTCGCTGCTCCTTTCCCAACTGTTCTTGATCGTTTCACTCAGGGCTATCAAGGACGAGAACGGCGGCAACTCCACCAGCGTCCCCACCGCAACCACGCCGCATAGAGCCAGCGCCAGCGTCCACTCCCGGCGCAGGGCGAAACGTCGCGTCAACCTGCTCTTGAAGTAACCGAGCAAGGGCCGCCAGTTCAGCCAGATATGGAATCCCGAGGCAATCAGAAACAACAGGGCAAACCAGATATGCAGGGCACCCCAGTCATCCTTGGTCAGCCCAAACAGGCGCCAACCAGTCCAGTGGGCGATTCGTCCAGGCGGCGTGATGAATAGCACGATTCCCGTGACGGCCAAGGCCACAAAACACAGCGCCGCCGCCACCGACGTAAACCCTCGGCCGCTGAACGTGCCGCTCCTCGTATCGCTCATTTGTCTCTCTTTTCCGGGTTGAAGCGACAGGAATCGTCGGGTCGCTGATACGACCTACCCGCCTGTTGCCTACTTATACGCCGATCGTCGCGCTCGCCGCTTCGCTCCACGGGCCTTTTTCAGCCGTCTTGGCGACCCAGTCCCGGCGCGCCGGGATAGTACGCCGTCCCGCATGTGGGACCGGTTTCAACCGGTCAACTCAGTTCTCGCCCATGTGCGGCGTGCGCGTGTCGACCGACCGGAAGCGCAGTTCACTCGGGCCGGTCGGGGGCGGGTCGGCCGCCCGTGCCAACGTGTATTCTGGACAGAGCGGTACTGCCAGGCAAGCTGCCAGTGGCACTCCGCACGGGGATCAATCCACCCGCGCCGCCGGCTATGTCAGCCGGGCGGTTTCCGCCTGATGGTGGAAAAGCACCGAGGGATCGAGGATTCAGGACGTAGCGCCCGGGCTCCGTCCCGGACGTGGGATTCAAGAGTTGGTGTGTGCCACTGCTTTCAAGCAGTGCCCTTCCGCGACCTTTCGAGCTCGCACTGCTCCAGAACAGCAGCACACCGTCAGTGCCACCCGCCGCGATAGGCAAGATCCGCGTATTTCCTCGGGTCGTGGTCCGTTGCTACATCCAGGACCTGCCAGGCGCAGGCTTTGGCGGTTTATACTTGCCGCGCGACTCCCCCGCGCGCGGCGTTTTCAACGATTAGGTCGAATCGCCGTGAGCCAGAGATTATCGCTCAGCGGGTTCGCGTCGATGCGCAGGACTTCAAAGCCAACACTCGTAACCAGCCGGTCGAGCGTCTTCGGCGTGTAGTATTGAAAGTGCTCCGGCCAGCGGTAGCCGGACCAGCGGCGGCCGAGCACACGTCGGAGCACGCTATCGTAATTCGGAACCTTGTGCACACAAACGCCGCCGGGACGGAGCAGGTGCAAGATCCGCCCCAGCACATCCCGCGGGTTCGGCTCGTGCTCCAGGTAGCTGATCGTCACGACGACGTCGAAGCTCTTCGGTTCCAGATCGAAGTCCTCCAGTCTCCCGCGCAGCACCCGCTCCGGACCGAGTCGCCAAGTCGCTTTCGCCGCCATCTGCGGCGACAACTCAATACCGAGCGGATCGAAGCCGCGGCGAAGTGCGACGTCGGCCAGTCGCCCGTCGCCGCACCCCACATCCAGCAGGCGACCGGGTGGGGCGAAGCGGAGAATGCGGCGCAGCGCCCGGCGTTCGCGGCTGGGCTTCAAGAACATCAGCAGCGTGGTCCAGGCCCGCATCCACGGGCTGCTCAGCCACCGCCGCCGACGCTCGCGCGCGAAGGACTCGCTCCACTCAACTTCGTGTTCTATCGTCTCGCCGGTTGGAATCTCGGGCAGATAGGCCAGTCCACAGCCGGCGCACTGCACGAGACGCCAGGGGTGATGTTCGCGCAGCAGTGTGTATTCATTCGCACCGCACAGCGGACAATCGCGACGCACAGTCGGCGAATGAGATGAACCTGGGACCGCTGCATCCGTCTGCACTGCGCTACCCTTATCCGCCACCTGTTCGTTCGCGCGCTTCACGACACGTGCCCGCTGCCGGAGAGACTCAGGACCCGGCGCACCAGGTTCAGACTGACGAGCACGCCACCTGCGGTGCGCGACAACTCCCAGCCGCTCCGCAACCTGATCACGACCAACACCACCAGTCCGCGGTTCGTGGAGCCTCGCCGAGCGCCTGCGGGCTGCCCGGCTCGGCGGTGCCTAACGTCGCGGATGGTATCAGAGTGCGTCTTGACGCACCATTCTCATTCGCCGACCTGTCCCTCGAGTGATCGCAGGTCCAATGGTCTGACGGAGCCTCCGCCGCGGACGCACAGCCGGCGGACGCGGCACTGGTGGGCAAGCCACCAGTGGCACACCGCTACCCTGCTTCCTCGTTGCCCGGTTGCCTGGTTGCCTGTGCTCCACCTCGGCCCCGAGTTGTCGAGACGAACCACGCCCTGACATCGTTAGACCCTGCCGCGCGTCCAACTCGTGAACGTCCACGCCTGACGGCTGATGGCTGATGGCTGGATCCCCCGGCAACAACCTGTGCCAGTCAAGCTCGAATCCAACCGGCGCAGCCGCTGAAGGGCTCTTCGCCAAAGTTCCGGGCATGTTGCCGGCGCTAGACGCTGGCACCAAACGGTCTCATCTGCTAACCTCCACGCTCGAAGACGCGTTTTCGGCGCCACGGTCCGGCGCAAGTCATTGTTACACAAGGTGCAACAGATATGGGTGATAAGGGCAAGAAAGATAAAGGCAAAAAGGAACAACAGAAAAAGGCCAAGCTCACTCCAAAGGAAAAACGGAAAGTCAAAAAAGACAAGAAGAAAGACAAATAAACGCCCAGTGCCGGCCGGCGACCTCAAATCAAACAGGCTCGTAGCGTGGGCAACGCCCACCGCTCAGAGTTGAACACTGACGGCTGACGGCTGAAGCCTCGATTCTTCCATCCAACACGCGCCTATAATCTCTAGGATACCTGGAGAGCGCCCCGTGAGCCACCGCCCCCAATCCCGACCTCTGCGCCGCCTGCCGCTGGCGGCAAGAACACTCGCAGGGCATGGTTGGCCGGCGCTCCGTCCGCGCCACGCATCCATCGAATCCAACCTTTAATGGCCCGAACTCCCGTGGTGTTATTCGCTTGCCGCGGGATCGTCGGTCATTCTCCTCGGATCGAGCAATCGGTCCAATTCGCTCTCGTCCAGTACGTTCCGTTCACGGGCGACGTCGCGAATGGGCTGGCCTCTTGCGATGGCTTCTTTTGCCAGGTCCGCGGCACTCTCGTAGCCGATCGCCGGATTCAGCGCGGTTGCCAACGCCGGGCTTTGTTCGGCGTACGCTCGGCAGGCTGCCTCGTTCGCCGCGATTCCCCGCACGCAATGACTCGTGAAGGCCGCGACGCCCCCGGTGAGGATATCGATTTCCTGGAGCAGGTTGTACGCGATCACCGGCATCATGACGTTTAGTTCGAGTTGGCCGGCCTGTGCGGCGGACACGATGGCGGCATCGCATCCCAGGCATTGGAAGCAGACCATGTTCAGCATCTCAGCCATGACCGGATTGACCTTGCCGGGCATGATCGACGAGCCCGGCTGCACGGCCGGCAGCCGAATTTCAGCCAGACCAGTACGTGGCCCCGAACCCAGCAGCCGCAGGTCGTCAGCGATCTTGCGCAGACTCGTCACGAGAACCCGCAGGGCCCCGGCCATCTCGACCACCGCGTCCATACCCTGCATGGCTTCGAAGAGGTTCTCGGCGCTGGTGAAAGTATGTCCGGTCGCTTCATTGATGTGGCTCAGGACACGCTCGCGGTATTTCGGATCGGTGTTGAGGCCGGTGCCGACGGCGGTTCCGCCGATGCACAGCGGCTTGAGCCCGTCACAGGCCGCGGCGATCCGCTTGCCACCCAAGTGGATCATGGCCGCGTAGGCTCCGAATTCCTGCCCGAGGCGGACGGGGGCCGCGTCTTGCAGATGCGTTCGCCCGGCTTTTACAACGTGGTCGAACTCGACCGATTTGTCCTCCAGCGCCTCGGCCAGGCGCGTCACGGCGGGCAGCAAACGGTCGTAGATCTGGCAAACAGCCGCGATGTGGATCGCCGCATGAATGGTGTCGTTGGTGGACTGGGCCATGTTAGCGTGGTCGTTGGGATGAACCCGATCGTAGACGCCGCGCTGGCCACCGAGCAGTTCATTGGCACGATTGGCGAGGACCTCGTTGATGTTCATGTTCTGTGAGGTACCGGCGCCGGCTTGAAAGACGTCCACGACGAACTGGTCGGCGAACTTTCCCGCCATGATTTCCTCGGCCGCGGCGACCAAGGCCCCGCCGATATCCTTTTCAAGGGACCCAGCCGTCGAATTCGCCTGGGCGGCCGCCCACTTGACTATGGCCTGGGCGTGGACGAAAGCCGCCGGCAAGCGCAGACCGCTGACCGGGAAGTTCTCCACCGCCCGTTGTGTTTGCGCCCCGTAGTAGGCGTTGCGTGGAACCTTGACCTCGCCCAGCGTGTCATGTTCAGTTCGATATTCCATGTCAGATCATTCCGTCCACGTGTCGATCAATCGTCTTTCTGGCCCGGCCAACCTGACGTGGAAACAGGCCGACAGCCAGCCGGTCAGTCCTCAGAGGGTGCAGGTGTCTCGCCGCTCGACGCTTCCCGCGGTATGAAATGAACCTTACCGGCATCGCACACCGGACAACGGAAATTATCCGGGAGTTCCTCAAACGGTGTACCCGGCTTGACGCCGACGGCGGGGCCGCCTTGCCGTGGGTCATACTCCCAGCCACACATGACACAGATGTACTTCTCCATCTGTCCTCTCCCTTGACCGTTTGATGCCAGTGCTCAACCGGTCGCATGACCGAGACTGACCGTATATCCTAGTGCTTCCACCGCTGCTGAGAGCTGTTGACCTTCCAGATTGTCACCCGTCACAATGACCCGGCCGCTTGCCAAAGATACATCCGCCGACTGCACGCCGGCGCTCTCGGCCAGAGCGCGCCTGACACTTTCAACGCAGTGGCTGCAAGTCATGCCCTTGACGTGAAATTCCAGGCGGCCCCAAGGGGCGGAATCAGCCTTGGCGCCCTCGCCTTCCGGGACCTCCGCAGTGCCATTCTCGCGTTTGGCCGTTGACCAGTAGGAGAAACCCAGCATGGCCAGCAGCACAAGCGCCGCGACGTGATAAGGCCAGCCACCTTCCGCCACTGCATGCGCGTGGTCGCCGAGTCGCGGCAACGCCGCTTCCGCTGTCGGGACCAGCAAGTCCAGCAACAGTCCGCACGCGATCGCACTGGCGGCGACGGTGACCAGATAGAGAATCGCGGTCCGTCGGCCCAGCACTCTCCAGACCGTGGTGAATGTGGCGGCGTTGGTGGCGGGGCCGGCGATCAGGAACGCCAACGCCGCTCCGGGCGAAGCACCCATGTGCATGAAACCCGCGGCGATCGGCACCGACGCCGTAGCGCATACGTATAGCGGCACGCCGGCCGCCATTAGAATCAGAATCGACAGCACGCCGCCGCCAATATAGGCATTCAACTGATCTGGCGGCACCAGTGCCGCCATTGCGCCGGCGATAAGAACCCCCGCCAACAACGCCAGACCAATGTCTCGCGGAAGTGTCACAAATCCATAGTGCAACATGCGCAGGAATGTGTTTTGCTCATGCTTGTCATTGCAACAGGCATCCGTGCAGGCGGGTGAGCTGGACTCCCGCACCGTGCCGGTTTTGTCCGGACCACCGAGAAGCTGTACAAGTCCGCCGCCGATGATGCCGGTAAGCAGGGCGGCGATCGGCCGGAAGATCGCGAAGACCGGCCCGAGCAGCGCATACGTGACGGCAATGCTGTCAACGCCCGTCTGGGGGGTCGACAGCAGGAAGGCGGTCGTGGCGGCGCGGCTCGCGCCGTGGCGGCGAAGGGCGGTGGATACCGGAATTACGCCGCAGGAGCACAGCGGCAGCGGTACGCCGAACAGTGATGCTTTCAGCACCGGCCCGAGTCCGCGTCCGCCCAGGTGTTGTTCCACCCGTTCTGGCGTGAGGCACACCGACAACACTCCCGCCGCCAGGAAGCCGAGCAGCAGATACGGCGACATCTGGCCAAGTACCAGCCAGCTCTCTATCACGATTCTCGTCAGGGTATCGTACATTGTCGTGCCGACTTGGCACTCTCTCTACTTTCCGCAAGAAGCCTCGAATCTGATCATGCATCTTGCGCCGTGGCCTTGACTCTTTCTTCTTGTGACATGGTAGCCAGGCGCTCGACCTCTTTCACGTCCAGTTCAAGGCCCTTGGCGACGCGGGTACCGTACTCGGGGTCGGCCTTGTAGAAGATCGCCGTCTGGCGCATCTGGATGCGTTTCCGGGCATTGCCCAGATGGGCCACGATGTTGCCGACCAGGTGATCGCGATCTTCGTCGGTCATCACCTTGCGATAAAGATCGCCGGCCTGGACGAAATCATCGTTGGGGTGGCTATAGGCGTGCCGCGCGGCTATCCCTGAGACTTCAAAGGGCGGCTCGTCCGCTTGTGGATCGGGCTCGGCGCCGCCGAAGCTGTTCGGGTAGTAGTTCGGACCGCCCGCGCCGTTCGCGTCGAAGCGCATGTATCCGTCGCGTTGATAGTTGTTCATTGGAGCGGCTTTCGGGGCATTCACCGGCAGCAACTGGTAGTTGGGCCCCAGGCGGTACAGGTGCGCATCGTGGTAAGAATGGATGCGCGCCTGAAGCATCTTGTCCGGCGACG
The DNA here is from genome assembly GCA_043820985.1 of Planctomycetota bacterium. Classification (GTDB taxonomy): domain Bacteria; phylum Planctomycetota; class Phycisphaerae; order UBA1845; family Fen-1342; genus JAAYXS01. The sequence continues at coordinate 8,864 of JBDRDH010000189.1, forward strand.
CCGCGATACCCGGCACGAAGTTACCCGGCGAGAAAGCTGCCTGTTCCACGTCGGCGAAGTAGTTTTTCGGGTTTCGATCGAGAACCATGCGCCCGATCTGGATCAGCGGAAAGTCACCATGGGGCCAGACCTTGGTGATGTCAAACGGATCGAAGCGATAAGTCCTGGCCTGCTCGGGCGTCATGATCTGCACGCAGACTTTCCATGCCGGACACTCACCCCGTTCGATCGACTCGGACAGATCGCGTGTGGCGTGGTCGGGATCCTCGCCCGCCAGGCGTCCGGCCTCCGCGCGGGTCAGGTTCTGGATGCCCTGCTCGGTCTTGAAATGATATTGCACCCAGTAGTAATCGCCCTTGGCGTTGTACCATTTGAAGGTGTGGCTGCTGTAGCCGTTCATGTGGCGGAACGTCTTGGGCGTGCCGCGATCCGAGAAGAGGACGGTGACCTGGTGGATCGACTCGGGCGTCAGGGACAGAAAATCCCAGAACATATCCGCGTTCTTGGTGTTGGTCGCCGGGTCCCGCTTCTGGGTGTGGATGAAGTCGGGGAACTTCAGCGGATCGCGGATGAAGAAGACGGGGGTGTTGTTCCCCGTCATGTCGTAGTTCCCTTCCTCGGTGTAGAACTTTACCGCAAACCCGCGGGGATCACGCTCGGCGTCGGCCGAGCCCTTTTCGCCGCCGACGGTGGAAAAGCGTATAAAGACTTCGGTACGCTTACCGATCTCTGAAAGGAACCTGGCCCGGGTATATTGCGTTACGTCATGCGTGACCTCGAAGTAGCCGTACGCGCCGGTCCCCTTGGCGTGGACCACGCGCTCGGGGACGCGTTCGCGGTTGAAATGGGCCAACTTCTCCAGCAAGTGAACGTCCTGCATGAGGGCGGGCCCCGTGGGACCCGCGGTCAGGGTGTTCTGGTCGTCGGCCACCGGTTGCCCGGAGGCAGTAGTGAGTTTCTTCTTCTCGTTAGCCATTTGAAGTCTCCTTTGTCTCCGCCTTCTTACGCTTCCCTGTGATTACTCGGGCTGGCCACAAATCCCACGGTGGGTCTAGCCCCACTTGCCCTTGGCGATGTGGCCCTGGATCTCCGTCATCGACAACTTCATGATCTCGTAGCTATGCGCCAGCGCTTTCTGGAAGACGTCCACGCAGCCGGGATCGAGCTTGTCCTCGATGCCGTCCTTGCAGACCTGCTCCAGCTTGCGGCCCAGGTTCACCAGGCGGCAATGAAGGGCGTTCGTGTGCCGTGAGCGCTCCACCAGATTCGCGGCCTTGTCATCCAACAGGGTGAACTTCTCCGCTGGCGCTCCGCACTTGGGGCACTGGGCCGGGGCCTCGTCTCCGTCGTGAACGTATCCACATACCGAACACTTCCATTTCTTGCTCATGCTGCGTTCCTTTCTGCTTTCACTATGGACTGCGACTGTATCCGTTTCGAAACACTCTCCCGGTGAGCCGGCTAGGCCGGCGGCGCGGCCGGTAGCGCGCGCTGGCTCAACTCCCGATCGAGCATCAACAGCATGCCACCGTTATCGCCAGTGAGCTTGAGCTTCTCCGCAATGTCCAGCACGGATGATTCTTCTTCAACCTGCTCGGTGACGAACCACTGTAGGAATGCATTGGCGGCATGGTCCCTCTCGCCGAGGGCCAGGTCCACCAACTTGTTAATCATGCCGCTGATCTTGCATTCATGCTCGTAGGCCCCTTGAAAAGCCGCCAGAGGCGAAGCCCATTCCACCTGCGGTGCTTCGATCTTCGCCAGGGTCACTCTGCCGCCACGTTCGTTGATGAAGTCGAAAAACTTCATCGCGTGTATGTTCTCTTCATGTGCCTGCATCTGCATCCAGTGGCTCATCCCCGTGAGATTCAGCGAATCGCAGTAAGCCGCCATTGAGAGGTAGAGGTAGGAAGAGAAAAGCTCCGCGTTGATTTGCTTGTTGAAAGCTTCCTCGATCTTCTGGTTTAGCATTGTTCTGATCCTTTCTAGCGCAATTCCCGGTTACCAGGTTCTTTTTTCTAGAGAGCCGCTTTCACGGCCGCGAGCGCCGCCGCGTAGTCCGGCTCGTTGGTCACTTCGCTTACATATTCGGCGTGCACGATCTTGTCATCCCGGTCGATGACGAAGACCGCCCGGGCCAACAGGCCCAACTCGCGGATGTACACGCCGTAGGCCTCGCCAAAGCCGCGGTACTTGTAGTCGCTGCCCGTGAGCACGCGCTCGATCCCCTCGGCGCCGCAGAAGCGTGACAAGGCAAAGGGTAAATCCAGGCTCACGCTCAGGATCACGACATCGTCCGCCAGGTTGACCGCTTCCTTATTGAAGGTCCGCGTCTGTGTGGCGCAGACCGGCGTGTCCAGGCTGGGGGCCACGCTCAGCACGCGCACCTGGCCCTTGAAGCTGGCGGAGTCGATGTCCGCCAGGTTGTTGCCCACCAGTTTGAAATGGGGCGCCTGATCGCCGACCTTGATCTCAGGCCCCACGAGCGTCAGCGGGCCACCTTTGAATGTTGCTACATTGGTTCTTTCTTCCATCTGTTCCATCTCCATCCAATTTAGGCTTCAAACTCTTGCCGATAATTCATGTGTCGTCGTAATCGTGAGAACGACATGTCTTCAGGCGTGGCAATGCCGCCGGCTCCATCCGGACCGCGTGCCACCTCGTCTACGTCACCTCCCGAGCTGTCTGTTCGTCAGCTTTCTCTGACGGCAGTGCTTCGCACGCCGGGCAGATACCCGCGAATTCCACCTGATGACCGATAATACTGTAGCCGCTGGGGCTAGTGAACTTATCCCTGGCAAAATCGGTTGGTACACCGTGCACATCTTCCACCCGCCCGCAACGGACGCAGTGTACGTGGTAGTGTGAGTCAAGATCGCCATCGAACCGGGCCTCGGATCCGCCCATCTCAAGTTTTCTGACCACCCCCAACTGCATGAGGAGTTCCAGGTTGCGATACACCGTCGCCAGGCTAAGCCTGGGCAGACGCCGCCGAGCTAGCTCGTGCAGTTCCGCGGCAGTGGGATGATTGTTGAGCTTCCTCAATTCGTCCAACACCACCTGACGCTGCTTCGTGTTGCGACGGAGTTTTTTTTCGGCCATCACTTGAATTCCTTATCGCTATAGGTTATTATTATTGATAATGAACAAGTTGTCAAGCGTCAGTGATAAGAAAATGAAGATGACGGCTCGGCGATTGGCCAGCACACCAGCACCGGCCGAAAGCCGTCGATCAGTCGCAACAATTTGTGGTTGTAGAGGTTATGCCAAATCTGCCGCTCGTGGTTCGGTTGTTCCCAACACGATGCGCGGCCGGCGATTGGGTGAAGTGGAGATGGCCATATCGAAGGGAGATGCTTTTATGCCAAAACCAATACCTGATGGCGTCAGTGGCGCGACACTTCCGCCTCAGCCTCCTGAACTCAGAGACCGAACATTCCGGATTTCGCACCTGCGGATCCTCGACGAGAACGGGAACCTGGACGAGGCGCGTGAGCCGAACCTGGATTCCGAGGAACTCACCCGGCTGTACCGGGCGATGGTCCTGGCCCGGGTAGCAGATGATCGGATGCTGAAGTTGCAACGTCAGGGCCGCATCGGAACCTTCCCGCCTACCACGGGGCAGGAGGCGGCAGTCTGCGCCCCCGTGCTGGCCATGGACGATAATGATTGGTTTGTGGGGGCCTTTCGAGAATTGGGTGGCCGGTTGATGCGCGGCGAGCCCCTCGAGAATGCACTCCTCTACTACAATGGGTATGAGGAAGGGAATGTATTTCCGGGGGGCGATCGGACGTTGCCTATATCGATCATCATCGCGTCACAGGCTTTGCACGCCGTGGGTATCGCTTATGCAATGAGACTCCGCGGCGAAACCGATACGGCCGTCGTGTGTTTTATGGGCGATGGCGCGACCTCGGAAGGCGACTTCCACGAAGCGCTCAACTTCGCCACGGTCTGGCAAGTACCGGTGGTCTTCATCATACAAAACAACGGGTGGGCCATTTCGGTGCCGCGCGCGAAGCAGACGCACTCCCAGACGCTGGCCCAGAAGGCGCTCGCCTATGACATGCCGGGTATTCAGGTGGACGGCAACGACGCGCTGGCCATGTATCAGGCCACGAAGGAAGCCCTCGACCGTGCCCGTGCCGGGGAAGGCCCGACACTCATCGAGGCCGTAACCTACCGGCTGCGGATGCACACCACGGCCGACGACCCAAGCAAGTATCGTTCAGATGACGAGCTGCATGCCTGGGAGAAACGCGATCCGCTACCGCGCTTCAGGAAGTACCTGGAAGCGAAGGGAATATGGAACGAGAAGAACCAGGCGGAACTCGAGGCGGAAGTCAAGCGGCAGATCGAGGATGCCGTCAAGGAATTTGAAGCCAGGAAAGACTTCAAGCCCGACGCGCCGTTCGATCATGTTTTCGGAACGGAGCACGCCAGAATCGAAGAGCAACGGGCCGAGTTCCTCGACAACCTCGGGAAGGAGGCTGGCGATGCCTAAGATGAACATGGTCCAGGCGATCAATCTGGCTCTTGACCAGGAGATGGGCAAAGACGAGCGGGTACTCGTCCTCGGGCAGGACGTCGGCGTCAACGGCGGTGTGTTCCGCGTTACCGATGGTCTGTATGATAAGTACGGTGGGGCGCGGGTATTGGACACACCACTGGCCGAGTCCGCTATCCTCGGCACCTCGATCGGCATGGCCATCGCGGGATTGCGCCCCGTTGCGGAGATGCAGTTCTCCGGATTCTCCTACCTGATGATGGGGCAACTTGAGGGTAACGCGGCCCGGCTGCGCGCGCGCACGCAAGGCAGATTCAGCGCTCCGCTTGTCGTGCGCATGCCCTACGGCGGGGGAGTGCGGGCGCTTGAGCATCACTCCGAGAGTCATGAGGCCACATATGCACACGTTCCGGGTGTGAAGGTTGTCATGCCGTCGAGCCCGCGTAACGCCCGGGCGCTACTGGTCGCCGCGATCCGTGACCCCGACCCGGTCGTCTTCATGGAGCCAAAGCGATCCTACCGCGCGTTTCGCGAGGAAGTCAGCGAGGAAGAGCAGACGATGGAGATCGGCAAGGCGCAGATCGTCCAGGAGGGAGCTGATCTGACGGTTATCTCCTGGGGAGCGATGATGCGTCCGACGCTTGAAGCTGTCGGAGAGGTTCAGGAGAAGCGCGGGATCACCATTGAACTAATCGATCTGCTGACGATTTCGCCGATGGACGGTGATACGATTGTCAACTCGGTCGAGAAGACCGGCCGTTGCGTGGTGGTACAGGAGGCCCCGCGGTCGTTCAGCCCGGCCTCGGAGATCATCGCGACGATTAATGACCGGGCCCTGATGTACCTCGAAGCACCGGTAAGACGCGTCACCGGTTATGATCTCACCATGCCGTACTTCGGCCGGGAGTTGGCGTATTTGCCGACCGCGAGTCGCATTCGCCGAGCCATTGAGGAAACCATCGATTTCTAGGAGGCGACCGTGTACGAGTTCAAATTGCCTGATCTGGGCGAAGGCATTCACGAGGGCGAGATCCTGAAATGGCACGTCGAGCAAGGTGGCACAATCACGGAGGATGAGCCGCTCGTTGATGTCGAGACGGACAAGGCGGCCCTGACGATCCCGTCACCGCGTAGCGGCAAAATCGTTTCGCTAATGGGCGCGGTCGGCGATACCGTGCTAGTGGGCGACGTTATCACCACTATTGATGACGGTAACGGTGCGGTGGCAGTTGCCCCGAGTGCCGCCGTGGCCAAAGCACCCCCGCCGGCGGAACCGCCAGCCGCGGTTACACCGGCAGAGGAGCTGGCACAGGAGGCTGCCCCGGCCGCGCTGTGGGGACGCGTCGTGGCGGCTCCGGCCACCAGACGCCTGGCGCGCGAGATGAAGATCGATATTCGCCAGGTGCCCCCCACGGGGCCGGGCGGGCGAGTTACACCAGATGACGTAAAGCGTTTCGCCGAACAGGGAAGTGTCCCAACCCCTGCCGCCGAAACGCTAACGCCCAAGGAACGCGAACAGCGCGCCGAGGCGGAGGTCGCGGCCCGGGCGGCCGGAACAATCCCATTTCTCGACCTCGAGCCACTGCCGGACTTCTCCCAATGGGGTCCGGTCGAGAAGGAACAATTGCGCTCGATCCGTCGCAAAGTGGCTCGCAAGATGGTCACCTCGATGATTCTGGTACCCCACGTCGCCCATATGGACGACGCCGACGTGACGCTGCTCGAGGAGTTCCGCAAACGGGAGAAACAACGACGCGGCGAGCTACCCGGCGGACACCTGACGTTGCTGTCCTTCGTCATCAAGGCGGTCACGGCAGGGCTCAGGGCCGCGCCGGCCTTCAACGCCAGCCTCGATCCTTTCAAAGAAGAGATTATCTACAAGAAGTACTACAACATCGGGATCGCGGTGGACACCGGCCGTGGGTTGATTGTGCCAGTCATTCGTGACACCGACCGCAAGAGCATTCTGCGGATCTCAGCGGAAATCGAGGAGGTCGCCGGCAAGGCACGCGAGGGCAATCTTGAGGTTGCCGATCTGCGTGGCGGGACATTTACGATCACGAATGTCGGCCCGCTGGGCGGCACTGCCCTGATCCCGACCATCAACTATCCCGAGGTGGCCATCCTCGGGATGGGCCGGGTGCAGGAGAAGCCGGTGGTCGTGGACGGTCAGATCGTGATTCGCAAGATTCTGCCGTTGACGCTGGCTTTTGACCATCGTATCGCCGATGGAGCCGACGCGGCACGTTTTGTCAGCGAAATGGTGCGGCAACTCTCCGACCCCAATCTGTTGCTGCTCGAAACGTAATGAGTTCGCTCGCGAGACACTCTCTACATACTCGGAGGCATAGCGATGGTCGTGGGAAGCCTGCGTCAGGAAGCTGAAGTCGCCATTATTGGATCTGGTCCGGGAGGATACATTGCCGCCCTGCGCGCCGCCGATCTCGGCAAGGAAGTCACGCTCATCGAGGAGTGTGAGCAACTCGGCGGCGTTTGCCTGCGCGAGGGGTGCATCCCATCCAAGGCGCTGATCCACGTCGTTCAGCTTGCCGCTGATGCTCGTGACGCCGCCAAAGCTGGTTTGACCTTCGAAAATCTGAAGATCGATCCACAAGCCCTGCGCGACTGGACGGCGTCGGTTGTCGACGGGCTGACGCAGGGCATCGGTGGTCTGCTCAAACGCCGGGGTGTCGAGGTCGTGCGGGGGCGCGCACGGTTTGATGGTCCACGCTCGTTGATCCTCGAAAGCTCCGACGTTGCCGGGATCGACTTTCGCCAGTGCATCATCGCCACCGGATCGCGGATCAACGAACTGCCCCCAGCCTACAATCTGCCGGTGTGGTCATCGGCCGAGGCGCTGCGCATTCCCGAGATTCCCAAGCGGCTGCTGGTGGTCGGTGGTGGGTACATTGGACTGGAGCTGGGGCTGGTTTACGCCGGCCTGGGCTCAAGGATAACCATGGTCGAGTTCTTCCCGCAGTTGTTGAGCGGAGCGGATCCCGACCTGGTCAACGTGGTGGTCAAGAACTGCGAGAAGAAGTTCGAGTCGATACTCGTCGAATCCAAGGTCGTCGGCGTGGAGCAGACGTCGTCCGGATTCACGGCCACCATCGAGCACGGGGGCAAGACGAGCACGGATGAGTTCGACCAGGTTCTCGTCGCCATCGGCCGTAAGCCGAACACGGATAACCTGGGTCTGGAGACCGCCGGCATCGTCCCGAACGAGCGCGGGCTGATCGAGGTCAGCCCCGAAGGCCGCACGGCCGTGCCGCACATCTACGCAATCGGCGATGTCACGCCGGGGCCGGCGTTGGCACACAAGGCCAGTCGCGAGGCCAAGGTCGTCGCGGAGGCCATCGCCGGCCAGCCGTCGGCTTTCGACAACCGCGCTATACCGGCGGTGGTTTTCACTGATCCGGAACTGGCCTGGGCCGGTCTGACCGAGCGCGAGGCTCAAGAGCAGGGTATCAAAGTCAAAGTCGGACGATTTCCGCTTTCGGCACTCGGCCGGGCGCGAACCATGGGCCGAACCGATGGCTTCGTGAAAATCATCTCCGAGCCCGAATCCAAGCTGGTACTGGGTGTGGCCATGGTGGGACCACATGCCTCGGAGCTGATTGCCGAAGGCACGCTGGCGCTGGAGATGGGGGCCACGCTCGAAGACCTCTTGGTCACCATCCACCCGCACCCCACCCTGTCGGAAGCAATCATGGAAGCATCCGAGGTGGCGGCCGGTTCCGCGGTACATGTGCACAAACCGAAGGCGTGAATCCATGTCCGGTTTAGCCTTCCCACACTACGCTTACGACGATGATCTGATCGACGCCGCGCGCCACGATGGACAGGCGCGCGTGTGCGTTTATCGGCTGCCACGGACAGTGGTAGTGCTCGGTTCGGGTAGCCGCCCGGAAGTGGAGTTAAACTTCGATGCTTGCCGCGCGGATAAGGTGCCAATTCTAAAACGGCGCGGCGGAGGTTGCGCCGTCGTGCTCGATCCGGGAAACGTGATTGTATCACTGATCGCGACCGGGCTGCCGTTCGGTCACCATCGGCGATACTTCGACGTGATCACCGATTGGCTGATCGCGGGACTGGCACGCATTGGCATCCCCGGCATCAGCCAAGCGGGGATATGCGACCTGATACTTGGCGACCGCAAGGTCGGCGGCGCCTGCCTGCACCGTTGCCGCGATCTGCTCTACTACTCGGCCAGCCTCCTGGTTGATCCCGACCTGGACAAGGTTACTCGGTACCTCACGCACCCGCCGCGCGAGCCGGACTACCGGCGTGGACGCGCTCACTCGTCGTTCATGGGGGCACTGCGGTATGCCACGATAGAAGCGGATAATTCCATGCGGATCCGTAACACTATCGACGCGGAATGGGTGGCCACGCAATTACGGCACACATTACAACCGCTGGACCTGGGGAATATGTTCAGCGCCGCGGCCGCCACCGGCTGCCGTACAAGCAATACCTGCGGGTTCGCGAGCTCGGCATAGAGCTACCGGCGGCGATGCCAACGTGTCAGGTTGGACTGCTGGCGACCTGCTAAGCCCATTAGTGCTATTTGTACGCGCACGCGTGTCTGAGTCCTGTAGCCGGATCGCTTCTGGCAGCTACTCTCTTGACATGTTGGCCGCGGTGTTCGGCATCTTACCCCAGCTACCACACGAATCCCGGTGGCGGAGGCTTGTCACGTTCGGCCTCACGGACGCGGGCCACCCACGCTTCGTGCCCGACGTTCGCCTCATCGAGCGTTTTATAGCGCTCCCATTGACCGTCCAGGTACCCACCCTCCACGCGCGTCTCGAAGAGCAAGGGAGGGTCGGTTTTCGCCAGGTCCATGTTCATGGCCAGGAAAGTAGTCGAGATGCTGCCGTAATCCGCCTTTGTCGCGGCAATGCAACGGACTGGTTCGTATGAACTCTCATACCACCTGGACCACTTGGCGTGATCGGGCTCTTCGACGACTTCGCCATCGTGCAGGATGTAGTAGCGACCCACGATCTGTCCCCTTTCCAGTCGACTTCAAACTGTATCAACCACGCTATCAGAACGGGGTGTGTTTGCCAAGATGAAGCCGTGTTGAGCAGTCAGTCAGGGTGCGTGACACTTTAGGCGGCCTTTGTGTAGGCGGGGCGGGTGTCCCAGTAACGGGTCCAGCGGCCGTCCTGGGAGAGCCACAGGGCACGCAAGGCCAGAATCGTTTCCACGCCGGACAGGCTCCAGAACTGTTCTGT
>JBDRDH010000190.1:0-2034 GCA_043820985.1 Planctomycetota bacterium
ATGTAATGGGTCACCATGACTGGAATCGTAGTGGAAGCCATTAGGAGTTTGGGTAACCACAGCTTGACCGTGGCGGTCTCGTACGACCAGATCGAAATGTTTAGAACCTAGTCTGATGGATATCAGTGTGGGGTAGCAAGCCAGTTCGACGGCTTCGTGCCCGAGCAGGCATTCCGCCACGCTGGCGGGATCCGCAGTGTAAAACTCGGCGCAGGTTACCAGACCATATGGCACGACGACTACATCGTTGGGGCGCCGCAGTGATTTGCTTTGTCGGTATCCGCCAGCGGCGAGTGTTTTGCGGAAGGAAATCTTGTGGTTGGGTGTCAGGTTGTGGCCGTGGTCGGCCGTCAGGGTAAGTTTAACCTGGCCACGCCGTTCGTGGATGATCTGCTCGCAGAGACGATCGACAGTCCGCAGATATTTCAGAATTGCCTCGCGCCCGCCGCGCGTGCCCAGGCCGGCGGTACCGACGGAATAGGCGCGCGCCTCACCGGCGTCTCTGGCGCGGAACGTGCGCAGCATCCCGCGCAGCTCGTGGTCAAAGACGGCTTGCGGATCGAGGTAAACCAGGGCGTCCCACCAGAACGAGCAACGGTAGTCAACGTGGCTGACCCAGGGAGAATTGACGGCGTCGAGGTAAGCCGAGCTTCCGCCGGTGAGTTGTTTGGATTGGCGGTCGAAGTACAAAGCCTGGAAGGCATTACAGCTATTGGTGTGAAAGAGATCCGCCAGGGCCAGGTCGGTCATGCCGGGGTAGCAGCAGATCACGCGGGCTGGTGGGTGAAAGAAGCGGAAATGTCCGGACTGGTAGAGTTCTTCCACCAACTCGAACGGTACACCGTCCAGCACCATCATGAAGTGTGGGCAGGTGGTTGCGTCGATATTGTCCAGCTCGATGGGTAAGGCGGGCTCGGCCAAGTCGTCGGCGGCGTAGGCAATAGCGTGCTTGCGGCCGGCGGCATTTTGATATTGCCAGAAATCGGGCTGGTTATCGTGGTCGGTGTCGTAGGCCAGCATGCGTTGACCACCAGCCGAATGGATTGTAACTGGCTCAGGGAAGTTGACGCCGGAAGAGCAGCCGATAGCAGCCCCGGCAATCAGCCAGGCTATTAAGACAGTAGTTACCTCAAGGAGATTGTGCCGATACAGGGATAAGTTCATACGGTTAGATGGCTTCCAGCTTGAGGCGCAGTTCGCGGTCGGATAGTTCGTTGAGGAACTCGTCGAATCCGCCGTTGACCAGCATGCGTTCGAGGCCGAAGACGTCCTTGCCGATGCGGTGATCGGTGCAGCGGTCCTGCGGGAAATTGTAGGTACGGATGCGGTCGCTACGATCGCCACTGCCGACCATGCTACGCCGCTCGGCCTCGAATTCCTGACGCTGTTGCGAGGCAAAGTGGTCGAAGATGCGTGTGGTCAGGATGCGGCGGGCCTTGGCGCGGTTCTTGTGCTGGCTCTTCTCGTCGCGCATCGAGACGGTGATGCCAGTGGCCGGGTGCTCCAGCCGGATGGCACTGGATACTTTGTTGACGTTTTGGCCGCCAGGGCCCCCGGCCCGACTGACGTGCTCGATGACGTCCTTATCCCAGTCGATATCGATCTCGACATCCTCGGGTTCGGGGAGCACGGCGACGGTGGCGGCGGAGGTGTGGATGCGACCCTGCGCCTCAGTCTTTGGGACACGTTGCACGCGGTGGCCACCGCCCTCGAAGCGATAGTGCAGATAGACCTCCTCGCCGGTGATGTTGACGATGGCCTCCTTGAGGCCACCCAGGTCGGATTCGGACCGCGACATGACTTCATACTTGAAGCCCTTGCGAGAGGCGTAGGCCAGGTACATGTCAAACAGCTCGCGGGCGAAGAGGGCGGCCTCGTCACCGCCGGTCCCGGCGCGGACTTCGAGGATGATCGAGCGGATGGCGGCATCGTTGCCAGTAACCAGTCTTTCCTGCAAGGTGGTGATGAGCTGGCTGCGTTGCTCTTGCAATGCGGGTAGTTCCGCCTCGGCCAGCTCGCGCAGATCGGCATCGG
>JBDRDH010000191.1:0-4557 GCA_043820985.1 Planctomycetota bacterium
ATTCATAATCAGGACGTTTACATTGATCAACAGCCGGTGCTCCTGTGTTACCGCCAAGGTCAGGGGCACGAAGGACGCAGGGATCAGGAACATATTACTCGCCGGATGCCACTTTTCAGAACAGCGACGTTGAAGTTTATCAATAAACCAAGTTGCTTTCCTGTTGTTTTCAAATACGAGAGCACCTGTGCCAGATGGACATCAGACAGCGCATCGACCGCCTTCAGTTCCACGATAAGCTGGTAATCCACGAGAAGATCCAGGCGCCCTTTCCCAACTGCGTGTCCTTTGTAGGCTAGGTCAACCTGCAGTTGTCTGATGAAGGGCACTCCGCGCAGCGTCAACTCCACACAAAGGGCTTCCTCATACACACTCTCAAGCAGACCCGGCCCAAGTACCCGATGCACCTCAATAGCAGCCCCAATAACCTGCTCAGACAAGGCATTCAACGCCGGCTCCACATCCCGGCGATTGAACCTCCTCGGTCGCTCAGCCTGCATCACATCCCCAATATTTTATTACTTCTCTGCGTCCTCCGCGCTCTCCGCGTCTCCGCGGTTAACCCGCCGCGGTGACGATGCCGCAGGCGTCGCGGACGTCCGCCATGACTTCCTGGGCGACGGCGCGGGCGCGTTGGCCGCTGGTTCGCAGGAAGTCTTCGACGTCATCCGGGCGCGCGACCCAGGCGGCGCGGCTCTCGCGTTTGGCGCCGAAACGCTGCTCATATAGCTCGGCCAGGCGTTTTTTAACCTCGCCGTAGCCAGTACCGCCAGTGCGGTAACGCTGTTCCCATTCGGCCAGTTCCGCGGGTTCGGCCAACAGCTTCAGCAGGGCGAAGACGTTGCATTTCTCAGGGTCTTTCGGATCTTCCACCGGCGTGCTGTCGGTCTGGATGCTCATGATCCGCTTCTTGACGGCCTTCGGGACTCCGAACAGATCGATGGCGTTGTCATAACTTTTACTCATCTTCTGGCCGTCGATGCCGGGGACGATCGGTGTTTCATTCAGCCGCGGTTCGGGACGGACCAGGACCTCGCGGTAAGTGTTGTTGAAATACTCGGCCATGTCCTGCGTCATTTCGATATGCTGAACCTGGTCGCGGCCAACCGGGACGGCATCGCTGCGATAGATGAGAATGTCAGCCGCCATCAGCAATGGATAGCTGAATAACCCCATGTTGACGGGCAGCCCCTTGGCGACTTTGTCCTTGAAGGAGTGGGCGCGTTCGAGTAAGCCACGCCCCGTGACGGTTGACAGGATCCAGGCCAACTCGGTGACCTCGGGCACATCGCTCTGGCGGAAAAAGAGTGCCTTGTCCGGGTCCAGGCCCATCGCCAGGTAGTCCAGCGCCACACCGAGCGTCAGTTCGCGTAACCGCTCGGCGTCCTGGATCGTCGTGAGCGAGTGGTAATTGGCGATGAAGTAGAAACACTCGTGCTCCTCCTGGAGCTCGATATGTTGTTTCATGGCACCGAAATAGTTGCCCAGGTGGAGCGTTCCGGAGGGCTGAATACCTGAGAGCACGCGCATGGAGTTCTCCGAGTCTCTGTCAGTCAAGCGCGGCAAGCGAATCTACCCCAAAACCGACAGTAGACCATGCCCGGCCTGAAGCGACAAGGGGTAGGAGCAATCAGTCGCCGCTGTCCAGTTGCCGCTCGGTACACATGGCATTAGCGGCGGAATAGATATGTCAGTGTACGGATGGCGGATCCGAGCCGCGGGCTTTCTCGAGAGCGGCGTGAATTTCATCCCGATGAGCAACCAGTACGGCATGCAGTTGATCGTCGGTAAGCATCTGCTGTAAGTGTGGTGACTGGGTAACAGCTAATAAATCACCACACCGCAGGGCATCTTTAAGGGCTTCATCCTCCTGGATGGCTTCAACATACCGGCGAACTTCCGGCAGTTCGGCGATGTTGTTCAGATACCCGTCGTGGATAGCGGTTGCCAGGGTCTGGGGTTCAACCGCCACCTCGGCGGCCAGTTGGATAGTCTGAATTCCAGGTACTTTGTCAATTGGATTCCGCTGGACCAGCCATTGGCCCGCCGGATCGGTTTTTACGGCATCCCGGGCCCCGGAAAGGGTGCTTAGAATCCATTTCTGAACCGGAGTGGAAGCTGCGTTTTGCTTTGCTATGAGGGATTGTAGGGGATTATCCAGCGCGGCCAGCATCCAGCAGCCGACGACTACAATTGCCGCTCCCTCGGCGGCCCCCAGTAAACCACCGACAGCATGGTCGGCGGCCCTCATACGCGGCCGACGGCAGAGAAATACCGAGATCCGCCCTTTCAGCAACAAACCCAACAACATAATCGCCAAAATGATCAGGAGCACACCGACGATGGGCGCCAGTGAACCGGGAATGTTAAAGGAGGCACCGAGGGTTTTACCGATGGCTATGCCAGGTCCGGGGGCCAGACACACCATGGCCGTCAGACCCGCCACCCGCACTAGATGCCGCAGGCCACCATCCCAATCCGTCAGCAGCGCCAGCGGTAGAGCACACAGCGCGGCGGCGCGTACTATCGGACCGCCGAAGATGGCCACCAGCAATAGCGTTGAGTATAGAAATACGCGAAATACACCCAGAGCGCGAGACTTTAGCGTGCTTTGCGCGCGGGAGTCGCGGACATGCCCGACTGGGTGGGCGGCGGCAATCGTCATTTTGTGCTCCAGCATGGCAGACATGGTTACTATGTCATATCCAGGTGGATCACTGCCAATTTCAGTTAGTCTAAATCGGAATATAGTGGATATCGGGATGGTGTTTCGCCTTGTCCAGACGCTATCGGTCGTTGGTGGCGCGCGGTTTGATTCCGATCAATGAATGGTCCTGCCGGCCATCGCCGAAGCATGGCAGCCTGGTGGTTGATGAAACGCGGCTTGTGCCCCCTCGCTGGCAAGTGATAATGAGTACATGCTACGTGGCTTCCGGCACACGCTGTTTGTCATTCTGCAATTGGGCATCTTTCTGAGTGCCCTAGTCGCGCTGATTGTGCAGCCGGTGGCCTGGCGGGCGATCGCCATTTGTGCGGCGGGGGGGATGATCGTGGTCTGGATCTGCGAGCGCTTGGCGCGGCGCTGGTTACGCACCACCTTCGGCAGATTACGACGCGTGGCCGACGATATCGGCCATGGACGACCCACCATCACTTTGACCGCCAACCGGGGCGATGACCTGTACAAGCTCGTGTCAGCCGTCAACCTGATCGCCGCCCGACTGGAGGAATCCACTAAAGAGGGACGCCGCCTCCAGGAGCAACTACACCGCACCGAGCGGCTGGCGCTATTGGGCGAACTGGCGGCCTCGGTCGCTCACGAGATCAATAATCCGTTGGATGGTATTCAAAGCTGCGCGCGCATCCTGCGGCGATCGCTGGACGATCCACAACGCGCGGCCCAGATGCTGGACCTGATGGACAACGGACTGACACGCATCGACATCATCGTGCGGCGACTATTGACCCTGGCACGCGAGCATGTCATTCGCCCGGTGGAAACGCGCTTGACCGAAGTAATCGAGGCCGCCGTCACTGCCGTCATGGCGCGCATCACCACCCGGCAAATCAACGTGCACCGCCAGCTTGACGTCGCCGACGATCGGATTATGGCCGATCCACAGCTTCTCGAGCAGGTCTTTGTGAACCTGCTGCTAAACGCGGTTGACAGTATGTCCGCCGGCGATGATCTGATCATAAGCATGTGGCGTGAGAGCAAGGATGACGGTCGCGACCTGCCCGGCAATCAGGAGGAGCTAGTGGTGCAAGTCGCGGATACCGGTAGCGGCATACCGGCGGATGTATTGCCGCACATATTCGAGCCTTTTTTCACCACCAAAGCCGATGGGAAGGGGACTGGTCTGGGATTGCCGATTGCAGCCCGCATCGTGGACGCGCATCAGGGCGTGTTGTCAGTAGACACGCCCGCTAGTGGTGGCACCGTGTTTACCATTCGGTTGCCCGCCTGTGCTCAGATTTCGGAGGTATTGACTGAAACCACCTCGGTCGCCAATACGATTGAATAGGCCGGTGGAATGGAACGTCGGTAGCATGGTGACGATTTCCCAATATGCGATAAATCGCGACAGGCCAGATAATTGGCCAGGGAAATCCACGGCGGGTGGTCCGCCGGCAAGTGTTATCGGACGTTATATAGTAGTCGGCTCGGACGCGTTTCAAGGCCCAACCTCGGGCTCCCAAACGTGTCCAAACCGATGTTGCAGGTGAGTTTGTGGAGTCGCGGCGCCAAACGGCACCTTTACCAAGCGATGAGGAACTGGTCCAGTTGACGTGTGCCGGGCAGCGCGACGCGTTCGATCCGCTCGTCGAACGCTATCAGAGACGCGCTACCGCGGTAGCCTACCGACTCCTCGGGAACCTGCATGACGCCTTGGAAGTATGCCAGGAAGCCTTTGTCCGGGCATATCGACACTTGCATTCGCTGGAAGATGGCCGGCGGTTTGGATCATGGCTGTTGCGGATCGTCACCAACCTGTCACTGAACTTTCGCCGCTCGCGCGCGGTGGGGGGGCGACGCATCTCCTTCGAGGACTGCAT
>JBDRDH010000192.1:0-31875 GCA_043820985.1 Planctomycetota bacterium
ATATTATCGGTATGGGCCACCAGGCGCGGATTCCGCACGATTGTCCCACCAACGCCCAAACTGCCCGCCGCCGGATACACGATGATTTACGTTGAATCCGACAACCATAATATGTTAAGGTAAGTTGTCGCAAAGTTAGGCACGCCCGTTAGGGGCTCGTTTGTTGTGCGCGCCTCGTTCAGTTCGCGCGCCAGCAGCGACACGAGCCGCGGTAGTGTGGCCGTGGTCTCGATGAAGTGTTCGGTCAAACGGCGGCGTTACAACTTCGTACAACAGCGTCCGAGCCGTTTAAGATTTTTATCAATCGCAACATCCGGGTTGCGTTATGTATCGCGATGCGTAAACTCCGCAACGGCGAGATAACCAAACAAGCGCGGCGGCACAACATCAGTGCCACACGGCAGTAGCTGGGATAGGAGAATCACAAATGTATGCGAGTATGAGATCTGTAAAGTGTATCCGGTTCGCAATGACGATAGCCCTGACCATGGCGCTCACGGCAACCATTGTCAGTGGCGGATCAAGTAACTACTTGATTATCACGGCCGAGGCCTATGACGGCTGCGCCGCGCTGAATGAGTTCATCGCCGCCAAAACCGCCATGGATTACGAAGTATCGACCTATGTCGTGGCTCCCGGCACCAGCAACTCAGCCATCAAGAGTTACATACTGGACTTATGGGGAACGGCTGACTCACCGAAGTACATCCTGCTGGTGGGCGACACAAGTGGCACCTCGGCCACTTCGACCACAATCCCGCACTTCACCGGCGGAGGGAGCAAACACTGTGTCACGGACCTGCCTTACGCCTGCATGGACGCTGGCGATGACTGGTATCCGGACCTTTGTGTGGGGCGCTTCTCGGTCACGTCCACCAGCATGCTGCAAGATGTAGTGGACAAGACACTCTTTGTCGAGGCCGGCAACTTCCCGGATCCTGATTACGTGAAGCGGGCCGCGTTCCTGGCCAATCCCAGCACGTACGGGATGGCCGAGCCGACCCAGGACTGGATTATCGAGAACCTGCTGGAGCCCAATGAGTACGAAGGCGTCAGACTCTACTCGCGCGACGGTGCCACCACCCAGGATGTGACCAACGCGGTCAACAATGGCTGTCTGTGGGTTGGCTACTACGGCCATAGCAGCTCAACGGGCTGGTGGGATCCATCCTTCAACCAAGGTAATGTATCCGCGCTCAGCAACCAGGGTCTGTATGGCGTGGCCTGGAGCTTCAGTTGTAATGTCGGCAAGTACAGTCTTGGCGAGTGCTTTGGCGAAACCTGGCATCGCGCGCCTGATAAAGGCGCCGCGGCAGTCATCTTCCCATCCGATTATATTTATTGGGGCAGCGTATCAGCCTGGGAGCCGTCCACCACTCTTGAGCAGGCTTTCTTCCGCGCGTTCTTTGAAAAACACATCTGGCAAGTCGGTCCGGCCTGGCAATCAGGATTAAATACGTTCCTGATCGAATCTCCCAGCAGCCTCGATGTTAAACGCAACTTCTTCGAGTTGTACAACCTGATGGGCGATCCCTCCCTGCTTCTGCCACGGTACGAACTGGGCCCGATTCCCACCGCCTACGTCATCTCACCGGACGGTGGCGAGGTCTGGACGGTCGGCGAGGAATACAACATCCAGTGGAATGCCAACGATGACGTCGGTGTGACCGGCATCGATATCCTCCTGTCCACCGACGGCGGTGCTACCTTCCCCCACGAAATCGCCACGGACCTGGCCGACACCGGCACATACCTCTGGGAAGTTCCGGCCTTTAACTCCAACGAGTGTCGCGTCAAAGTGATCGCCTACGATGGCGACGGCAATTCCGGCGAAGACGTTTCAGATGATAACTTCACGATCACGCCATACGGGCCGGTGCTCATTTACGATTTCCCAATGAACAGCAATCCCGGTTGGACCACAGACGGAACGTGGGCTTTTGGCGATCCGACCGGCGGCGGCGGGGAATATGGCGGACCGGATCCGAACACCGGACACACCGGCAGCTATGTCTACGGCTACAACCTCTACGGCGATTATGAAAACAGCATGCCGGAACGGCATTTGACCAGCACGGCCCTGGATTGCAGTGATGCTAGTGCGGTTACATTGACCTTCTGGCGCTGGCTGGGCGTCGAGCAGCCCTCATACGATCATGCCTACGTACGCGTTAGTAATAACGGTTCGACCTGGACGACGGTCTGGAGTAACTCCGGGACGATTGAGGATTCGTCCTGGTCATTGCAGGAATTCGATATTTCCAGCGTCGCCGACGGCCAGGCCACCGTCTATCTGCGCTGGACCATGGGCACGACTGATGGTAGTTGGCGCTACTGCGGCTGGAACATCGATGACGTCCAGATCATCGGTATTCCCAGCGCCGTGACCGGGGCCTGCTGCGTCGGTGCCACCTGTACGATTGAGACCGCCGATTACTGTGCGACGCTTGGCGGAATCTACCTCGGCGACGATACCGGTTGCCTGCCAAATCCGTGTGTGGCTGCCTGTTGCCACGGCTACTTCTGCTATGACGTCGATCCGAATAATCTCGGCGATCCGCACAACGAGGCGCAATGTCTGGCGGACGGTGGCCAGTACTACGCCGGCGTGAGCTGTGCTGACGAGCTGTGCGATTGCGGCGGAAACGATTACCGCGGTGACTCGAACTGTCTGGGTGATGGCGTCGATGCCTACGACATCGACCACTTCATCCAGGCCGTCAGTGACCCGGCGATCTGGATCGCCGGGCACGCTAACAACTTCTACTGTGCCAACGACATCAACTGCGATGGCGAAGTGAACTCGTACGACATCGACTGGTTCATCGCCTGCGTCGGCCAGGGCTACTGCGACGCCTGCCCGTAGGCGGCTAGCCTATCACACATAAAGTCAGGGCTTGCTGACGCTGGCGCGAGATTCCCCCCTCGCGCCAGCATCTTTTTTCGCGACGCTGGTGCGCGATTCCCATCTCGCACCAACATTTTTTTTACGAGGATTGGGCAGATCCGCAGACCACGTGTGGAGGCAGATTAACGCGCCGCCGGGGTCCGAAACTCCTTGACACCGGCCACGCAACCCAGCCATAATGCAGGCTGAACGCTGCTGTGGCGGTCATACGGGTGGACGCCGATGTGGCGGTCAACTCACATAGGGGCAGTTTGTAATGGCCAACGACCATATCCCGCGCCCAGACGACCGGTTCCTCGCTTGGCGGAACAACTTCGTCACATACCTCATCGGCCACCTGGCCGATTTGGGGCTCGCGGCCGGCGACCCTCCGCCGACCGGACCCAGCGAGCTGAGCTTCCTGTCGGTAGACACGCGCATGCCGTACGTGGCCGACTACCCCGGCGAAGGCGCCGGCAAGACGGCCCACTACATGCTCCGCTGGGTCGCCACGACCGGCGAAAAGGGGCCGTGGAGCGAGACCGCCTGCGCGACGATCGGGGCATGAGGCATGGCAAGTAGGGCAACTGTGGCAAAGGGCGCACGTCGACAGCACTTCATCGCGCGCTTCTACTTGCGGAATTTTGCGGAGCCGGTCTTTTCAGACAACCTCTACGTCTACGATATGCGAAAGCGGCGCTGGGAAAAACGCACTCCCGGCGGCGTTGGCTGGTTCCCGCACCTCTGCTCGATGATCGATATGCAGGGAACCCGGAGCGACGACTTCGATCGGTTTCTCAAGCAGAACGTCGAAGACCCTGCCGCCCCCGCGTTGAAGAAGCTGGCAACGGGAGGAACTCTTGACGACAACGAGCGTTCTGCTGTCGCTCTGTTCGTGGCGCTCACTGCGGCGCGGTCGCCAAAGCTGATGAACAGCGTAATGACTGACCACCTTAGCAATCTCGCTGAGGGCGATTGCGCCGAGTTGGATGCTCTGGTCAAATTATGGTGCCACTGGACGGGAAAGCCCTACGGCCCGAAGTCGCACAGCGAATTCCTGAAACCCAGCAGCTTTGGAGCGATTTGGATATGGTCACAGAGCCTCCATCGCCGCTTGCTGCAATGGGAATGGCACTTGGTGTATACGACGAGAGATCAACCGTTTGTAACCAGCGACCGCCCAGTTTTCGCCCGATGGGACCGTGGCCAAGATGTGCGATTGGTGAGCTTTCCTGTGTCGTCAGAGGTCGCGCTCATCGTCATCGCTGGCGGCCAATTCAATGAGGCTCGCGACCGCACGAAGGAGGCGTACGCGCTGAATCGGCAAACGATGTGCGGGGCTACAGAATTCGTCGTAGCATGCAACCAACAATTCCCTGGCGACGAGCTCCTGACAGAGACGTAAGGTGTGGCCCTTAACGCAGCATTCAGAATTGGACACAGCCACGTGCGGTGCGTCCTTTGACGCACGGTTCAAATGTGAGCCTGGGGTTGGTGTGTCCGGGACGCGCCCTGCGAACTTCGACCAAAAGATGAAGCGACTCGCATCGCAGCTTCAGCAGCAGATCATTGAGCCTCGTTGATTAGACGAGGCGATTCAGAAGACTCTTGCGGAGGTCGTATGACTGTTGCACTCTGCACAAACTGCGGCTCACTCAAACACGGAGCGTGGTGCGAGTGTCCAGATTGTGAAGCTGGTCCATTTGACAGCGAGGTCGGAATCCTGCTCTCGGATCACAACCTCACCGAGGAGGAGCTACGCATCCTTGGAAAGGCAGTCGCCACTATCCGCACAACGGACCATGATGAAGAAACAAGATTCCTTATACTGATGTACTTCATATCTCGCAAGTGGCCCAAGCTCCTTGAGTTTAGCATTGAAGCTGTGCCCGAGGAGTTGCAGGAAACTCTCGAATCCGTTTATCGAGAACATCTCCAAGGCCTGCCTGGGCAGGATAGCCCCAATCTCCAAGTCTCACCTGTCGCTCTCAAGTCCTGGGAGCGAGCAACGGGCGAGCGGTATCAAGACGAAGACGAAGCTTGGCAACGAACGGTTGTTGGCGTCTTGATGCAAGGCATCGAGATCGCCAAGAGCATCGTTCGGCTTCATGTCGATGCAGGCGAAGGTGCCGTCCTTCAGCGATTGAAACATGGCCTTCACTGCCTTTTCAGACGTAAGGACTATCGAGCCATGGCAGGGCGAGCCGAGCAGGTGCTTGGTGATGCAACAGCATACCAACGTGACGTTGATCAGTTCTGCAATGCTGTTCGCAATGGATGGTCAGATCGCACGAAGGAACAAGCCGCGTGTTTTCGTGGCCTTTGCTTGCGAATGATTGAGATGGCCGAGCACTGCAAGACAGTCATCGAGTACAAGGCGGGAATCACACACCTGATCGACATCGACTTCAGAAGGACAAAACAGCAGTTCCAACTGAGCTATCGCACCTACGTAGACCTTGCACAGGTTGTCCTTCACCCGACGGAGATTCAACCATCGTAGCCGTGTAGGTGCGTCCCAGACGCACCTTCTTTATTTATTCGGCGGGTGGGCGTGTGGCACTGACGCCGTGCCGGCGCTCTTGAGCAGCGCGGCCTGGAAAAGTCCCCGAAGGGCACTGCTTGAAGGCAGTGGCGCACACTGCCGCTGCCGCTGCCAGGTGCCTAGGGATTGTCGTCGCCGGGGGCGGGTTTCTCGGGCTTGTCGGCCGCTTCGTCCGGGGCGGCGCCGGGCTGCTCGGGCTCGCCAGCGTCGGGTTGGGCGGGGGTTGGTTGGGGCGGTTCGAGGGTGACCGTGGCGTCCTCGACGATTACGGCGTAGACGTAGCCGGCGCCGAAGTCCTGATCGAGATTCAGAGTACCCGCAACGACCACAATACTGCCCGGCGGCGCGTAGCCATCGGCCGAGGTCACGGTGATGTCGTTGCTGCCGGACGTGCCGGTGCCATCCTGGATGTGCAGCCAGTTCCGGCTCATGATGCCGCGATTTGCCTTTACCACGAGTCCACGGAACCTGACGGGCTGCCCCTGAAGATCCGCCTTCCGGGCAAACAGTTCAGCCACGGTCAGACCATCGGGCAACTTCTCGATCTTGCCGGGTGTCCTCGGCGTAGATGGTCCGGATTTAGCTGGCGCGGCGGCAGTACCGATGGGTGGGTGTCCGTCGGGCATGGCCGGCGTCGCGGCCCCCGGTTGCGGCGGGACGGGGCCGGTGGCCGCATTGGCGCCGATCACCCGGGCGCTGCCGACGAACAGGATCTCATCGAAGGTCCTGTCGAGCGTGGGACTGTGGAAATTGTACATGGGCATCAGGCCCGCCAGTTCCACCTCGTCTCCGACGGCGACGGTGAGTTGCCGCGCCGCGGCCCAGACGTCGCCCTGCTCGGTCGCCAGCCGGACGTAGGTGTAGCCGCCTGAGTTAACCGTCTCCTGGACCTTGCCGCGCATGGGATCGGGCAGCATGCGCCCAGGCTGCGGAGGGCTCTGGGTCTGAGCCGGGGCCGCCGCAGGCTGGACGGACTCGGATTTTGCAGCCGGTATTTCCTTGGTGGCTTCACCGCCACCGGTCGGGGAGGCAGGCTGCGGCTGGTTGTCATTGCGGCAGCCGACGATCAGGGCGAGGAATAGCGAACAGATAAACATGGAGCGTATGAGTTGCACGTTAGAAGTTCCTTTGCTGTATCAGTCATCCGGTGTGGCGTTCGATGGAGAAGTGGTGATCTAATGCCGACCGGAAACGCGCTGCGGGTGTCATTCAAACCAATCTTCCGTGAAGCCGGCTCCACCCCCGCCATCAGTAGCGATTCTAGTGCAACCGGTGGCCCTTGTCAGCACCACCCCGCGGCGCTATCGCCATATCGTCCGCGAAACGCGCGCATGAAAACTCCCCGCGCAGTACCACTCCGCACCTCGGAGCCTTGGCGCTACGTAGGGAGCTACTCCGCTCGAATCTTAGACGCCGGTCCGGTGACGCCGCCAGACTTCTTCCAGCTTGTCCACCGCGACCATCAATTCCTTGGCCGTCGCGCCGCGCTCCTGAACGGCGCGGCGAATTTCCGGAACGAGCATTACGCGCTGGTGGAAGCGGTTATCCAGATCCCTGATATCCTGCACGATATCCACCAGATCGCGCACTGCGCGAACTTCTCGCGCCCGATCGTCCAGGTATACTGACTGCCGCTGTCCGTCTCTGGTTACTTTCAGTTCTCTCATGGCCCGAGTCCTCGTCTATATGGCCCCAACGAACGGCGGACGTGCCGCGTTTCACGGCGCATCCCCCGGTACCCGGCAATACCTTAAGTATAGGACCTCCGGCACCAAAGCTAAAGCCCCAGACCGGATCAAGATGAGAAATACTCCCGCTATTGATGCCGGTTACAAATCCCAGGCTGTCGTATAATGCTCCCATGTCCTCGTCATATTTCTATTGTGCACGGCTCGAGCCCGGCCGCATCACTCTGCCCGCCGATGAGGCCCGCCATGCCACACGTAGTCGGCGGTTACGCCCTGGCGATGAACTGACGCTGTTTGATGGCCGCGGTAATGTGGCTCATGCCAGGCTTCAGCCCCCTACCACCGAGGAGAATCAGCGCCGAACGCGTCGTATACCATCGGAAATTTGCGTCCAGGTCGACAAAATTGAGCATATTCCGCAATCAACTCGCCAATTGAGCCTGATAGTCGCCGCTTGCAAGGGGCATCGTCTGGACTACCTGGTAGAGAAGTGCACCGAACTGGGTGTGGCGTGCTTCTACCTGACCGAGTTCGAACGCTCGGTCGTTCATGCCAGCTCACAGCATCTTGAGAAGCTACGCCGAACGGTGATTGAGGCTTGCAAGCAATGCGGCCGGGCCTGGCTGCCGCAGATTAACGCCGGCATGGAACTGCCTGATGTGTTGCCGAAAGTATCCGCTGCCACCTTGCTGATTGCCCAGCCGGCGGATGACTCAGTTACTTTTGGCACGTGGCTACGCGACAACGCCGCCGCTTCTGACAGGCTCGCGGCCGTAATCGGTCCCGAAGGTGGGCTCACGCCCGTGGAAGTCGATATCCTCCGTAAAGCCGGCGGCCAGCCCGTCACCCTCGCGGCGCACATTCTGCGTGTCGAAACCGCCGCCGTCTGCGTAGCGGCCATTAATGCCGCCCAGGACCATCCGCTCAGCCACTAATCCTGGCCAGATCCAGTTTAAATCTTTTATCTCCCGATATGGATTTTGTGGGGTGCTCCAATTTAGACGAACCCCTACCGCGACAATCCACCGTAGCCGCAGGCAAGGAGGCCAGCATGCGTCGCTACCGCCCAATCATCCCGACTCTGTTTCTCGTGTCCGTCGGCGTACTGGTGCCGATCAACATCGCCGCCGCTGATCAGCCCTGGGAACCACAGTGGGCCGCGGGTCTATTTCCGCTACCGGGCGTGAGTGGCATGGTCATGAACATGGCGGTCTTCGATGACGGCGGTGGACCGGCACTGTACGTTGGCGGTGACTTCACGGCTGCCGGGTTCAATCACGCCAACGGCATCGCCCGCTGGGATGGCGAGGAATGGTCGGCCGTGGACGGATTGAATGCTCACGCGGGCGACATGGCCGTCTTCGATGACGGAAATGGACCGGCCCTGTTCGTCAGCGGGTGGTTCACCGAGGCCGGCGGTCAACCAGCGCGCGGCGTGGCGCGCTGGGATGGCCAACAGTGGCTGTCGGCCGACGGCGGGCTAGAGTTCGGCGTACGCGCATTCGCGGTCTTTGACGACGGCGGTGGCCCGGTGCTGTACGGCGCCAGCAACTACCCCGACGAACAGGGAAACCCATTGTACTACATTGTACGTTGGGATGACCAACAATGGTCGATCGTCAGCTCAGCCGCTGACGACGTGATTCGAACCCTCACCGTGTACGACGATGGCGGCGGTCCCGCGCTACACGCCGGCGGGTCGTTCACGTACGCCGGCGATGTTGAGGTAAACAACATTGCCAAATGGGACGGGCAACAGTGGTGGCCGCTGGGGTCGGGTACTGGCACGGCTTACTATTACTCTTCGGTCACTTCGCTGGCGGCGTACGACGACGGTACCGGCCTCGAACTGTACGCCGGAGGCTGGTTCACACATGCTGGCGGAATCGAGGTCAATCACATCGCCAGATGGAACGGGCAGACTTGGGCAGCCTTGGGCGCGGGTGTGAACAATCCGGTCAGGGCGTTGACAGTGTTCGATGACGGCCACACAACGGACCTCTACGTGGGCGGGGATTTCTCGGAAGCTGTAGGCGGGACCGCCCGCAATGTCGCCCGTTGGAATGGTCTGAACTGGTCGAACGTGGGCGAGCGCGGCACATTTAACTCCGTGTTCTCGCTCTGCGGCGCGAGTATCGACGGTGATCCGGCTCTCTACGTCGGCGGTGATCTGCACGGGGCCGATTTCATCACCGTCAGGAACATCGCCCGCTGGGACGGCAGCGACTGGTCAGCACTCGGCAGCGGCATCAACGGGGGCGTCGCCAGCCTGTGCGTTTTGGACGGCGGCAGCCGTGCGGAGCTTATCGCCAGTGGCAACTTTACAACCGCCGGCGACCAGCACGTCAACCGCATCGCCCGCTGGAACGGGCATTCGTGGGCTCCCCTGGGCGACGGCTTTCCACACTCGGCCGGCCCGCTCGTGTCATTTGACGACGGCACGGGCATGGCGCTCTACGCCGGCGGCTGCTTCGGCGACGATCGGACCACATTCGATTATGGCGTCGCCCGCTGGGACGGGCAGCAGTGGACCCGGCTCGGTGGTACCTTCCGCAACGAATACTACTCGCATGACAGCGGGATCTACGCCCTTGAAGTCTTCGACGATGGCGACGGCCCGCGACTGTACGCCGGCGGCGCCTTCACCCACGTCGGCCAGACGGAGGTAAACGGCATCGCCACATGGGATGGTGGCCAATGGCAGCCGCTCGGCGTGGGCGTGTGGAGGGACGAATACCCCGGCTGGATCTCTGCGCTTAAGGTCTTCGATGCCGGCGAGGGACCGCTTCTGGTGGCAGGTGGCTACTTTCACACCGCCGGTGGATTAGTGGTCGACGGCGTCGCGGCGTGGGACGGAGGCCAGTGGCTTAATCTCGGCGACGGCCCTGGTGACGGAGTCATGGCCCTGTGCGTATTCGACAGTGGCGCGGGGCCGGAATTATACGCCGGCGGGTACATCCAGCACGCGATCTCAAAGTGGGATGGAACGGTCTGGCAGCCATTTGATAGTGGCATTGAGAATTACATGTTCAGTTACACGCTGGCGTTGTGCGTGCACGATGACGGCTCCGGACCGACGCTGTACGCGGGGGGCGAATTCGTGGAGAGCCAGGAGAATTGGTGGCCCTCGGGGCTGCTAAAGTGGAATGATGATGAGTGGGTTGTGGTCGGCGGCCGCTCCTGGGGCGACGTGGCCACGCTCGCCAGCCTCAACGACGGTTGGGGGCCGGCACTCTACGCGGGGGGCTGGTTCGCACAGGCTGGCGAAGTCGTTTCCGCCGGTCTGGCTCGCTGGGGGTACCCGCTAATACGAGGCGACGTGAACTGCGACGGCTACGTCAATGCCTATGACATTTCGCCCTTCATTCTTGCGTTGAGCAATCCGGACGTTTTCACAGTCGCCTATCCGCACAGCGGAATCCTGCGAGCCGATGCCAATGCCGATGGCCATCTGACCCTCGCGGACATAGATCCGTTCATCGAGCTTCTGTCACAATCGCCAGAACGCTGATCTCTACCATAAAAGATACCTGCCTGATTGATGAAACAAGAAGGGCGAGTCATTGTGACTCTCCCTTTCGGCCCGAAACCCGATTTCGTGGTAACCCAGTACTTAAATAGTACCACATAAGTACCAAATAGGCAAATAATAATCGTATTATTTTTATACTCTTTCTATCTCATTTGATGACAGTGTCTTACTGAACGAAAGCTGCGTCCGCTTTCCTGGAATTCCAAAGTCGGAATGCGAACGACGGATTGAGTTGCCCGATTACTGGGCGGCGGCGCGGATGCGGAGCAGGGTGTTCAGCAGATGCTCGAGTTGATCCAATGGCCATACATTGGCGGCGTCGCTTTTGGCCTGATCCGGATTGTCATGCACTTCCATGAACAGACCATCGATACCCGCCGCGACCGCCGCCCGCGCCAGGATTGGAATGTAATCCCGCTTTCCGCCGGTGACCTGGCCCGCTCCTCCCGGATATTGAACGGAGTGAGTGGCGTCGAACACGACCGGGGCGAAACGCCGCATGACTGACAGGCCGGTCATGTCGTTGATCAGCCGCTCATAGCCGAAGGACGTACCGCGCTCGGTGGCGAGGACATTTTCATTCCCCGTCTCGCGGACTTTCTCGACCGCCAGCTCCATCTTTTCCGGCGCGAGGAACTGCCCCTTCTTGATATTCACGCAACGCCCGGTCTGGCCGCACGCCAGCAGCAAATCGGTCTGCCGGCAGAGGAACGCGGGCACCTGAAGACAATCCAACACTTCGCCGGCGGCGGCGGCCTGTCCCGCCTCGTGTACGTCGGAGAGTACCGGAACGCCGACCTCGTCGCGCACGCGTTTTAATATCGCCAGCCCTTCCTCCAAACCCGGCCCACGGTAAGAGCGTACACTTGAGCGATTGGCTTTGTCGTAGCTGGCTTTGAAGACATAAGGGATTTCGAGTTGGCGGGCGATGGCGGCAATTTGCTCCGCCAGACGCAGGGAATGTTCGGCCGACTCGATCACACACGGCCCGGCGATCAGCAGCAACGGCTGACCCGCCCCCACCGTATGCGGCCCCAATTTCACGGTAGTGCTATTTGTCATGCCACACATCATAGCCGCCGATCCATGCGTTCAATAGTTGCTCCACCGAATGGCACGATAGATTATCCGCCAGCGCAACAGCCAGAGCAGTACTAACACGACGCTGCCGAGTATCAGGGCCACAAACCCGGTAGGCATGAGGAATATGGTTACGTACTTCATCCCCAGAGCCCGGCCGATCCAGTCCTTGAACAGGAAAAACGATAACATCACAGCCCCCCAGGCAATGCTGAGCACCCATATATACACCACTTCGTAGGTGATCACCTTGGCTGCCCAGCGACCATCCGGCAGCATGTCGCGCGACATCCACCACAGAAAGATCACCGCGCCCACCATACGATGGGCAAACCAACAACCCAACGCGTAACACAGGCTGATACCCACGGCCGCCACCAATGGTTCGGCTCGCAGACGATTCATCACCGGCTGTCCACGGACAAAGTAATCCCAGAGTATGCCATAAGCTAAAACCAATAATAGAAACATAAACGCGCCCCCAGCCAGGCACATGTAATGCCGACCAGCGAAGCCGCGCTCGGTGGAACCCGGTGAACGCAACTCGAGACTCTGATAAAATCGTCGCGGCGCCAACAAGGCATCCTTCGAACTGTTCCACCAGGCTCGCCAGCTTCTCTCGCGACTCCAGTGGCTGCTGGATCGCCGGCGTCCGGACACAAGTGAATCTCTGGTCGCCAATCCGCATTCGGTGCAGAGACCACCACCCGGCACATGTGTCAGGTCGTAGCCGCAGCCCTCACAGCGCGGCGGCAGTTCCAACTCAACGTCATCCTGTTCCGCGCCGCTTACCGCCCGGCTGATAAACCCAACGATCAGCCATAGCACGATGGGGATTACTATGATGGCTGTAAACTCGAGGACTTCCTCATCTTCTGGCCGCATGATCTCGGGAAGAAAGCCATGTTCGCGTAGGATCATAATTCCTCGGATAAACACCAGCAAGAATATCACCAGCCCAGCGCCGGCGATCATGGTTCGCCATGTGCGCCGATATGACTGCCACAACGATCCAATCCGGTGCACGCGCGGCAGGTATAGAAACGCCAACAGAGACACCACAGCCACCGCAGCCGCCGGCGTCAAGGTCAGTATCCACTCCGCCGGCCCCCACCAGGTATCCCAGTGCCAATCGTGCCAGACTTTCATGAGATCACGAGAGTAGTAGCTCTCACCTATCTCGATGAATGCCGACGTTGGAGATGGAATTGGCGATCGTTCCACGATCAGTGTCGCATTCCACATCTCCAGTCCGAGCACGATGATTGTCAGCAGTATCAGGTAGGCCACGGCCATGCCCACGAAATCCCGGCGTTTGGCATTCGACATGATGGAGCCGGCCCACGGCGGATTCACAATTCCCAGCCACGGCGCCAGCCAGACCTGTTTGCGATGTGGTGGTCTTTTACCGGTAAAGAGGTTGTCGGTGGATGCAGGCTTGGCGCGATCTTCAGCAACAGCGTTCACAGAACACACTCCGACGGATTTGCCTGATAGATTACCCGCCGTAGTCGCGGTTGTCCCCTAAGAAGGTAGTGGTTCGATGCGTTCGATTGATACACCCGCATCGGTCAGCAGCTTCTCCCCCGCCGTTTGGTCTGCATCTTTGATCCGCAGTGCCGAGCCGCAATCGCTGCTCAGATGTCTCGGCGTCGGAATCAGCTTAACCGCCATGCCCGCCCGTTTGAGCACGCGCTCGGCCTGGATGGCATGACTGGTACTGTGCACCAGGATGACGCAGTAATCAGCCATGCGGACTCGCTCCCGCCAATTCGGCCACCGCGGCTAGTGCCCGGTCAATGTCAGCCGCGTTGTTGAATGACCCCGGGGCCAGCCGTAATGTCCCCTCGGGGAGTGTCACCAGGGTTTCATGGGCGCGCGGCGCACAATGCAATCCCGGCCGGCACATGATCCCGTAATCCTCGTCCAGAGCATGAGCCAGCTCGGACACGGATTGCCCATCTACTGTGAAAGACACGGTCGCGGTCTGGCGGGTCGCGTCCCCGGTTCCTTGTAGACGAACGCCGGCAATATCCTTGAGACCGTCAATAAGTCGCTGGATTAAAGCGCGTTCCTCAGCCTGGATCTGCTCGACGCCTCTTTCCAGCACGTATCTCGCGCCCGCCGCCAAGCCGGCGAGGCCGACAATATTTGGCGTGCCGGCTTCGTACTTGTCCGGCAGGAAGTCCGGCTGTATCTCGTGCTCGGAGCGGCTGCCGGTTCCGCCGAAGTAAAACGCCGGTAGGCGGTCGATATCAAAATCGGCATTGATCGCCAGACCGCCGGTACCAGTGGGACCCAACATGGATTTATGACCGCTGAAAGCCAGCAGGTCGATATTGTCGGCGAACAGGTCGATCGGCCAACAACCACCAGTCTGAGCTGCGTCGACGAGTAATGGTATGCCGTGATGCCGCGCGATTGCGCCGATTTCGCGAACCGGCAGCACGGTGCCACAGACATTGGACGCATGATTGACCACGATCAAACGTGTCTGTGGAGTCAGGTATTCAGCCAGGCGCGCGGTTTCCAGGCTACCATCCGGCTGGCACGGTACCACGCTGAACGTCACGCCCCGCTGCTCCAGCGCCCGCAACGGGCGCATGACCGCGTTGTGTTCCATCCCGGTGGTCACCGCGTGCGAGCCCGGCGGCAGCAGGCCGAACATAACCATATTCAGGGCGGTCGTCGCGTTATGTGTAAAGATGACACGTGTGGGATCAAACACGCCGAACAGTTCGGCCACCGCCTCGCGCGCATCAAAGCGGATCCGCTCGGCCTCATTCGCCAGGCGGTGGCCACTGCGGCCGGGGCTGGCCCCAACCTCGTTCATATAGCGTTCCATGGCCGCTTGCACGCCGGGCGGTTTCGGCCAGGAAGTCGCGGCGTTATCCAGATAGGTCAACATCTTTGCATCCGACCAGACAATCCCGGCACCTGCAAGCCGATCAGGCCGTCTTCTTAGACAGGGTGATCAAGTACGCGTCGCCCTGTTCTTCATAAGTAGCCTGCCACCCAACATACGCGGCAGCGCGGGTGATGTTCTGAACCTGCGTCAGGCTGTCCACCAGCACGACGATATCCTTCTCGCCCGCTTCCTGGATGGCTTTGCGGGTCAACATTACCGGTTGCGGGCATGATAGCCCGCGGGCATCCACATCAAAATTCATGTTTTCACCTCGCTGCAACCAGTCTTTCCCGACCTAAGAATCCTATCAGTACCACAATAACCAAGCCGATCACGACGATGTATGGTGCCTGCGGCTTAGCCCCGACCATGAGGAAATTGTGCGCCACCGCCGCCCCGGTCAACATGCCGAATACGAACACAGCCGCGTCGCCGTCACCCTCTCCAGACAGGAACACCTGTCGGCCCGGGCAGCCGCCGGCCAGGGTGAACGATAAACCGGCGAGGACCATGCCGGCAAAGTTGAGCCAGTGCGTGGTATGGGCGGCGGGCTGTGGGATGACCGCGCCGGCCTCGTTTGTCCCGCGCGTGAACCCCGGGACGAATTGGTCGAACACCAGGTTAAGGACGAACGCCGCCAGCAGGAACGCGACAACACCACTCAACAGGTGGAAGTCGCGCATCAGGATGACATCACGCAGCCCCCCCACCGTGCAGAAACGCGTGCGTTGCGCCAGAAAACCGATCACGAGACCAGCGATGATCGATAGGGCGATCGGTGCCGCCGCCGCGCCCGCTCCTTCGACACTTCGAAACAAAGCGGCTTTGCCGACTTCGCCAAATGTTGGGTAGAAAATCGCCAGTACAACCAGCACCAGCATGACAAAAGGCATGGCCAGGCCCACTACGGAACGTGTTGGATAAGACCGTCCCAAGCTGAAGCCCATCTTCAGGAACTGCACGCCAACAGTAATGCCGACGATCAAGCCAACCAAACCAAGGATGGCGTTCCAATCGCCGCCCGCCAGTCGCAACATCGCCCGCCAGGGACAGCCCAGGAAGATCAAGGCGCCGATCATGGCGAACATGCCCAGGATGAAACGCACGATCGGGGCCGAGCCGGTGCGCGGGCGGAATTCGCGAAACGCCAGCGCCGCCACGAACGCGCCCAGGCAGAACGCCGGTATCTCCGGCCGCAAATACTGCACCTTGAGTGCCTGGTGCAAACCCAGCGAGCCGGCGATATCACGCGTGAAGCACGCCACGCAAATCCCCATGTTGGCCGGATTACCGTACTTCTGCAGCGTGGCGGCTAGCCCGCCCAGGATCAGGCCGACGACGATGATCCCGGCGCGGGATGCGAAAAATCCTCTGAAAGTCCTCATAGGCTGGACCTCCTAAGCCCCCTGCTGCTGGTATCAGTTTTTTGGAAGAAGCGCTTAGCGTGGAGTATCAAGCTAGGCGGGAGATATGAGCGCGTGTGATCCCTTACATGCGGCGCGCATGTGAAGCGTGGCAGGCAGTCTGACACGAACGGCCCTGAACCAGGGCCGGCCAGCATCTCAGTCACGTCCGTCTTCGTGCGATCAAAACACGCACCTCCGTTAGGTAGTTGTGTTAAGTATAGACGTATAATGACATACCTGCCAGCCATCTGTGGGAGGGTTCGGGGTTCAGCGTTATTAGCGTGCCGAACTTAGGTGGCACTTATCGGCTCCAGTCATATATCTGGACCATAAACCACACAATCAAATCCTGAAATCCTTTGCCACACACATGGTCAATTTGCTACACTGAGGTGTAATAGCATGATCCCACGTGCGCAAATGGAGGGCGAGATATGTCCACTTATCGATCTGGATTTCGTGTTGGGATGTTACTAATTCCTGGGTTCGTCTGGTGCAACCTGACGCTGGCTAACGGGCCGCTGTTTCCTGGGGCGCAGTACGCCACCGGCGACTCGCCTTGGTCCGTAGCGATCGGCGACCTGAACGGTGACCAGGTGCCCGACCTGGTTGTGCCGGACAGGTCCAGCGATAGCAATGAAGTCTCGGTGCTGCTGGGCTTCGGCGACGGGACGTTTGCCGACGCGGTGGACTACACTGCCGGCGGTCGGCCTTACGCCGTAGCGATCGGCGACCTGGACGGCGACCAGATACCAGACCTGGCCGTGGCGGACAACTACACCGGCACCGTCTCGGTGCTGCTGGGCTTCGGCGACGGCACGTTTGCCGCCCCGGTGAGCTACGCTGCCGGTGTGGGGCCCTGGTCCGTGGCGATCGGCGACCTGGACGGCGACGAGGTGCCTGACCTGGCCGTGGCGAACTACTACAGCGACAACGTCTCGGTACTGCTGGGGGTCGGCGACGGGACTTTTGCCACCGCGGTGAACTACAGCGTTGGCGACGGGCCTCGTTGCGTAGCGATCGGCTACCTGGATGGCGACCAGGCGGCCGACTTAGCTATCGCGAACTACACAAGCGGCGACATCTCGATACTGATGGGAGTCGGTGACGGGACGTATGCCCCTGCGGTGAACTACGACACCGGCTATGAGAAGCCTGGCTCCGTCGCCATCGCCGACCTGAATGGCGACCTGGCGCCCGACCTGGCCGTGGCGAACGCCGACTACTCCTACAGAAACATCTCGGTGCTGATGGGCATTGGTGACGGGACGTTTGACCCCCCGCAGCACTACGCCGCCGAGTACGCGACAGTCTCCATAGCGATCGGCGACCTGGATGGCGACCAGGTGCCCGACCTGGCCACGGCGAACGCCAACAACCACAGCGTCTCGGTGCTACTGGGGGTCGGCGACGGGACGTTTGGTACCGCGGTGCACTACCCCGCCGGCGGCACTCTTCGCTGCATAGCGATCAGCGACCTGGACGGCGACCAGGTGCCCGACCTGGCCGTGGCGAGCCCCGGCAACGCAACCGTCTCGGTGCTGCTGGGAATCGGCGACGGGAAGTTTGCCGACGTAGTACACTACACCGCTGATGACGGGCCGGCCTCGGTAGCGATTGGCGACTTGGACGGCAACCAAATACCCGACCTGGCCGTGGCGAATGCGGAGAGCAACAACGTCTCGGTGCTGCCGGGGATCGGCGACGGGAAGTTTGCCACTGCGGCGCACTACACCGCCGGCGACAACCCTCGCTCCGTGGCTATCGGCGACCTGGACGGCGACCAGGTACCCGATCTGGCCGTGGCGAACAGTGGTTACCCCACCTATTACGCCTGCAACGTCTCGGTGCTGCTGGGGGTCGGCGACGGGACGTTTGCCGACGCGGTGAACTACCCCGCTGGTGACAGCCCTTGCTCCGTGGCGATCGGGGACCTGGACGGCAACCAAGTGCCTGACCTGGCCGTGGCAAACACTGGCATTTACCCCAATTACGATGCCAGCGTCTCGGTGCTGCTGGGAATCGGCGACGGGACGTTTGCCGACGCGGTGAACTATGGCGTCGGCGACGAGCCCTACTCGGTAGCGCTCGGCGACCTGAATGGCGACCAGGTACCGGACTTGGCCGTGGCGAACGCGGGGAGCAACAACGTCTCGGTGCTGCTGGGCGCAGGCGATGGGACATTTGCCGCCGCGGCGCACTACGCCGCCGACGACCGCCCTACATCCGTAGCAATCGGGGACTTGGACGGCGACCAGGTGCCCGACCTGGCGGTGGCGAACTACAACGACGACAACGTTTCGGTTCTGCTGGGAATCGGCGACGGGACGTTTGCCCCCGCGGCGCACTACGCCGCCGACTACAGGCCTACCTCGGTAGCGATCGGCGACTTGGACGGCGACCAGATGCCCGACCTGGCCGTGGCGAACGGGTGGAGCCGCAACGTCTCTGTGCTGCTGGGGCTCGGCGACGGAACGTTTGCCGCTGCGCTGCACTACGGCTCCGGCGACGGGCCTGCCTGCGTAGTGATTGGCGACCTGAACGGCGACCAGGCGTCCGACCTGGCCGTGGCGAACGTTGGCCCTTACCCCGATTACGATTACAGCGTCGCGGTGCTGCTGAACCAGAGCCAGCCACCCAAGACCGGCGATATGAACTGTGACGATATCGTCAACGCCTACGACATCGACGGCTTCATTCTGGCGGTGGCTAGCTATCCGGAATTCGGGGCCTATTACGAACGTTATCCGGACTGTGATCCGTGGTTGGCGGACTGTAATGGCGACGGGGTCGTGAACGCTTACGACATTGACGGGTTCATCGCCATCGTCGGCGGCGGTTAGGTCATCGGCGACCGCCATTAACCGCCATGACGCCAAGAGCACCAAGGACGCAAAGAAAACCTTTATGTTTATAGCTGGAACGCTTCTGTCCCGAATTCTGAACCCTAAACCCTGAACCCTAAATCTTCGTGCCTTCGTGGTAAATCCCCGCCCCAGAAGCGGTTGACGACACGCCGCAAAAAAGCTAGATTACGTAGCTCTGGTCTTGCCACGGCTGGAGGATATCCCGTGAGCGGGGCGCGTGGGCGGATGGCCCATGGTGGGCCGGCTGTTACGCGGCAGTCGGCTCAGGCCTCAGAACGGGACCACAACCGCGCATACGTATGGGTCAACGTGGCAACTCGGGTGACGGACTGCTGGCGTAAATAACGCCGGCGACCACGAGTACCCGGTGGTGTAATGGTAACACACCAGGTTTTGGTCCTGGCGTTCCTGGTTCAAGTCCAGGCCGGGTAGTTTGTATCTGCCGGCTGGTGAACCGGCCTGTTCTGGTAGTTTTGGGAGCGAGCGCATGACGGATCTGCGGATCTTCTCGGGACGCAGCAATTCAGCGCTGGCCGCGCGCATCGCCGAATACCTCGGCCTGCCGCTGGGTCGCGTACAGCTCGAGAGCTTCCCCGACGGCGAGGTATCCTTGAAGCTCTTCGAGGACGTCCGCGGACGCGATGCGTTCGTCATCCAGTCCACCTGCCCACCGGTCAATGACAGCCTGATGGAGCTGTTGATCTTCATCGATTGCCTGAAGCGCGCCTCGGCCGAACGGATCACGGCGGTGATCCCCTACTTCGGCTACGCTCGTCAGGACCGCAAGGACGAAGGCCGCGTGCCGATTACCGCCAAGCTGGTCGCCGACATCATGACCAAGGCCGGCGCCGACCGCGTCCTGACACTGGAACTACACGCCGCCCAGATCCAGGGTTTCTTCGATATCCCCGTCGACAATCTTTCCGCCCAGCCGGTTTTGACGGCGCACTTCGAGACGCTCGATCTAAACCCGCTGACGCTGGTCAGCCCGGACATCGGCAACGCCAAGCAGGCCCGCATCTACGCCAATGCCCTGGGAGCCGACCTGGCGATCATCGACAAACGCCGCATCAGCGGCACCGAAACATTGACCATGGGCATCATCGGCAACGTCAAGGATCAGAACGTCCTGATGATAGACGACATCATCGCCACCGCCGGGACGGCGGTCGAAGCGTGCAAGCTGGTCCGCGCGCATGGTGCCCGCCGGATCATCGTCGCCGCGGCCCATGGTGTCCTGTGCGGGCCGGCGGTTGAACGCCTGGAAAACGCCCCCATCGATCACCTGGCGGTGACCGATAGCGTCAACATTCCAGCCAGCGTGCGCGGGCGCCTCGCTTGTCTTTCGATTTTGACGGTCAGCGAGCTGCTGGGTGAAGCTATCCGGCGCATTCACCGACACGAATCGGTTAGTAGCCTGTTCATGGAGTAAACCTTAACCGCGTCTCGCCCGGCCTGATGGCGGCATCGATAAGGAGTTGAAGAATGGAGATAACAAGTATCCGCGGCGAAACGCGGACGCCCGGCAACCGGCACGCCAATATCCGCTTGCGCAAACGCGGCATGGTGCCGGCGATCATCTACGGGCACCAGGAAACCCCCGAGACCGTCGCGCTTTCCCGGCACGACCTCGAGTTGGCGCTCGAACGTGTCAAGCACGTCATTCGCTTGGAGATCGAAGGCCAGCAAACCCAATATCTGATCAAGGACGTGCAGTACGACCACCTGCAAAAACTGCCCATCCACGTCGACCTGATGCGTGTCGATCTCAACGAGCGCGTGCACATCAAGCTGGCGCTCGAGCTGCATGGTGAACCCAAGGGCACGCATGAGGGTGGCGAATTGGTACAGGTCGTCACCGACCTTGATATCGAGTGCCCCCTGCTCAACATCCCGGAGTCCCTGCCCCACAACGTCAAGGATCTGGAACTCGGGCAGGCCTTGCATGCCAAGGATCTCAGCCTCCCGCCGGACGTCAAATGCCTGCTCGATCCGGACGAGATCATCGCGGTCGTCAAACCGAAGCGTGGCGTACAGGTTGAAGAGGCGGCTGAAGAGGAAGCGACTGCCGCGGAAGGCGGCGTCGGACCCGAAGTTATCAGCAAAGGCAAGGGCGAGGATGCTGACGGAGCGTAGTCGTGAAGCTGATCGCCGGCCTCGGCAATCCTGGCAAGTGTTATGCCGATTCGCGCCACAATGTCGGTTTTGCCGTCGTGGCGGAGTTGGCCCGGCGTTGGCAGGTGCCGGAGGCGCGCTACGATCGACACTTCGAAGCCCTGTTGGCCGAGGCTCAGCGGGCCGGGCAACGGGTGCTGCTACTCCAGCCGCAGACTTACATGAACCTGAGCGGGCGCAGTGTGGGGGCCGCCTTCCGCTATTACAAACTCGCGCAACCCGACCTGATGGTCGTTCTAGACGATATGGATCTGCCAGTCGGTCACATCCGCCTGCGCTCCGCGGGCTCGGCTGGTGGTCACAATGGCATGACGGATGTGATTCGGCACCTGGGTACCGACCAGCTAGGCCGCCTGCGGGTGGGCATCGGCCGTGTACACCGGTCCGCCATGGTGGAGTACGTGTTGAGCCGTTTCGAACCCAGCGAGCGTACCGCGGTCGAACAAGCCGTGGCCACGGCGGCCGATGCGCTCGAATGCTGGCTCTCCGGCGGGATCGATCTGGCCATGACCGAGTTCAATCGCAAGCCGGCTGGGGATCCTCCAGCCACGGAACCCCCGGCTGGCAAGCCGGTTAAAGGAGATCAGTCTTGAAACGCTATGAAGGCATGTTCCTGTTTGATAGTTCGGTCGCGCGCGACTGGGCCGCGATCGAGCAGGAAGTCCATCGCCTCTGTAACCGCATCAACGCCGAGTTGTTGGTGTGTGTCAAATTTGATGAGCGCCGCCTGGCCTTTGAGATCAACCGCCGGCGTCGCGGCACTTACGTACTGACCTATTTCGACGCCGAGTCCGAACAGATTGGCGCCCTCGAACGTGACGCACGCCTCAGTGAGCTGATTCTGCGACTGCTGGTTTTGCGGGCGGAGAGTCTCACCGATGAACGTCTGACTGAACTGAAAACCTGGCCCGCCGAGACGCCGTTGCAACCCTTGTCCGGCGACGGTCGTCGTCATGATGATGACCGGCCACGCGGACCGCGCTTTGGACGTACAGCCCCGGCTGACAAGACTTCGGATGACACCGAGCCACCGGATGAGCCGGATCTTGATACTGAGTCAGAGCCGACGGAGCGTAGAGCAGCTCCGTACGTATAGACTGAAATCTCACAGGATTAGGACGCCAGCGTCCGCTGTAAACAGACAGGATTGAAAGATGGCTAACTTCAACAAAGTCATATTGATGGGCAATCTGACCCGCGATCCGCAATTGAAGTACCTGCCCAGCAATACCGCCGTCTGTGAGTTTGGTCTGGCGGTCAACCGCAAATGGCGGGACCGCGACGGCAACCTCAAGGACGAGACCTGCTTCGTCGAGGTTAGCGCGTTCGCCCGGCAGGCCGAGAACATCAACCAGTACATGGCCAAGGGGCGGGCGATCCTCGTCGAGGGCCGTCTCAGGTATGACAGTTGGACCGGACAGGACGGACAGAAGCGTTCCAAGCTCAGTGTCATCGCCGAAACATTCCAGTTCGTTGGCGGACGAGACGCCGGTGCTGGTGGTGGAAGCAGCGGTGGCGGCCAGCGGTATGAACCCTCCTCCGCCCCTCCCTCCGCCCCCCCGGAAGATAACCAGTACCATAGTGAGCCCGCCGGAAGCGATCCCGGCCCTCCCGGCCCGGACGACATTCCATTC
Organism: Planctomycetota bacterium; assembly: GCA_043820985.1. Lineage (GTDB taxonomy): Bacteria > Planctomycetota > Phycisphaerae > UBA1845 > Fen-1342 > JAAYXS01. The sequence goes on from JBDRDH010000192.1 coordinate 22,723, forward strand.
TAAGAAGATAACTACGAGGTGAATTATGCCCTTCAAGAGAAAAGGCCCCAACATCAAGCGGAAGAAAAGAGTCCGGCGTACCATCGAGGCCGCCCGCTTGCGTGCCGGTAAAACTCCAAAAGAAGAAATCGATTACAAAAACATCATTCTGCTTCAACGCGTGACAAGTGCCCAGGGCAAGCTGTTTTCACGCAAGCGAACCGGTCTCGATGCCCAGTGCCAGCGCCGCGCCGCCCTGGCACTCAAAAGAGCCCGATTCCTGGCGATGATGCCTTACGTTACGTGATCGCCGGTTGACGCCCGCGCGTCCCACAAAAGGGAGACCAACAATATGCGTTTGCTGCTGCTTAAAGACATTGCCAAGCTTGGGAACCTCGGAGACATTGTCGAGGTCAAAATCGGTTATGCTCGCAATTATCTGCTCCCGCAACGGCTCGCGACCGAGCCGACCGAGGAGAATATCAAGGCGATTGAGGAAGATCGCAAACGGGCGTCGTCCGAGCGGTCCCGCCGATTAAAGGTTTTCACCGACCTGGTCGCCCAATTGGAAGAGGTTACGGTCACAATCGGGGCCGCGGCCAATCCCGAGGGTACCCTTTACGGTTCGGTCGGCACCAAGGAAATCGCCGACGCCCTGCATGCCCAGGGTTTTGCTGTCCGCCCTGAACATATTGCGCTTGATACACCCATCCGGACTCTCGATAATCGCATGGTCACAATTCGATTTTCCGACGAGGTCGAGACTCAGATCAAGGTCTGGGTAGTCAAGGAGGGTAGCGCGGACCATGACCATGAACCAGAAGAACGAACCGAGACAGACGCGGACCCAGACACCCCGGAACCAGAGTGGCACTGACCTGCTGAACCGCGTTTTACCGCATAACGACGGCGCCGAACGCTCGCTGCTCGGCTCGATGTTGCGTGAAAAAGAGGCGATCGGCCAGGCCATTACGGTCTTGCGGGATGCCGGCGCGAATGCTTTCGATGCCCCCAACCACCAGAGCCTCTATGAGGTGCTGGTGCATTTTTACACGCATGATTTACCTCTTGACGGCGAGTTGCTGCGTCAGGAGCTTACCCGCCGCGGCTGGTGGGAAGAGTTGGGTGGTTACGACTTTCTTGCTTCACTGGTCAATTCCGTGGCCTCCAGCTTGCGCGCCCCATACTATGCCGAAATCGTGCGCGACAACTACCTGCTGAGGCAACTCATTAGCGCCAACCATCGCGTGATGGAAGCCGCCTACGACAACGATCGCCCCATCAAGGAAATCCTGGACTACACCGAGAAGGAAATCTTTGACATTACCGAACGCCGGGTCTCGGGCGAAGCCGCGCCCTTGTCACAACTCATGCGCGAGGTGGTTGAGAGCCTCAGAAACCGTGGTGACGACGCCTTGACTGGTGAGCCGACCGGCTTTACCGAACTGGATGCCCTGACCTGCGGTCTGCAACCGAGCGAACTGATTATCGTCGCTGGTCGTCCGTCCATGGGCAAGACGGCCTTCGGTCTGAACATCGCCGAGCATTTGGCGATCGTGGAAAAGCAACCACGCCCCATCCTCTTCTTCTCATTGGAGATGAGTCGGCAGCAGGTCGCCCAGCGCATCCTCTGCAGCCAGGCCCGCGTCAACCTGCGCCGTCTCGCCAGTACGCCCCGCTATGGCGATGTCGTGGATACGCTGGCGGACTTCTCCGATCGTCTGGCGGGGGCACCTCTGTATGTCGACGAATCCTCCAACCTGACAATCCTGGAACTACGCGCCCGGGCCCGCATGGCGGCCCGCAAGCACAATATCCGGGCGGTGTTTGTCGATTACCTGCAATTGATGCACCTGCCTAACAGCGAGAGTCGTCAACAGGAAGTCGCCAACATCTCGCGCGGTCTCAAGGCTCTCGCCAAGGACCTGAAAATCCCCGTGATTGCCATGGCCCAGCTCAACCGTAATCCGGAAGATAGAACTCGCCGAGGGAATCGGCCGCGAATGAGTGACTTGCGCGAATCAGGCGCGATCGAGCAGGATGCCGACGTGGTCATGCTCCTGCATCGCGAGTCATATTTTAAGACACCCGACAGTAGCCAGCAGAAAACACACGCTCAAACCGCCGAATCCGATCCTAACGAGAACCTTGCCGAACTGATCATTGCCAAACAGCGCAATGGTCCAACCGGTACGATTAAGCTACATTTCAACCGGCAGTACACACGCTTCGACAACCACGATCCGCGCGGCGCGGACGAGGCGTACGCCGCTGTCAGCGCGGTCGAGGATATCGAGATGTGAATTATTGCGGGCATGAACGGACCCGTAGCGTCCGAAAATAAAGCCGCCGCGGCGAGTTTGCCTCTCCCCCGGATGATTCCCCGAGCCACAGCCGCCCATTTTTGACATTCGGGCCGCGACCGTTGTAGAATTGACCGTAACGTGCCCAGTCTTCACTTTTCGAGGGCGGCCTGTGTCCAATGTACGCCGCGCATTCCATCTTCGCACTGGCGAGCCTGGTGCCGCGGAAGCCGTTGAAGCCTGGTTGCACGACCATCAGGTTGAAAGCACACTGCTCTTCGACGCGTATGATGCCTGTGTATATTTATTGGAACACAATGATCAGGTGCCCGACCTGGTCTTTGTGGGCACTGATTGGCTGGCGCCGGATGAGATTCAGATTATCAACTACATTCGTGAAACGTGGCCGGGTTCCGGAATCGTGGTCTACTCCAGCAGTGATGACGCCCCCCCGCTGCAACCCACGCCACCCACCTGTATCTGTCGCTCACCAGCCGCCTTGCTCGAATTGATGATCGAGCCGCCGGCGGAGGTACTGCGACATCTGCGGACGCATACCAGTGTGGAAACCATGCACGCCGTACACGCTGCGCCCGCTACCGCCGTTCACCCACAATCCACCGGTGCGGACGCCAACTCGGCACCAGCGGTACGCAAGAAACACTCTCCCAAGAAAAAACGTCAGCGTACTGATTCGGCGCATAAGGATGAGGTGAGTGAGAAAGACGGTACTCACCCGGAGAAATCCTCGTCACGCGGCGTCTTGACCAGCGACGAGATTGCCGCCCTGCTGGAGGATCAGAAAGACTGAGCCACGTGGCTCACGATCGGGCAGGAGAGAAGCACCTAATGCGCAGCGACATGCGGTTACTGGTTATCGGACCGGAGTCATTCCGGTTGGCGGTAGACCGTGCGCTACCGCGTTGCACCCGCGTCGGGAGCGACTGTGCCCTTTCGGGCGTCTGGCAAAGTGGCCAGCAGCCCTTCGAGGGCGTACTGCTCTCGCTGTCGGCCGGCAAAAATATTCTCCAGGCGGTACGCAGCCTGCGGCGTGTGGCGCCCGAGGCTCGTATTGTGGTGACGTGCGATGCGACCAGTGAACCCGGCGCGCGACAGGCTTTACAGGAAGGTGCCGACGAATATGTAGTTGAGCCGCTCTCCAGCGAAGACCTCGAACAGGCCCTGCAAATACCAGCTCTTCCCGAAAACATACCCGACCCGCTGGATATCGGCCCTTCGCTCCAGGAGAAGACTCATTTCGTCGATGTGTTGAAAAACCTCTCCGACGGTCCACAAGCCGTCCTGGATCGCCTGGCGGTTCTGCTGCAACAAACCTTCGACGCCGCCTCCGTCGGCCTTCGCCTCGATGATCTGAACACCGTGGTCGGCTCCGCCGAAACCGCGGTTCTGCAAGAGACCATCTATCGCGGAGATGAAGCTGTTGGCACGATTATGCTCGGCCGCCGCCAGCGAGGAACATATCCCGCCACGGTAGCCACGCGCCTGGCCGATTATGCGCGCCTGATCGATGTGGTCATAACTGTCGCGCGCGAACGCTCGCATTGGCAGGACCTGGCCTGGACCGATGACCTCAGCACATTGCGCAACCGGCGTTATTTCGAGCGACGTCTGGATGAGCTGCTGGTACATTGCGCCCACCAGCGTGCTTGTCTGACGGTGCTGCTTTTCGATATTGATGGTTTCAAAACCTACAACGATCACTTCGGCCACGATACCGGCGACGCTCTGATTCGCGAGGTCGCCTTCCTGCTGACGAGCTGTACACGCGATTGCGACGTGGTGGCGCGCTATGGCGGTGATGAGTTCGCGGTGCTTTTCTGGGACGCCGAGAAGCCTCGCGTGCCCGGCTCCAGACATCCCAGCGAACCGGTGGCGCTGGCCGATCGTTTCCGTCACGCCATGACGGCACACGAATTCAAGTGTCTAGGGCCCGAAGCTCCCGGCCCGGTCACAATCAGCGGCGGCATCGCCTGCTATCCATGGGACGGACACACGCGCGCGGAGTTACTCCGCGCCGCCGACGACGCCATGCTGGCCGCCAAGCAAACCGGAAAAAACCGCATCGAGCTGGCCCGCAGTTCGCCCCCACCGGCGGAATCTGAGTAGATTCAAAAACAATCCGGCGTCATAGGGAGGGCGAAGCTCCTGCTGAGCCGCAGAGCGCGGGTGCCCCATCTCTTTAGAGGTGGGGTACTCGAATCTTGTCGCTCATTCGTGTCCCCCACGGCTGAAGCCATGGGCCACCCGGCCATCATCCGGTACCATGATGGCTTGAGATTCCGGCAAATGGGAACTGTCGGCCATATCGAGGCGGTCATGAACGTAACTGAACGTAAGCGTACCGTTTTCAAGGAATGTCCGATGTGCGGCGTCTCATGGGATAGCCGCGACGGTTTTCTCGCCGATCCGGGTATTGAGCTCGTCGGATATCAAGTCCATTTCGAGGAATTGACGGCGGGATTCTGCCTGTTCAATCATGCCTGCGAGTCAACCCTGGCTGTAACAGTGGGCGATTTTCGAAGCCTCTACGATGGACCCGTTTTTGAGGACCGGAAAACGGGAACCGATGAATGCCCGGAGTACTGCCTGCACAAAGAGGAACTCCGGCCCTGCCCCGCCCGCTGCGAATGCGCCTACGTACGCGAGATTCTGCAACTAATCGCACATTACCCAAGGATTCCCTCTGACACACAGCAGGCTCATGGCTTATAGCTTACAGCTTACGGCTTACGGCTTCTGGCTTCTGGCTTACAGCTTACGGCTCGCTTGCGTATTACCCCAAGGTTTCCCGTTAACACACAGGCCGCACCCAACGCACCTGAATCGTGCCCCGACGTTCAAAGTGCCTGGGCCTACTCGTCCGTCCATTGTCGTGTCATCATAGGTCTTGCGTCTGTCGACATCGGGGGAAGTTGCTGCAACCCAGAAAGGGACCGTAGCGTCCGTTGCGTTGCACAAGTTGCCCGTTGCAGCCCTGTCGAGGGCACGGGCGGACACCTTCTTGCTTGCCGCCGCGTTTTCCTGAGCGGCCCCTTCGTGCTCCTGACCCTCCTCGTTGGCCCGTCCGGCCGCGTGGATCAACTTTGCCGCCGCATTCCTTCACGCACTCGAAGTAGATGCCAAATCGCCCGTCTTTTAGCGTGGTGGGAGCGCCGCAATTGGGACAGGGCGGGTTCTCCGACTCGGAAGGATCACGAACCTCGTCCTTCCTCCCGCTTGGCGTGCTGATGAATTCAAACAACTGCCTGCACAGTGTTTCGCCCGTCAGCCGAACCATACACTCGCTCGTATCTTTGTGCGACAGGATGTTCAGAGATCCCAGCCAGAGGATGTGTTTGTCGATGAATGCCACTTTCTCGTGCATCTTCGCACGCAAGTCGATGGTAATGCCAAGGTCGCGAAGCTGGTCGATGGCTTCCTCGGTCTCCTCCTCGGAACTGCCGTCGGATTCCGCTGAAGGCTTTGTGACGATACGGATTGAGGCACCGCGTTGCAGGGCCACTCTGAAGTAATCAACCCACCGGCTGGTTCCACGCCCCGTCATGAACGGAGAGAAGATCAGGACTGAGTGTTCGGCGTGCTCAAGATCGTGCATGAAGGCCGGGTAGAACGTGCCCTCATCAAAAGCGCCTGATTGGCCATCGGCCAAAGAGATGTTCGGCGGGACGATTTGGTGAAGACCGTCAATCCAATCTTCTTCGCCGAGCGGCAGAACTTTCTTGAGGTCAAGGGGTTCACCGCGCTCGATGAAGAGGTCAAGGAGCGACAGGACAACAGATCCTACGCCACGCATGCTGCGAAGGTAATCGAAGTTCGCGATGAGAACAACGTGGTCGCGGGCTCGGCTGAAGGCGACATTAAGGAGCCTGGACCCCTCATCCTCCGGAGTGCCGCCCTTCATAAACTTGCTGATCCAACGAGGGCCTGTAGATTCGGTGAGGTCAACGAGCATGGTGTCCTTCTCATTGCCTTGGAAGCGATGGACCGTGGCAGCTATGCCCTTGTGCTGTCCGCCAAGGGCATCTTGCAGCAGAGCTTGGATCAGCCGCGTCTGTGCTCCGAAAGGCGCGACCGCACCGATCCGCTCATTTGTCTCACCTAGAGGCGGAATATAGCCCGCTGCCGCAAGATGAACGATCAGCTTTTTGATGAGCAAGGCGTGAAGGAGATTGTAGCGCGAGAACGTGCCCATTCTCATGGATGCCCATGGGCACAGCGATGCCGTGTCGATGTAGGTGAGAGGCTTCCTTGCGAGCGGAAACTGTGGCCCGCTGGAGCCGGGTGGCCGTTCTGTTATCAGGCGGTGATCATCGTAGAATAGATCGTTGACGACGGAGCAGATGTCCTCGTGCATTCGGTACTGTGTCCTTAGAGCCACTAGACAATCTGGCGCCGTTCCTTTCGCGATCTGTTTTGGAATCTCGCATTTGAAAAACACGTCCGTCTTCAGCCACTCGTCGGTAAGCGTCTCCTTCGACATCACGATTGCGGGGAGCTGACGGAAATCCCCAGCCACGGTCACAGCTTGCTTGGCAAGCCCAGCAGCGTAGAAGGACATCGGCAGCATGAGCATGGAGGCTTCATCTATCACCACGACATCGAACTGCCGTTCAACCTGCCCCTTGAGGTAGGTGCGATACACCGTGGTAGCGATGATTCGGCAGCGGTTTATGATATCTTGCCGGATTTGGTCAAGCTGCTTCTCCAAGGCAGCGATCTGTTGATTCAACTGCTCGATTCTGGCCTCCAAGGGGGCAAGTTGCTTCTTGCATTGAGCCATGGGCGGCAGATTCTTGATGCGGGCGGCCAGCGTTCGATGCTCAGCTTCGAGGTGCTGGATTGTCCGATTGGTTTCGGCGTACTCGGATTCTGATGCTTTCATCGCGTCAGCTGTTGCTTTGTGTTGGACTTGCGTTTGTCCAATCTTCTCAGCCAGCCGTTCCGGGTTGAGTCCGGCAAAGAACCGGCGCACGGCGCCCATATTCCCGGCCCGTTCAAGATCGTGTCTGAGGCTTCTCAACGCATCCTCTTGAGCCTGCAACGTCCGAGCAAACTCCTGAGTTTTCGCGTTAAGACGCTCGCGGGACCGCTGTTCCCGTTGGAGCGTTTCGGCAAGCGAGGCCACGCGCTCGCGCTGAGCTATGGCTTCGCGGAGTTGGTCAGCAGCGTTGGAAAGCCGGGATGCCTCGGAACGCGCTTCGACAAGCTCTTGTTGGATGCTCTCCGAAAGCCGGGCCACGACGTTTTCGAGGACAACTTGGTCGCCGAACTTTTGTAACAGTTCCTCCTTGCCGACGGGGCCGAAACGAATGACGGCACCGGCCTGAAAACCCGGGTCGCCTTTCAGTCGTTCGGCGATCTTCTCCAACGCGGTATCAACGGCGATGTTCGTGTTGGACACGAGAAGAACCGATTTCCCGGCAAAGTAATGCCCCTCGACGATGCGCGCCAAGGTAGTGGTCTTCCCCGTCCCTGGTGGTCCCCAGACGAAGGTCATATCACTGGCCAGTGATTTCCTTACTGCCTCGATCTGCGATTCATTGAGAGGCGGCCTTCCGTGGAGCAGTTCATCCGGAATGTCGGCACTCGCGGACTGAATCGTACCCAAGCCGATGACGCGGTGAGCTACCGTCCTGTTGAACTGGGCCTCGCCCGACTGAACCTGCTCCAGCCGATCTTTGAGACGCTGGATGAGGAAGGAATCGTCGGCAACAAGCCGAACGCGAGGCAGCTTGGGTCCGAGGTCTTCCTCTAACGCCAGAATCAGCACCCCGTCCTTCAGCGAGACTACAGAGCCCTCCACCTCCTGCTGGCCAAACTGTATGCGGATCGGCGTATCATCGCGTAGTCGAACCTCCTCTGTGAGAGGAAACCTGTAGATGTACTGCCGATTGGTGCAGGCGACGAAAGTTCCGCCCAAGAGGTCAATCGACGTGGAGCCACCGGATTTCTTTATGGCAGCGATTTCAAGCCCCAGCGCCTCAAGCATCGGAGGCAGAGGATCATCGCCATGATGTTTGTGGGGACGTGGGTTCACAACTATATCTTTAGGCTTGAGGTCCCGATTCCATTGTCATACCGCAGCAACCGCCGGGCAACAGTGTTGCTGATAGCTGACGGTTTCTACGCCTCAATCGTCGCGCTGGCGTTTTCGCTCCACGGTCCCTTTTCGCTGGTCGTAGCGATGAAGCGGAGCATGTAATCGCTGGCCATCTTTGTCGCCTTCTGTAGAAGGTTTGTGTGGAGAACCCCGGCGCGCCACTGCCCCCGGGGCGCTTTCACTGTACAAGCAGAATAGCCGCCCTAGTAGATCCTGTAAAGCGAGTGTTTGGCGGGTGTTACAGTTAAATGAACCAAATTCAATACATCTGATTTTCCACTGTGGCCGTTCATGGGAATCAGGGCAATGAATTTGGATAAGTCTCGTGTGCTCGCGTCTCTGGCTTATCAGCAACGATACTCGGATTCAGAGATGACGATGACCAACCAGCACGGCTGGATGTCGTAGTGAGCCCAGACAACGAACCGGTGAGTCAGAAAGTTGCTCTGTGAGAAATGTATAGCCCATCGACCGAGTCCCTTGTTGAAACACTGCTGACACAGCAGTGGCACACGTGACGGGGCTTGTCTGGCGGGTGATTGCGTGATTTATGGTGGGTTTTCTTTCTCAGTGTTGGCCACTAACGCTTTCTTACTTCGCCGCGCTTTTGCCAGCTTGATCGCCAGCTCGATCGCGGCGCGCATGCTGCCGGGGTTGGCTTGGTTTTTGCCGGCGATGTTGAAGGCGGTGCCGTGGTCCGGGCTGGTGCGGATGGCGGGCAGGCCCAGCGTGATCTGGACGGCGTGATCG
>JBDRDH010000193.1:0-21487 GCA_043820985.1 Planctomycetota bacterium
CTTGGCCGTGCGAATCGATTCGACCAAGGCCCAGTAGGTGTGTCCCTTGCCGTTCTTGCGTCGTTGCAGTCGCTTGAGAAACATCGTGTCCTTGCCGTGGAGTTACGCTCCCTCTACAACAAGAGTGACACGAAAACACGCCGAAGCAACCAGGTAGGTCGTGACTACACCGCATCTGGCGCGTAGCCACCACGCTCATGACTTCCAAGGCGTGATCTGGACCACAAAAAAAGCGAGAAACAGTCAGAGGTGTTCAACTTGGGCCAAACACGCCTCACGCGACGAAATCGCCTCAGTTCCAGCTCTCCGAGCCAACCACGACTGCGCGCGATGGCCGATTCTGATGAACTCGCGACGTGTCCCACCGGTGCTGCGCGGAACTATCGGTGTGCTCTCGCGACATCGACTGGCTTCGCGTAAATGATCTTCGCATCGTCGGGGCTGTAGAAGTCCTCCAGGCGCGCTTCGGCCCCATACCCGCAGCGTTCGTAAAACCGACGTGTCGGCTCATACAACTCGCGGGATGAGGTCTCGATGTAGAGTCGACGTCCACCTGCAAGGGTCACGCGGCGCTCGACCTCGTGAAGCAGGCGTCGGCCCAGCCCGTGGCCCCGAAATCCGGCCTGGATTACAATCCAATACAAGTCGAAACTGCCCAGCGTGCAACCGATGGGACCGTAGCACGCGTAGCCAATCGGCTGGTCGTCCACGTCGGCGAAGACGAAGTGATATCCACTGGCTTCGCCGCGTTCCAAGTGTGCCTCGACGAGCTCCACAGCAATATCGATCTCGTGCGGCGTGAAGAAGCCCGTGGACGCCACGATGCTCCGCACGGCTTGCATGTCCGTCTTCCGAACGGCGTCGCGCAATTCGAAGCGCTCCGCCGGTCGAGAACCTGTGTGAATCGAAGACTCCGTCATTTTCGGTTCTCCCGTCCGGTATGTCCGTTCGCTGACGGCCCGAAGGCGGCCTGGACCAGACCGGCGAAAAAATGCCGCGCGTTGACGCCCAGGGTACGCGTGCGGTAGCCGCCTTCCTGAACCACGAGCGTGGGCAGTCGCAGTTTGCCAATCAGCCGCCCGTTCTCTTCGAAGTCGCGCGCCACCAGCGGCCAGGTGCCGGTCGGGTCCGCTTTGGCCGTGTCCAGTCCCAGCGCGACCACGAGGAAATGGGGCCCGAAGCGACGGATGCGGTCCAGCGCACGGCTAAGGGCCTGCCGATAGCGTTCTGCATCGACCTGCTCTGGCAAGGGAATATTCAGGTTGTGGCCCGTGCCCGATTTCGCGCCTTTCTCATCCTCAAAGCCGGTGAAGTAAGGATACGCGAATTCCGGGTGTCCATGGATCGAGACCGTGAGTACATCGCTGCGCTCGTAGAAGATCTCCTGCTGCCCGTTGCCATGGTGGTAGTCGATGTCCAGAATCGCCACTGGCCCGCTGCGGCTCAAGTGATGCGCCGCGATCGCGCAGTTGTTGAAGTAACAGAAGCCCCCGAAAGCGGCATGCTCCGCATGGTGGCCCGGTGGGCGGACAAGCGCATACGCCAGACGCTCCCCGCCCAGTAGCGCCTCGGCGGCCGTCAGCGCGCAATCGACGGCGCGTTTGGCAGCCGGGTAGGCGTTCCGGTTCAGCGGCGTAAACGTGTCGATGCAGTAGTACCCAGCCCGCACCGACAGTTCTTTCGGCGGCCGAGCGGCGTTCCGGATCGGGAACACATACGGGTAAAGCGATTTTCCAGCCGGTACATTCTGGCAGACGCGTTTCAAGTAGTCGACGAAGCGGCCGTCGTGGACAGCACGGATAGGCGTCTCCGGAAACTCCTTCACGTCTGACCTGCGAAACAAACCCGTGGGCTCCAGCTCTTTCAGACTGGCGGCGATGCGAACTGGGGCCTCCACGTACCCACGCTCGCGAATGTGGTGGATGTCATGCTTGTCATTCACCATCAACAGAACCCGTTCGTGGGCGGCCCTTTGAAACGGTCGCTCGCCGGGCGATTTCGACTGCACGTAGCGCGGTTCGCGTAACCGGACGGGATCAGCTCGGAACGACGCCACGACCTCGTCGACGTACTCCTGCGAACAAAGGTAGTCGTACTTGCGCTCCAGGATTGCGCAGCACGCGGCCCGGGCGACGTCACGACGGAGCGCCTTGTTCCTGTTCAGCCCGTCGAACACAAGATAGGGTAGGCCGTGATCGTCGGCGCTGACCGGCTTCTGGTAGGCCGTGTTGATGATGGGGCGGGCTCCGTACCGCTCGTAGAAACGCAAGCGGGCCACGTTCTGTTGGTACTGTGCGCGCGACTCGCATTTGGCGGGATCGTCCGGCAGGCACTCGAAGAAGACGCCGACGACATCGTGCGCGACGGCCTCGTCTCGGAGCCGCTCGTACAACGCGCCGCCCACGCCGCTGCCCGACAGCCTTTGGCCGGTAGCGATGTAGTCGAGGAAAAAGAAGCGCAGTTGCGGCTCGTGCGCGACCAGCGCGAAGCCGCGCACCACGCCACGGTTATCATCGGCGACAAAGAGCAGGTGACGGAACTGATATTTCAGCGGATTGCACAGCTTGGCCGGAAGACCGGCGACATCCTGCTCGCGGATACCCGGAAACTGGGCCCGCAGGATTTGTTGAATCTGCGCAATCTCCTTCCGGTTCATCGGCAAGACGTCGTCGAAAACCCGTCGAATTCGAAACATCAGGCCTCCTACCGCTCATGGCGCGTTGCTGTCCGGAGTGCATCCGTGACGATCCGCTGCACCACGTCCAGTCCGCTCAGCCCTGCTTGGCCAGCGGCCGCGGCGAACCCTGCGTCCGGGGAAAGGCAGGGATTGGCATTCACTTCCAGGATCCAAGGGTGACCCTCCGCGTCGACCCGGAAGTCCACGCGCGCATAACCTCGCACGCCGAACAACGACCAGCTCGCGCGCGCCAGGCATTCGAGTTCCTTGAGCAGCGCGGAATCCCGCGCAGGGAATTCGAAGCTCCGTGGCGTGTGTGAGTATTCGAATGACCCCGCGTCCCATTTGGCGCGATAGCCGACCAGCCGCGGCCGCCCGGGGGCGTAATCCACGAAGTGGATTTCTGCGATCGGCAACACCTCGGGCCCCTCCGGACCCGCCAGCATCGAGACGTTGAACTCGCGCCCCTCGACGTATTGCTCAGCGAACACCTCGAGACCGAGGGACGCGGCACGTGCTTGCATGCGTTGCTCGAGATCCGCGCGATCATCAATCTGTACGACGGCGTCGTCTTCCAGGCCCACCGACGCGTCTTCCGCGACGGGTTTGACGATGTATTGCCCAGGACGCAGCGCGACCGAGCAATCATCACCGCTGGCCTCAAACCAGTCGGGCGCGGGTAACCCCTGCAATACGAGCAGGCGCTTGGTCAGCAGCTTGTTCGTGGTCAGGACTATCGCCTCGGTCGAAGCCCCGGTGTACGGTATTCGCAACGCGTCGAGCAGCGCCGGGGCCAGGTGGATCAGCCGGCCCAATCCGGCGACGGCTTCGACCAGATTCACGACCAGCGGCGGCTGACAGGTGAGCAACTCGGTCCGCACGACCTCCAGGTTCAGCGAAAACGGCAGTCGCGATGTCGTGTATCCCAGCTCGGAAAGTGCAGCTTCCACCGTGCGTGCCTGCGCAAACACGTCGATTTCGTCTGCGCGGGCGTCTGCATGCAGGTCGTCATGTAATACAACTGCGTGCATACCGGGCTCGCTCATTTCGGCACGGCTGCCGATTGCTCTGCTGCGAAACTCCCGCCGCCGAGCGCCCCGAGTCGCGGGTCCGGTGCGCGGACGCGCGTTTCCGCCGAGGCGACAATTCGTCCGATCAGTTCCAGGTAGGGCATACCGACGGCCGTGCAGAGGATGGGCAAGTCCGAATGGGCAGGATGCAGACCCGGCAGGGGGTTGACCTCGAGAATCTGGAGTTCGCCTTCGGCATCCGCGCGCAGGTCAACGCGGCCGGCGTCACGGCACCCCAGTCCGCGCCACGCGCCCAGCGCCAAGTCCTCGGCCCGCGTCGCGCAGTCCCGGGGAGCAAGTGCGTACTGACACAACTCCTCGCACCGTTCCTTGTTGACATAGGTGTAGGCGTGCGGCTCTGCCTCGGCCAGGAGCACGATTTCGAGCGTGCCCACGGCCTTCGCACTCGAGCCCGTGCCAATGATCCCCACGGTGAACTCACGGCCCGGAAGGTATGCTTCCACCAGGGCCGGCTGGTGGAATTCAGCGAGTACACGCTCCACCACGGCCTTCAATTGCCGCGCCGAGTCCACCCGCGAATGACCGTCAATCCCTTTTGCCGTGCCCTCGGCCAACGGCTTGACGAACACCGGAAAGGCCAGGTCGAAACGGGCGAGCTCGCCGACGGACTCGATAACGGCAAACGGGGCAGTCGGCAGCCCGAGGTCGCGGAGCACGCGCTTGGTCAGCGCCTTATCGAGCGTCAGCGCCGAGATCAGCGGGTCCGAAAAGGTGCACGCGATCTGGAAGGCCTCCAGCATCGCCGGTACCTGAGCCTCGCGGGACGCACCGGCGAGCCCCTCGGCAATGTTGAAGACGAGGTCCCAACGCTGGCCACGCGCCAGGCGGCTGGCCAAGGCCGGCGCATGCCCGATGCGTTCGGTTTGGTGCCCCAGCTCTTGCAGCGCGGCCTCGATGGAGTCGATCGTATCGGGCCGGTCAAACTCAGCGGTTTCCTCCTTGCCGAAGCCGGCCACGAGGTAATCGGCCCGCAGGTCATACGTCATTCCGATTAACATTCCACGGCTCCTTCGGGCGCAAGCCGCCGGCCGGTCAGGCCCAGGTCGGCGCCCCGGGCGCAACCGTTGAGCGATTGTCGCTCCATGTCTCAGGCTCCCCGCTGGATCGGGTCGGGGTAACGGAAGACCTCGCCCTCGTGGTTGCGCAGCAGCAGGTCATCGCCCTCTCTTCCGACCACGTTGTCAGTCCACAGCACGATTTTGCCGCCCCCGCCCGGTGCGTCGATCACGTACGTGGGACAGGCGTACCCGGTCGTGTGGCCGCGCAAGCCGTTGATGATCTCCAGGCCCCACTGCACCGGCGTCCGCAGGTGCGCCGAACCCGAGATCGGGTCGCACTGGTAAAGGTAATACGGCCGCACGCGAATCCGCAACAGCCCCTGCATCAGTCGCTTCATCGTCACCACGTCGTCGTTCACGCCGCGTGTCAGCACGGTCTGGCTACCCAGCGGGATGCCCGCGTCGGCCAGGCGGTCGCACGCCTTGGCCACTTCCGACGTGAGCTCGGTCGGATGCATAAAGTGGATGCTCATCCACAGCGGGGGGTGGCGATGGAGCACACGCGTCAAGCCTGGCGTGATGCGCTGAGGCAGCACTGCCGGAACCTTCGTCCCGATGCGCACCATCTCCACGTGCGGTATCGCCCGCAATTGCCCCAGCAACCGGTCCAGCCGCTCGTCCGTCATCGTCAGCGGATCCCCGCCAGACAGCAGCACATCACGAATCTCATCATGCGTTGCGATGTAGTCCAACGCGCGCTCGTGCTGCGCCTCGTTGAAGTGGTGCTCACCGGTCTGGCCCACCATCCGCGCTCGCGTACAGTAGCGGCAATACGTCGCGCAGAAGTTGGTCACCAGGAACAGCACACGATCCGGATAGCGATGCACCAGCCCCGGCACCGGCATGTGTGCGTCCTCCGCCAGTGGATCGTCCGCCTCACCCGGCGCGCGCACGAACTCCGCCGTCGTGGGGATCATTGTTCGGCGGATCGGGTCGTGTGGATCTTCGGGATCAATCAGGGATGCGTAGTAGGGAGTGATTCCTACGGGCAAGTGCCCGCCGAGGCGACGAATGGCCATCTCCTCGTCGAAGGACAAGTGCACCACCCGGCCGAGCCGTTGCAGATCGCGCAGTCGATTTCGCAGTTGCCAGCGCCAGTCATTCCACTCGCTGCGGCGCGCTTCCGGGAAATACGTTTCGCGAAAGGACTCGCTGCGTGCGCTGCTCGTGACGTCCGGTCGCGTTTCACGATGGAAGTCAGCGTGCTCATGGACACGATGCCTTGGTCTATGCTCTTCGGTGGCAGGCCGTTGATCCAGGACAGGCAGGGCACCGTCGGGCTCCGGATCGGAGCCCAGCAATCCCTCTTCCATTTTACCTTTGACCCTCAGGGCCGAATCGGACCGGCTGGCGAGACGCCGCACGGCGTCAGGCAGGCGTCAGCCGTGCCGCGACACATGTATTACATAAGTAGCTCATGCATCCCAAAAATCAATGGGAAGTTATCCAAACTTGCGAGAATTTCTTTTTCGCTCGAACCAGCGTACCGGGGGTATCCGCGGAACCCGCGGGGGCCCGATCTGGTCGAACCCGCGGGCGAAGGCCGCGCGCCGGATGTGCCGTTCTACCCACGTCGACTGATCATTATGATCCCACAGTTGGTCTCCCGTGCCACGCGGAGGGCCAGTTCGCCGAATACCTTCCGCCGCTGACCGATCCGCCGCAGCCCGAGCACCACGAGGTCGGCCTCCGCGGCCTGTCGCGCCACCGCATTGGCCACATCGTCCTCGGCGACCACGATCGCTCGGGAGTTCCCGGCCACCTCGTCCTTGGCCACCCGGCGCAGCTCGGCCGCCGCCCGCTCCTGATCGCGCGGGGCCGCCGTCGACGGCACCACGCGGAGCAGAGTGGTCTCTCGGGCGCCCAGGCGGTGGATGCTCGCCAGCAAACGAGCCCGTAGCTCGTCGTGCTCACCGTGACCTCCCAGTGGGACGAGCACACGGCGAACCTCGCGGAGCAGCCATCCGGATGGCGCCCGGAGGATGGCCACGTCGCAGGCCACCTGCCCCATGAGCGCTTCGAGACGGGTCTCGAGACCGGACTCTGTCAGACTGCTCAGTCCCAGCAGAAGGCTCTCGCACCGATGGGCTCGGACGACCCGAGCCATCTCGCTCCACGGATCGGCGGCGACCGTGGTCAGTGCCTCCGGCGCCAGGCCCCGGGCGAACGACGCCGTCAGGGCCCCTCGAACCACGGCCTGCGATGCCTCAAGGGAGGGAGGCGCCTTCACGGCCTGCCAGTCCGCCGGCGGGGATACGATCGAGAGCAGGATGACGCGGCCGACCTTGGGTGTGGCCAAGGCGGTTGCTACCCCGACCATCGCCACCGCGTTCGTTGGGTTCGCGATCGGGACCAGGACCAAGGGGTTGCGTCCCCGCAGGCGCACCAACTCGGCATCCAAGGCCTGCGTGTACGCGTCCATCGTTCTGGCCCTCCGCCCGAACAAGGACGCATAGAGCACGCCACCGAGTGCAAGCCAGATGCACACGATCATCCCGGCACTCGGTACACTGAGCCCCTGAAAGGCCGCCAAGGCCGCGCAGGCGAGTGCCCCGACCGTCGGAACGAGCGGGAACCACGGAGTACGGAAATACGGCTGCGCAACGCCGCCTCGCCGACGCGCCATGACCGTGATTCGGTGGGCCAGCGCAAACGTGACGAGGAACACGAGGCTCGACGCGGCGCCAATGGCGGCCACATCCGGGACCAGGACCAACACGACTATGACGATCGCCGCCGTCGTCAGAACGGCTGCGGTGGGCGTGCCGCGCCGAGGATGGAGCACCTCCAGCCAGTGCGGCAGCGTGCGGTCGCGCGCCATGGCCCGCGCGATGCGCGAGGCCGCCAGCAGGTTGGCCTGCAATGCTGAGAGCATCGACAGGATGGCTGCCGCCACCACCAACCAGTAGCCGAATGCCCCGAGGTATCGACGTGCTGCGATCGCGACGATGGCTTCCGGCTGTTCAGCACTTGCCTGCGTAATTGACTCGCCGGGAGCGACTCCCACCGTCGCGATGATGAACAGCAGGGGCAGGTAGATCGCCAGGGCGGCCCCCAACGACAGGAACATCGCCCGCGGAATCGTCCGCCGTGGATCACGGATTTCACCGGACACCGCCGCGATCAGGTCGAATCCCTGCAGCGCGATGAACGTGTATCCCATTGCTCGGACCAAGCCCATCACGCCGCCTGCGAAGAACGGGCTCAGGTGATCGCTGATGCTCTCGGCCGGCTTGCCGACCAGCGCCCACAGCCCGGCCGCAATCAGGATCGAGAACACGAGCACCTTCCCGACGTTTGGCCATTGCCCTCCGCCGGCCACCCTGCAGGTCAATCCGATCGTGTAGACCAGCGTTGCTGCGACGGCCAGGCAGATGACGGCAGCGCGACCGGTCATCCAACTGGGAGCCCCGCCCGAGACAGAGCGGCAGATTTCCTCCAGGGCAATCACGGCGAACGCCCCGAATCCAAACGCATAGAGGACCGCCGCCACGATCGAGGCGAACCAGACCACCCACCCGACGCTGAAGGCCGCTTCGACCGTCAGGACCTTCTTGGCAAACGCATATGTCCCGCCCGACTCGGGGAACTGTGTGGCAAGCTCCGCGAAACTGAGCGCCGTGAGTACGGCAATCATGCCATTGAGCGCGAACGCCACGATGGCGCTCGGGCCGGTCGCGGCAAAGGCTACGCCCGCCAGGGCCAGGATTCCTCCGCCGACAATCGCGCCCACACCGACGCCGGTAGCCCCGAGTAGCCCCAGCGAGCGCTGGATGTCGGGTCGATCAGTCATCAAGTTCCTCTCATCACACACGCTCGGCCTTCGGATGCAGCTTCGCGCGCTATACGAACAGGTTTGCGCCCCGTGTCAACCGCGGCTCAATAGAAGCAAAGACCCCAGCGTCAAGAAGACCGCGCAGGTGGCTTCCGCCACACTCGTTGCCGATCACGCCGCCTACCATTCTCCCAAGCCAGCTCATGGTTGACCTCCACTTCGCGTAAGTGATCAGGGTTGTGCATCCTGCACTGGCTGAGCGGCTTGCGTCGTGCCTCCGGGTTATGAGCGAGATGGGTAGCATAATCACAACTCAAGACCACACCTCAACTTACACGTAAGCCCTTTTCTGTCAGCGATCACACAGATCATCGCGCCCAGCCACAATGGGCGTAACACCCTTGCATGGCGGAGGTTACAGCGTGAAGGGTTGGCGTCTTCGCAAGGAGTTCTTCGGGAAACCGTCTGGCGAAGCCGCGGCCCAAACGCAACGCAACCTTTGTTGCCGACTCGTCGCAGAAGGTAATGTGCGAGGCTTGGCGGCGGGCATTTGCACCGAGGCCCCGCCCGCCGGTTGTGAACTGACTCGGACGATGCCCAGCCGTCCAATGTTGACATGTCCCACCGGTCCGGGATGTTTGCAACCCCGAGGTTTATCGCTTTGTGGCCAGAACGCGTTGGTGGGGAAGGCGGGAGGCTGCTGTGAAAGCAGGCTCCCGCCCGCGTCCCGGCACCGGCGCGAGCGCTCGGTTGCTCCTCAGCAGAGCCCTATCCTCTCCGCCGGCATCAGCTATTGTCCGATCTTCACACCGAACGTCAATCGACCTTAATCGCATAATCATCACGTCCGATCTCAATCGCATTCTCGTTCTCCGCTACGCCTGTCAGCGTCCTCTGCTGCCATGTCCTCGCCCTCCACGGTCCCCATCAACTCGCGATCGATCCGCAGGTACTCTTCGACCAGGCTTCGCCCACAGTTCAACGCATAGGCCGTCTCGGCCGGCGTCATCCCCTGTGTCCGGCAGTGACGAACCCGATCGAACTGACCCAGGTACCGATCCACCGCCTCCACAGTGTGGTACGTCTCGCGGGCAACCTGGTCCGAGGACTTGCCGTCTGCGTAACGCTTCCAACAGATAATCCGCTTGTGGGTGATCCCGCAGCCCACATCATGCAACGTCGCCCGCCGCGGAACGACCTTCCCGGTCTTGCGCTCGTGAGAGACCAAGGCGCTGGCGATCCGGGAGGCGTCACCCGCCAGGAGTTCCGCCAAGTCGGCGTTCGACAATAGCGCCCCCTGATGAAACGCCTGCTCACATAGACGGATGGCCTTGGCCTGCAGACGTTCTTCGGCAGGCGTCCGATCCAATCGAGCCTGGACGTCCTCGTCGGTGCTGACGTCCAGGATCACCGGGATCAAATGCGTATCCGCGATGCGTTTGCCGCGAGCCGGCGGGTCGTTGATATCCACGCCCAACCACAGGGCCTGCCCGTGACGAAGATGCTCGCGCGGGCGCAGGTGCGCGGCAACAACCTCCAAGATCATCTCCGCATACAACGCCCGTATGCGTTCGCCTCCGATACGGGGGAAATCCCGGCCGATCACGTGAGCCAAGGCGTTTTTCAGACTTTTCTCCCGCAAAGAGCCGAACATTTTGCGGACACGGTCAAGCTTAGGATTAATCGCCACGGCGTCCCCTTCCGGTTTTTTCCCCACCTCCATGGCCCAGGTGCAGCAGCTCCTCCAGGTGGTACGCCATGTTCTTGTCCGACTCACACTCATGCAGCAGGTCGATGTACTGCTCGACGAGCTTCCGGCTTCGCCTCGGCAAGAAGGCAATCTGCCCAGCTTGCATGTCACGTTTGGCCAACTGAGCACATCGCGTAAAAGTCGACAGGTAGTTGGCGATCGCTGATACCGAATGGCGTGCTCGCCGCTGAATCTCGGTCGTGGTGAGCCCCTCCAGGGCCAGACGCACGATCCGCACGCGGTGGGTCAAGACCGGCCCGATATCCTGAACCGTGCTTCGAAGCGGGATGAGGGTCTCTGGGTCAGCGCGGCGTAACGCCTCCAGGTCGCGAGAGATCGTACGAACATTGACAAAGAAAACACGATAGGCCAGATCTTCCCGAGTGAGCAACGCGCCTTGACTCATCGCTTCCTGGCACAGATCCACGATGCGCGCTTGTCGATACGCCGCCGGGCCCTGGGTCTGCATCAGCCGGTCGTCTTCGATCCCACGGTGGACGGTCAGACACACCGTACGTTTTTCACAATCGCTCACCGGCTTTCCCGCCGGCTCGTCGGTGGAGAGGCACCCAGATCCCGTCCTCGCGGATCCGGGTCGTGATGAAATCCTCGAGCATGCCGCCGGTGGCATCCTCAAGGTGCTTGGCCCGTATGTGGCGGCGGACCATGGTATCCGGCAGGCGTTTCACGTCGTCCGTGCGGAACCGGCGGTTGACGCGCGAGCCCAGCTCCAGCGCCGACGTGACGGGTCCGAAGACGATCCGCAGGATCGAGACGTCCGCCGAGCACGACTTCCGCGTGCGGAACGTCGCCATGAACCGGCAGTAGTCCTCGAGCAGTTCGGGCAGCGGCGTGCGGGACGGCGCCAGCAGCTCGCCCTTGGCTTCGTCGCCTTCGATCTATTTCTTGATCCGCTCAGCGGCGCGGGCGTTGGTGGTGTGCAACGAGTGGTAGACCTGCTGGCCGGCGACGTAGTACTTGATCCACCAGATGCCCTTCTTTCCCCGTTGGAAGATGGCGGCCACGGTAAGCTCCTCGACGCTCTCGGTCCTTGATGGCTTGTTCCATCCCGAGAGCGGCGGGCCGGCCGGATCGATTTCAGGGCGTAGTTGCAATTTAGTTGCAAATTGCCCATTTTCCGGTCGGCGCACAAAAAAGGGACAAGCCTAAGTACTTGTCCCTAAGGAGCTTACCGAACTAGCGGGGGCAGGACTCGAACCTGCGACCTCCGGGTTATGAGTTCACACAACCCCGAAATCGCAAGCACTTGCCACCGCGTGATTTACGAATAAAGCCTTGCCGCCTAAGCGACAACCAAAATCCGCATGTTACGCATGTCGTGCATGACGTGCGCGAAAATACCCACAGTTTTACGACAGTCCTGGAGGGATCATACCACACCATGCCGGATGGCGCAAATCCCCCCGCACATGAAAGCTGACGAGCATCAGACGTTCTGCGGACTCCATGCCACATTGGCGCGATGCCCCGGTACGTGCTAGGATATCTGGCTCCTGGCATTCGGAGAGGATCGCGTTTGCCACAATCCGGTTCAGGAGTGTCGATTTCTTTCGAGGCGGGTGGCAATGGTATGAGAGAATTCAAAGAAGAAGATCTTGCGAGCTTCGACGGCAAGGATGGCCGGCCGGCCTATACCGTCGTCGACGGGAAGGTCTACGACGTCTCTTCGAGCGGCTTCTGGAAGGATGGCGTTCACATGGGGAGACATGCGGCCGGGCGCGACCTGAGCGATGCGATCGAGGGAGCACCCCATGGGACGGAGGTCTTCAGGCTATTGGAGCAGGTTGGCCGGCTGAAACCGTCCTCCACCCCCGCCGGCGAGCCGCCTCCTGGCTGGGCGGTCGCCCTTCTGAAGACGCACCCTCACCCGATCACGGTCCATTTTCCCCAGGCCCTCTTCGCCATGGCGCCTCTCTTTCTGATCCTCTTCTACATCTTTGGGAACGCCCATTTCGAACGGACTAGCTACTACCTCGTGATCGCTGGTTGGATCACGTCCTTGCCCGCCTTCAAGACCGGTCTCTTGCACTGGGTCTACAAGTACGGCAAGACCACGAAGAGGCTCTACCTCTTCAAGCTGCTCATGTCGATCGTGCTGCTCGTCTACGGGGCGGTGGTGATCTGGGTTCATACCGCCAAGGGCGCGCTCCTTCCCGACGCTGTCGATCTGACGATGCTGGTGCTCTACCTGCTTCTTTTGCCCATAATCGTATCGATCGGCCATGCTGGCGGCAAAATTGTGTTCGGCTAGCCGGACCGTAAATTCGGGTCCACCGAGTTATGAGCTACCCCGACCCAGAGATCACAGCTACCTGCCACCGCATGATTTATGCGCAAAGCCTCGCCACGTAAGCGACAGCCATAATCCGTGTGCATCGCATCATCAGCATGATGCATGCGAAAGGCCGCGCGCAAGCAGTAGATATCCGTCTGGATGCTTTTGGGTGCCTTGACATGGTGGATGTGCTCGACGTACGCCGCCACGACGGTGGCGATGGGCGTTATCGTGGGGAAGGGACTCTCGTCGCCTCAGGCTCGGCGGACTCGAACTGGCGCAGTTTCTCCTTCGTGATCTGGAGCGGGATGCGGCCGAGGCCGATCATCCGCTGCTTGCCGCCTACGTGGTATTGGATCTGGTACGACTTGCCACGTTTCTTCAAGCTGGCCATGGGACAACCTCCGGTATGGTTTGAACACTCCCGGCGAGCCCTATGTTTGGCCGCTGGCGGGGTACATTTCAGGGTGCGCTGGGCCGATTTTGGCCAAAAAACAAGGGACTCGCATTGCTGCAAATCCCTTTGTGACAAGAACTAGCGGGGGCAGGACTCGAACCCGCGATCCCCGGGTTATGAGCCTGACGAGCTGCTTTTTGCGCAAGTCGTTAGCTGCACGCAACCTATCGATTTCATAGTCAGTTGCCTGTCTGATTCGTTGCTCCACATGTTGAACATATTGCACATGTAAAGCAACAGTTTGGGCCCATTTCAGCCACCCTCATAATGCGTGTCAATATGAGCGTCCGGTACGACCTGACGCTGGGCGAAGCCACCTGCCCCGAATGCTGGCATGAGTTCCCGCCACCCGAACGGCAGGGACACCGTGCAACCGTCAGGACTCGGCAACCGCGCCACCCGCCGCCCTGAGCGGCGATGCAAAAATAATGGACAAGATTGCCGCTTCTTGCCGTATACTGTCCAATGGAACGCGCGGCACCCACGCCACGTGACAGCACTTCCGCACCGTCGGGCTAGGAAGCACCAGCACTCCGCAGTTGGCCGTGGGCGCATGAGCACTTCTGATCGGGCAGAGAAGAGGAGACCGTCATGTTCAGATCCTCAACAACCGGTTTCACCATACTAACTTGTGCGATCCTCACGCTTGCCGGCAGCACGTTGTGGCCCCCCGCAGTTTCTCACGCCAGCGATGGGCAACCTCGACAACAGCCTCCCGGCGTACACTCAACCGTCTGCACCTCCGATGGTCAGATCCGCGACGATTTCCTCGCGCAGTACCTCGCCGACGAAATCGTTGCCAACGATGGCCAGGTTCTGGATGTCAAGATCTTCGCGAACACCTGCTACGGCGGCGGCCTGGAGGACGATTTCGCGCTCATCTTCGGCCCAAGCGGGCCTTGCGCGGGCGTGCCCTGGGTCTTCGCTTCTGCGGCAGACTGGGACGAACAGTCCTGGGCCTTCCGGGCCTCGTGGTGCGCCGACCCGGTCGCCAACCTCGGCTCGAAGTTCACCAGTGCCCTCGCCGGCCCCCACAGCGGTCATTGGGACGCAACCCCCGGCGCCATGCGCGACGGCGTCACCCACAATGTCGTTGCCGACTGCGTTACCGCCCGGCAGCATGATGAAGCTGGACCCTTCCACGGTCAGGCCGAGACGGTGATCATCTCGTACGGCAACGGCGGCGAGAACCTGGTCTGGAACGCCGCCGGTGCCAGTCACGAGATCATCCTCTTCGGCGGGCTAATTGATCAGCCGGCTTATATCAACGACATGGACAACATGACCAGCGCCCTGCAAAGCCTCTACGGCAGCGCACCTCACAACATCCAGACGGTGCCGAACGGGACGATCCAGGACCTGCTCGACGCCGTCAGTGCGGCCTGCGCCAACCTCGACGCTGATACGCAGCTCCTGTTGCACTTCACCGACCACGGCGGCTTCACCTTTGATGTGGTCGAGCACTATCAATCCCAGGGCCAGGATCCGCCACACACGGTCCCCGAGTTCCAGCAAACCGTGATCTGGCTGCCGCCACCGCCTTGGCCGAAGTGGCCCTGGCCGCCGCCACCGCCCCCTCCACCCCCGATACCACCACCGGACGACGACGACGAAGTCCCGTACCTTGACCTCTGGCTACTTAATGCGATTGACAGCGAGTTTTGGATCGTTGCCCTCAACGACGTACAGCTCCCGCTTCCACCGGGCGAGGTGTTTGGCGAGTTGAGGATACCGGTGCCGTGGGAGATCTTGCGCGAGGGTGAGAACACCTTGACCATCAGCGCCGTCGGCGAGCCGGGCGAGCCTTTCGTGTACGACCACCTGGAGTTGTATAGCGGGCGAGTCGCGATGCAGCGGGATCTAACGCCGATGGGCGCCGTGTGCGCTGCCATGGAGTATGGCTTCATCGATCCATGGCTTCCCGGTTCGGCTATCCCGTTCCACGTACCCCCGCAAGTGGCTCGGCCAGAATGGGATCTGGGTGGCGCGCTGGTGCATTACTACGAGGATCCACGCTGGCCCGAACAGCAGGGCTTCTGGGGCGTGAGCGGCCCGGAGCAGACGGCCGTCCTCACTGGCCACCTCTCCAACGGCTACAGCCCGGCCGAAGTGCAGCAGATCGTCATCTCCGCGGACATCCTGGCCAACGACCCCGCGGACGATGCCTGGAGCGTGGTCGTTTGGCCGCCTGACGGAGACGGGCTGCGTCCCCCGGCGGCTCATCAACCGCAACTCGTCGATGTCCTGCCCAACCCGGACGGATCACTGCACTATACCTGGGAGCAGAGCCTGATGCCGGTCGTTGAGACCGCAGATGTGGTGATCACCCTGAAGACCGGCACCAGCGGCGACAGCTACGTCTTCATCGACAACCTCGCCATCGAGCTGACCGGACAGCCCAAGGACCGGTCGCTGGACGATCCCGGCGCGCCGTCGGAGCACCAGGATAAGAGCCGCGCGCAGTACTACTACTTCGACCGGCAAGAGTGGCCGCCGGAGGCGCTCTACGAGGTGCTGCCCATGTGGCATATGGAAGCTACGTGGGGCCAAGCGGGCACGTTCCCGGTGGAGTGGATGCCCGAAGTGACCGATCATCGCGGCGTGCTCGGCCTGCCTGGCGGGTTCCCCGCCGACGCCGAACTCATGGTGCATCTTGACGGTCAGGCCGGCGCTGCTGATCGCGAGCGCGTTTCCTACCAATTTGACTACTATAGCGAAGGCCGAGCCCTGTGGTGGGAGCCGCTGGTGTCGCCGGAGAGCACGATCGAGAACCATCAGGAGGTGATCGAGCCGCTGGAGGACGGCTGGCAGCGGGTCCGCCTGAGCTTTGACGTGGTGCCGTCGCCGACGTGGCACGAGCTACGCTGGCTGCTATCGACGAATGAGCTCAGTAGCCCAGTGGTAATCGACAACTTTACCTTGTCGAGCAGCACCTGGTGGGCCGACTACTGGCACGACGCGTTTGACTTCCACGAGGCCGGCTTCGGCTTGCACGGTCGGTATGGCTGGAAGGGTTGGGATGACAATCCGTTGGCCGATGGCTTGGTGACGGATGCCCAAGCCCGGAGCCCGTTCAACGCGCTGACGGTCTCGGCAGAGACCGACCTGGTGCAGGAGTATGATCTGCCCGCCGACCGCTATGTGTTCACGGCGTGGCAGTATGTGCCGGGCGACTTCCAATCAGGCTGCGATCCGACCGGCGAGTTCTGCGGTTCGTTCTTCATCCTGTTGAACACCTACGAGGATGGCGGTCCGTATCATTGGTCCACGCAGTTGCACGCCGACTCGCTGACCGGGTCGTTCATTCGGGACCAGCAGACGCCGGTGGCGGTGCCGCTGATCACCGACACCTGGGTACGGATCGACGTGGTGGTGGATCTGGTCGCCGACCTATACCGCGTGTACTACGACGGGATGGAGCTGGGCGCGCCGGCGTCGTGGACCGCCGGGGTGTTCGGCGTCGGTGGCGGCGCGCTGAACATTACCGCCCTGGATCTGTATGGCAACGGGTCGACGGAGGTGTACTACGACGACATCCACTTGCGGCCGGTGGTCACGGGCGACCTCAACTGGGACGACGTGGTCGAGCTAGACGACGTGTTGCTATTCAGCGCGTGCCTGGCCGGTCCGGAGGTGGCGTGCGATCCCGAATGCACCTGCGCTGATCTGGACCGCGACAGCGACGTGGACGTAGTCGACTTCGCGGTTTTCCAGCGCGTGTTCACGGGGCCATAGTAAGCCGCTGGCGGGGTACATTTCAGGGTACACTGGGCCGATTTGGGCCAAAAAACAAGGGATTCGCATTGCTGCAAGTCCCTTTGTGACAAGAACTAGCGGGGGCAGGACTCGAACCTGCGACCTCCGGGTTATGAGCCCGACAGGCTCGATTTGAGCCAATCCTCTGAATTCGCGTAACTTATAGCATTCTCAAGAGGTTGAAGTCCAAAGTCGTTACTCTCCATGTGCACCATGTTGCACATGTTGCACGCCATTTTGGGCCTCATTTTGGACACAGCCGCTGGCGGCGTCAAGTGCAACCATGACCCGGACGATTCCGAGGCTGGCCAGCGGTGGCTTCGGAGGCGAGAAGAACAGTGAGCCAAGACACCGAGTTCTGAGCGAGGGTCCCGCATCTCGCGCGCTATCATTGCCGTAATCCCGACGCTTCACGCCGCTCTCAGCAACCGGAAACACGCTCATTTGGACTCCGGATGCACGTGCCAGATTCTTAGCTCTCCACTCGTGGCGGCCGTGAGAACCCGATCCCCTGATCGGCTGCCGCACAGCGCGATGATGTCGGCACCATGCGCGTCGATAATCTGCGCCGGTGATTCGGCGTCGACTCGCCACACAACCAGTTGACGCCCGCATGCTGCCACGACAGCACGTCGAACTGCTGTGCGAACCAAGAAGTCGGGCACACCGGGACACGTGTATTCGAGTGAGTGTTCGCCTGTCAGCAGGTTGCACTTCAAGACGACGTTCGGGACGTCGAGCTCCACTTCTCTCGCGACCAGAGCCTCAGATGGATCATCCAGGACATGAACCGGACCCGCAGCCTTCATGAGTTCAGCGAACCCGCCAGTTCGCGGCTGCCAAAGGGCTATCGGCTGGGGAGTGATGGCCACTGGGAGATCGCGTGGGCAATCATCTTCAATGAAGTCCTCCACGATCTGTCGTCGGACAGCGAATACTCGTTCAGCCGCTTCGGAAAGCCAAATCCATCGGACTCCCCGATCCTCGACGCTGCAACTCATGAGCGACGTCGCCAAGCAATGGCCGCTCGCAAGCTCCCAGCACTGTAGCCGGTCGTCGAGTGTTCCTGAGACAGCATATCGCCCATCGCCGCTAAAGCGGACACATGTAACCGATGCTGGGCGACCTATGAGAGTCCGGACACAACGCCCTGACGCAAGATCCCAGAACCTAAGGGCCTCGTCATCGCCTCCGGACAGAAGGAATCGATCATCCGCGGTAATATCGAGGCTGTTGATGCAGTTAGAATGCCCAATCAAGGTGTTCAACAGGTGTCCCGAGTTCACGTCCCAAAGACGCAGTAGGCCATCTTGCTCCGCAGTCAAGGCCAACCGTCCGGTGCTACTCAGCGCAGCACACGAAAGCGCGCCTGTCTCGGCGTCGATCGTCTTTTCAAGCTGAATTACTGCGGGCATTCGGTGTCGCCAATCCTACACGATAC
Organism: Planctomycetota bacterium; assembly: GCA_043820985.1. Lineage (GTDB taxonomy): Bacteria > Planctomycetota > Phycisphaerae > UBA1845 > Fen-1342 > JAAYXS01. The sequence continues at coordinate 18,302 of JBDRDH010000193.1, forward strand.
TCGTTCATTATAGAAGTTGATCCAAGATTCGTCCCGCGAGTGCTCTTCTGCAGTTGCCTGATGTGGGGCCTGTCCTCGCTGGCAACCGATTCGGTCCAGTACATCTGCCAGTACGGGCTGCCTACGGCCGTTCTCGATAGTACACTCTGGCGGCCGGAACGCTCATGAATTGGCTTTCCTCCACAAGGTAGGCCGTCAGCGCCCCGCCATAACAACAGCCTGTGTCAACGTTGATTACCACCGGCTGACCGTCGCGCGAGCGGACCAGGGGCTCGGCCTGATGTTGATGCCCGCAGATCAGCAGGCCGTCGTCGCCATCGTACTCATCGTACCAGGCGGGAAGGCCCGGCAGTGCCTTAATCGTACGCTTAATCGCACCCGGTGTTGCGTCGAGGCCGAGGACCGGATCGATTCCCGCGTGCACGACCGCCCACTCACCGGCAGAATCACGGATCGTGTCGACGTTGTCGAGGTCTTCCAGGAAGATCGCCAAGTCCTCCAGCATTCCGGCCCGATCGACGGCATCGATTGTGCGCTGCTGCGTGCGGGACAGCGAGGAGCTTCTGCCAGTATCATCGTATAGCATACGACAATAAGCCCGCAACTCGGCGTCGTGGTTGCCACACACCGATTCGAGTCCGTAGCCCTTCTGCGGTCCTCGACGTTTGTGATCCAGGATCGTCTGCAGCACCAGTTGCGGTAGAGGGCCGCGGTCAAAGAGATCGCCCACGAAGATCAGACGATCCCCTGGGCGTGGGTACGCCAGCTTGTCCAGCAAGGCCAGGAGTTCCTCGCCGCAGCCATGTACGTCGCCAACGATGATCGTGCGCTTATTGCTTGTCATAACGGCAGGTATTCACAACGGTTGCGCGTTGCCCTTCCGGCACTTTTTTCTCTTGAGCATCCCTCACGCTCGTCAACGGCCACTCGCACCTTGAACCGCGAATCGGTCGGGCTTACTTCTGGATTCCTTTCATCCTACTCAGGGACACCGCGCGCGCTCGAGCAGAATCCGAACGTGCTGCGCCAGGCGATGGACTCCGCTTGCTTGTCGTAGACGCAGATGAACGCGTCGCGCCTACAATTGCCGGGTGACGCCAGCACGACGCTGCCAGCCTGGCCGGCAGGGAGCGGCAACTCGACGTCCTTGTCGAAACGGTTGAGGATGTGCCAACGCCGGCACGTCAGGCCTTGAAAACAGAAGGCAAACGGCGACGGGCTCGGCACGATGAATACATCTCCACCATAATGCTCTCGCAGGGCGGCGGCCATTTCAACAAGACGACGCAGCTTTTCGTCGTCCGGGGCTGAGGACCAGGACAGGTGCCCCGGGTTCAGAGCTGAGGTGAACCAGCATCGCCCCCAGACCAGCGGTTCGACCCGTTCGTTGACGCGTGCGAGAATCTCGTCGCTGGTCGAGGGATAGGGAACGCTAGCAAGGCTCAGATACCCCCATCCCGCCTTGCACCCAGGCAGCGTGACTCGTCCCTCACGCGGTTCGAGATCTGAATGGACTGCGTCGCGCAGGCCGAGATCACGGATTGCATGGATCGCCTGTGGAAGGCTGTCGTGGTCAACTCCATGGACAACCGCAATTCGCTGACTGCTGCACGGTATTTGCTCTGCCGACCACATCAAGAACTCCTGCATTGCGGGTCAGGACCCATTGGCCTTCCCGTGTTGTCGTTTCCTCCATCCGCGCGAGCTTCTATCCGCCCGAAGCCTCTCCCGGACATCCATAAGGACCCGTCCCAGCCAATTCTGACCAGCACCCTTGCGACCCGCGCCCCAGAAGTTGTCCCGACGGGAATCCTCAACGAGCAAAGCATCTCCAGTGGCCAGCAAGGCTCGGGCCAGATCCTCGTTCTGCCGGAACTTGGCTTCTACGGCTGATTCCATGACCGCGAGCTTAACCTCGTCCCAATCTGGGCGCAGAGTCTCCGGATGCGTCCGAAACCACGAACACGTAGCCTGGCGCTGGCTGCCGATTCGAACATCACCCAACCGCTTTGCCTGGCCCGGCGTCCGAGCTTGGCAAACGGCCTTCCTGTAATCCGGGTCATGCGATTTTTGGGCCTGATAGTAATGCTCGACCGTCGGCCACCGCTCGCCGTCAATCTCGATCGCTGCTTCGTGGAAGTTCGAGAGGAAGCCGAAATCTTCGCGATCGCGCTTGTGGAACAGAACGCGGACATCGTCCGGCACGGCTGCATAGGCCACCGGTGCCAGGCCCATGGCCAAGCTGAGCCGATTAATGGCGTTGCGAATTGTCCTGTTGCGTACACGCACCCAAGCGTCCTCATTCTCGGATCGCCGAGCGTTCGGCGTTGCTACCCGCTACAATATCGAGATACCATTCCTCGATCGCCGTCTTTCGCACGGTGCGGCAGACTTCGATATGCGAGTCGGGGTTGGCAGTGACCTTGGTGCCTGCGTCATCCGAGATTTCGACGTCAACGGGATCACGCTGCGTGAATCCCATCCCGTACGCTTCGGCCACAACCAGGGCGTCGTGCAGGCAGGTCCAGGTGACAGGGCGGCCGAACAGTTCTGAGCGGTACTGCAACCATGTGCGCATCATCCGCACGACCGCTTGGTCAACGTCGCCTCCGTGTTGCTTGATCTTGTCGATCCCGGGGAGATCGATGCGACAGCGCGTCGTCACGTCGTTTCCCACCATCACGACCGGGATACCGCTTTCAAGGATAATCCGGGCTGCGCCGACATCACACCGGACATTGTGCGAGGCTCGCGCGATGAAGGCCTCTCCGGGAGCGAACGCACGGTCTGGTGGGCGGTCCGGGTAGGTTACGCCGCCGATCATCGCCCAAATGCACCGCACGTTGCTGCGAAACTCGGGATCGCGTTGGATTGCCCGAGCCAGATTCGTGAGCGGGCCGATCGCGACGACGTCCAGATCCTGCTCGCACTCGCGAGCCGTGCGTGCGAGCAGATCCACGGCGTCCGGGAGAACACCGCACGCCGAGGGTGGGGCCCGCATCTCATCCTCGTCGAGTATGCCCTGCCCCTCGATGCCGGCATGCCATATCCTCATCGGGCTGGAGATGGGCGTGCTTTCCCCAACAGCGACCGGAATATCAACGCCAGCGAGATCCAGTAGCTTCTTTGCGATCTTCGCGCGGATTCCTACTTGGCCATAGACGGTCGTCACGGCTTTCACCGATA